>CBFGXU010000001.1:0-46635 GCA_965652935.1 uncultured Nitrosomonas sp.
ATGAGTTCTTCCAGATTTTTTGCTGTTTTTGCTTGATAAATCATCATAATTACTTCAGTTATTAAAAAGGTGCCTATTATTCTTCAATGTTGAAGTAATCTCTGTTAGTTCTCTAACATAACCATAAATAAATGCAACCAGAAGCCATCGGCATGGGTTCTATAATAAATACATATTCTTATTCAGGGTGAATATAATCAGATTTCAAATTCATAATCAATTTTACGGGTCGGATTCACTATAAGTTCATCAATTGCAAACTCCCAAGCTAAATCATAATAATCTTCATCAGTTGCATTCTCATTTAAAACAATAAGATACTCAGAGATTGCTCCTTTGAAACCTTTTTTCAATAATCTTAACTTTTTTGATCATGTTAATTGCTCCTTTCGATAAAGAAGTATTCTTTACCCTTCCACATGATCAGTACAATTTTTAACGATAAAAAATAAAACATCAAAGAAGATTAACAACGTTTAGTTCTGCAGTTTCCCAATAGATAAACAGCGTACAGAAAAAGTTTGCCATTAAGTAAAACAATTATTTTCATACTGGGGTATTAAATAATGATCGATCTCATATTAAAGATTATTACTTGGGCATGAGGGTCCTAACATTCTGAAAGGATCTGATTTAAGAATGGAAGTATTAAAATTAACATCGGGATTTAGCGAGCTGGTAGGCTGCTTAGATGAAAATAAAGACTGCCGCGATGGCATTGGCAATGCGCTTAATTGAAACAGTATTATCTGCAGAATGCGAAACATTTCTTTGAATGATTACCTCCTAAATATTAAAGAAATAACTGATCAACGAATAGTTGGCCGCAGGTTGATGAGGGAAGCGACACAATACCTGGGAAAATTAACTAAAAATATTTTTTAAAAATGAGGGCATTAGAATTAATATGGGTTATTTTTCTATTTTGATTAAGTACCTCATTCAAAGTCAAAGCTGACCTCATGCCAGTGCGATTATTATTGAAGCCAATTTGATCAACGATCTATAAAACGGATAAGTAGCATAAATTAAGGACAATTTACCACCGATTGCTAGGGCAATCATGACATGATGGCGAATTTGGTAAGACCGTAAATAGCTTAACCTTAACGAGACCTGGCACTTCGAGTGCGCTGCAATGATCAGGGGTTATTTAGCGAATTCCATCAGGGATAGGGGCACGTCCAATAGTAATCCGAATGTATGGCTGCAATCTAAACCAATTCATCATCAGCAATTGAATGCCTGGCAAATTGTGGGTGTCCATGTAAGGTCTCAAATAATTTTTATCTTCGGAAACCCAGTGATTCATACGACACATGAGCGATTGCCTGGGAAGGCGACTGGCAAGATACTGGCTAGTTTACCCACAAATTACACAAACATTACCTGATCAATTGTCAGAAATTCCGAATTTATAGCGCTTCTTTAAAAAATAGAAGATTTTGCAAAAGTCTCTCTGAGAATTTATTGGTGTGCTATTGCTCGTGAGTTCTTGTGCATCAATAGGTATCGATGGATCAGGTATCGGCCGCATAGCCCCAAGCACAGCAGCAATCATGTAGAGATTCCAGGCGCAAGCGGATAGTAGTGCATCGGCCAAGCTTTTTTTTCTGATTGCCAAAATAGTAATTCCAACCAACCAGACCAGGCATTCAGCGATAATAAATACCGGCATGAACGCCATTGCTCCCCAATACGCCGCAATGATTGCAAATATCACTGCGGTCAAGTGGAGTATGGGGGCAGCAAATACGAACCACGTTTGACGTACACAAAACCACCACCATGGTTGCCCAAACGCGGTACGAAGATACATGCCGTAGGCATGCATGCGGCGATTTCGCCATAATCGTTTCAGCCTTTGAAAATTGCTTTCCGAGTGACCCGTGTGATGCACCGCGACATATGGCAGTCGAACCAAACGCCAGCCGTTGGCTCTCAATCGAGCGCCAAGTTCCGCTTCTTCACAAGCCGGGAGCCATCGATGTGCAAGATAATCAACAGATTCAATTGCTTTGCGGCGGTAAAGGCCACCTCCGTCAAGTTGTCCCACTTCCTCGCTTTGCTGTAATGCAGATGCGGCGAAAGCACGCCGTTTATCGGCCAGAGTTTGTATATGCGTGTCAATTAGTTTTCCGGCAACACCCGCAACATCGGGATTGGATTCAAGATATCTCATCGCTTCTATTAAGAAGCCAGATTGCATGACCATATCGCCATCTAATAAATACAAGTATTCGCCGCGTGCATACTGATAGCCCAACTGAACGGCGGAAGCGCATCCGCAATCGGTTTTGTGAGAAAACTGAATAATCCCTACTGGATAGCGTCGTGCAATTTCCACCGTCCGATCGCTTGAAAGTGAATCAATCAAGATGACTTCACCGTCGCCAATTTTCTGTATCTCAGCTAAAGCTGCATCTAGACAGCTGGCAATCAATTCTTCTTCATTAAGCGCTTTAATCAAAATTGAAAGTTTCATTTCTTTGTTATTCCCTGAAACAATGGAAAATTTCATCAGAGTTTTTTCCGCAGCAAATACGATTCTCATGCTGCCCCCAACATAATTCATTAGGTGACATGTTACCTCTGGTCATACGAGGCCGATTGTTTAGCCGATCCATAGCCTGTTTAATCTGATCATTAATCACCTGAAGTCAGTTTCTTTTGGAAAGTACTGCCTTATCAGTCCGTTTTGTTTTCATTTGTACCGCGCTCCCAAGATATATAGGGAGGTGCAAAATATATTGCCGCATTCAATTTATTCGCAAGGATGGCATACCCGGCAAATTCCAACCGCTATTCCTTTCCCTAGCATGGTATCTCCTTCCCAATCGACAATGTGGTTCTTTTATCGACCACTTCCGGCCGCTTTTCAATGCTGCCTCTGCCTTTGATCTTGCCGCGCCCGTCGTAATGGTCATATCCTTTACGATACGCCTTTGAGGCTATCCCGCCTTTGGTTAATTGGCTGATATACCAAATAAACTCCCACCTGTCTATTATCCCGGAGCAAAAGCAAGCTTAATTGCATAAAATGATATGATTATGTTTTAAATCAATTTATTGAAGCAATCACTATGAGAAAGTAATCACTATGAGTTTCTCAGAATTTGCCGTATCAGCAAAGAGAATTTTCTGAATCAAATAGATCAATTGATTGACTGGAAACCGATAGGGCAAGTAATCGTACCGCATTACACGCCTGCATCAGGTGCCGCCAGCCTCCGGCATAACCTATTGCTACTTTCAAGATGCTGCTGGTAGGAGTCTGGAACGGTGAGCTCAGTGATGAAGCGGTAAAAGACATAGAAACCAGAACAGTGCTGCAGAACCAACGCCATAAGCAAATAGTGCATAAGCAATAGCAAAATCCGCGAGATAGAATATTAGGCTTGTTTACGAATTGATTAATCAGTGTATTCATAAACTTATATTTTCTCGTCTATACACCGCGCGAACCTACAGCCCAGCCGTCAGTCTCTCTTTCTGGTCTTCCGCCAGACTCGCAAAACCTCTGCTACACTCCAGGCCTGTGCGATGCAACCGCGAGAATAGTAGGGATGCTCCGCATCGAAAATCTCGCTAATGGTACCAATACCTCCATCCAGGAGATGCGCTCGAAACCCCTCCAGCATGCGGCGTCCCTGGGGAAGGTCCCCATAAATTTTGAGCCATGCGTCGATGAAGGGACCGATCAACCAAGCCCAGACCGTACCCTGGTGGTAGGCTGCATCTCTTGCTCGAAGATCGCCGAAATACGTCCGTTTATAATCCCGATGAGCCGGATCCAGGCTCCTTAATCCCACCGGGGTCAGCAATCGGTCTGCCACTACATCGATCACGGGGCGCCATTTCACTTCTTCCAAAATTGGATGGGGAAGCGAGATCGCCAGGATCTGGTTCGGACGCAGGCTGCTATCATCGCCCAGTTCTCCATCGACAACGTCCAGCAAGTACCCCAGCTTGGGATCCCAGAAACGGCGATTGAACGACTGCGCCGCGTGGCTGGCCATAACCGTCCAGCGCTCGGAAGGCTCACCGACCACAGGTCCCCAATCGGCCATACAGCACAGCGCGTTGTACCAGAGGGCCTGGATTTCGACCGGCTTGCCGCGTCGTGGCGTCACGACCCAATCGCCCACCTTGGCATCCATCCAGGTGAGCTGATAGCCGTCCGCACCAGCATATAGAAGGCCGTCATGCTGGTCGACCTTGATGCCAAAATGCGTTCCCTTCACATGGTGGTCGATTACAGAGACCAACACCGGATGCAAAACCCGCAGCGTCTCGCGGTCGCCAGTCGTTCTGTAATAGCGATCCAGGGCATGGAAATACCACAGCGTGGCGTCCACCGTATGGTAGAGGGCTTGTCGTTGCCCTTCTGGAAAGAGATTTGGAAGTAAGCCGTCCCGCACGTAGCGGCCGAAGGTTCGCAGAATGGACCGAGCCTCCTGATAACGACCGGTGCAGAGTGTCAATCCCTCGAGACTGATCATGGTGTCGCGTCCCCAGTCGGTAAACCAGTGATACCCGGCGATGATCGTGTGGGGTTTGTCACCGGATGAGTGGAGCGCATGCGTATCGACACGGGATGCGGGAATGACGATGAATTGGTCAGCTGCCAACGTCAGCCATCGTTCCATGCCGTCTTCCGCCGATTCATCGACATGCGCCAGCAAGGCGCTCAGTCGATGAACTTCTGCCTCAACGATGGCCTGCGCTTCGTATTCGAGTTGGTCCCAGGATTCGGTACTGGCCACGAAGGATACGGGCCGATCCGGCGTCAGCTCGACAGTGAAATAACCAGGACTTGACAGGTCCTCGATGCATTCGGATCCCCGATCCCGATCGACGCGATAACAGACACCGCGACTGGTGACTGCGGCCTCTACAAAGTGCCCGTCTGGCGGTCTGATGCACATTCGTAAGGGCGGAGCATCTTCGCAGAACCAGAGTTCAAAGCGCCCATCGAGGAGGATCGGCGGAAAGGCTGGTTGCTCACCTTCACTGATCTTCGCGTCGAGCTTGCGGAAAGCCAGGAATGGCCGGAGCCGGAGTTGTAGCGGTTTACCCTCGAGCAGACGGTATTCCACATACACTGTGTTACGGCCGCGCGGCATGATGATTCGCTTTTCCAAATGTCGTCCTCTGATCGCCATGCGCCAGACGGGCGTCTGCCACTCGCGACTGAACTCTGTGAGCAGTCGCGGAAGATCGCTCACCAAGCGGCCATCTTCGTATTCTACCCCGCTGATGAGCAAGGATTCTCCGTCGGCGATGACTTCTTCGTCGAATCGGGGCATCAAAACCGTACGTCCCCAGGGCGCCGGCAGATCCGGCACAAACAATCCGTGATACCGTCGCGTCGGAGCCCCTAGCAGTGTCGAGGAAGCATAGCCGCCGAGTCCGTTCGTCACCAGCCATTCCTTGGAAAGGAAGGCGTCGGCGTCGGGTAGCTGGTCACGCGGAACAGTTAATATTATGGCATCGTTACCTAGTGACATATCCATCGCCATCGTTATTTAACTCCTCTTCTGAATTCACGAATCGATTCTGGCTTAAGCCGGTGCGGCGGCATACAGGATCGCAGATCCTGCGGGCAGTCTCCAGCCCTGCTCGGTCAATGGCTCAATGACACCCGGGCCTCCATAACTGGGGGCATCGCTCGACCAGACGAACGACCAGGAGCGCCCGACGAGCGGAGCCAGCAAGGGCTCAGGCGCAGGTTGATAGGGCAGATCGGCTCCCAGATTGACGAGCAATAGGCGGTCGTCCCCGTCGCGTCCCATGTATCGCAAAAGAAACGCCTGGGTGCCCAGCACAGCTCCATCAACTGCTTCGCGCGCTTGTTGCGCAATTACCGGATCTTCGCGCCGGAGGCGAAGGAGGTCCCGGTGCAAGGCATACCATTCGGCATGGCGCTCCCGCTCGGACAGGTCCAGTCGCGAACGTTCATAAACCGAGGGATCGGATGGATCGACAATATTTGCCTGTGCGGCCGGCGAGCCGTAACTGGGAAATTGTGCGAGAAACTGCTTGCGTCCCTGATGAATATCTGCGGCCAATTTACCGGGAGGAAAATCGACAAAATAATGAAAGGGGGAGGAGGCTCCGAACTCCTGTCCCATGAAGAGCATGGGAGTTTGGGGCGCCAGAAGCAGCAGCGTGGTCAAGGCACGATAAATCCCGGGACTGGTCTTGGTATGCAGTCGATCTGCCCGCAACTGATTAGCAACCTGATCATGGTTTTGCAGAAAAAATACAAATCCCTCAGCCGGTTCATGCGACACCACGGTGCCTCGCGATTTTTTTTGCCACTGGTAGCGCTGGCCTTGGTAGAGAAAGCCGCGCTTCACGCTAGAGATCAATTCTTGCGGCGATCCCCGGTAATCAGTGAAGTACCCTTCGCTGCGACCGGTGGCAGCCACGCGAGTCGTGTGATGAAAATCTTCGCTCCACACGGCATCGAGCCCCCATCCACCCTGCGCGATCGGTTGAATGAGCCAAACCCACTGGGCTTCGCATTCGGCCACCAGGATGATCGACCGTGCTCCCGCCGCCTTCCTGGCCGCCTGGGACAGCTCAGCGATGACATGCATGGGACTGGCATCATGAAAAGCATGAACCGCATCCAGACGTAACCCGTCCAGGTGATATTCCTCAATCCAATAACAGGCATTCCCAATAAAAAACTTCCGCACCTCCTGCGATCCCGGTCCGTCGAAGTTGATCGCCTGGCCCCATTCGTTGTCATACCGGTCGGTGAAATACTCATCGCCGAACGCTGGCAGATAATTGCCATCCGGCCCCATATGGTTATACACGACGTCGAGAATGACTCCCAACCCTCGCTGGTGGGCCTCGTCCACGAACCGTTTCAACGCTTGGGGATCACCGTAGACGTGAGAAGGAGCGTAGAGCCCGACCCCGTCATACCCCCAATTCCATCGACCCGGAAACTCCGCCACCGGCATGATTTCAATGACTGTGATCCCGAGCTCCTTCAGGGCGTCAAGTTGGGTGATGGCCGAGTCAAACGTGCCGCCCAGGGTGAAGGTTCCCACGTGCATCTCATAGATCACCTGTCCATGCATCCTGACTCCCGGCCATCCATGATCTCTCCATGCATAAGTGCTGGGATCCACGATCAACGAAGGTCCGTGGGGGCCTTGTGGTTGAAATCGCGAACACGGATCCGGATAGCACTGCTCCCCGTCCAATCGATAGCGGTAGGTCATACCTGCCGAAGCGTCCCGGATCAGTCCCGACCAGTAACCCTTATCCTCTCTCGTAAGAGGATATCCTTCATTTCTCCCCTCGAGAATTACCTCGACTGAAGTCGGCTTGGGTGCCCAACAGCGAAACCACACTCCTTCCTGGCTGACTCTCGCCCCAAGATGCGCTGTTCCGGCTGACTGGCTGGGGCAATCAATCCTCTCCTTCTTCGGCGTCTCGGTTAACTTAGAGCTATTCATAATATTCTCCCAAGGTTTGACTGACCGTTTGCAGTCTCATCGTTTGAAATAATTATTCTCGGAATTTTTGTGAAAATGACTAAAAAACTTACCGCTCACAAAAAAATGATGTGATAATCATTTAATTTACTGTTTCTTAAGATAAAATGTCAATAGACTCGGGGCTGACGTTTGCTGGCTGTAGAGGATTTAAAGCGACATTTTATTTGGTTTTTTCTCTGACATGCATTAACAAAACAAGAGAGCGCCCCTGCATGATATAGCTATCGCCATGATAGTAATTCTTTTCCGTCACCTTTGGAAATGTGGAGCTGACGGTATCGATAACCACTTGCCATTCTTGCTCTCCAGCAATATCCGGTATGGAAAATGCAATTTCTTCATGGTGCGCATTGAGCAGTAGAAGAAAATCATCATCCTCAATCAGATTTCCATATTTGTCACGCATCATAATCGCTGAGCCCGCCAGATAGAGACCCAGGGAACGAGCGTAACTATTCGTCCATTCTTCGTCATCCATCTCTTGACCACTGCAATTGAGCCAAATGATATCCTTTGTTCCCTTAATGACTTGTCCTTGAAAAAAGTTGTGCCGGTGAAAAGCTGGATGCGCTCTAATGAACTGTATGAGGCTCTGGACAAATTGCATTAATTCCTGATTTTCTTCAATCAACTTCCAGTTGATCCAGCTGATTTCGTTGTCTTGACAATAAGCGTTGTTATTGCCTCGCTGGCTACGCCCCATTTCGTCACCGGCCAACAACATCGGGACACCTTGTGAAAGAAATAAAGTTGAGAGAAAGTTGCGCTTTTGCCGCATACGCAACTCAAGAATATTCGGATCATCGGTTTCACCTTCTACACCACAGTTCCAGCTCCGGTTATGAGATTCTCCATCACGATTATCTTCCAGATTGGCTTCATTATGCTTCTGGTTGTAACTGACCAGATCATGCAAAGTAAACCCATCATGTGCTGTAATAAAATTAATACTGGCATAGGGGCGACGACCACTATGCTCGTAGAGGTCGCTAGAGCCTGTTAAGCGGTAGCCAATATCGTCGATGACACCTCCCTCGCCCCGCCAGTAATCCCGCACAGCATCACGGTATTTACCGTTCCATTCGGTCCAGCCAACCGGGAAATTACCCACCTGGTATCCACCTTCACCCAGATCCCACGGTTCGGCAATCAGCTTGACCTGAGAAAGAATCGGATCCTGATGAATGATATCCAGGAACGTACTGAGGCGGTTCACTTCATGTAAACCCCGGGCCAGTGCAGATGCCAGGTCAAAGCGAAAACCATCCACGTGCATCTCAAGTACCCAGTAACGCAGACTGTCCATGATCAGTTGCAGGACCCGGGGATGAATCATGTTGAGTGAATTGCCACAACCCGTATAATCCATGTAATAACGTTTATCATTCGGCATCAAGCGATAGTAAGCGGCATTGTCGATCCCCCGAAATGACAGCGTTGGTCCCAATTGATTACCCTCTGCTGTGTGGTTGTAGACAACATCCAGGATTACCTCGATATTGGCAGCGTGCAATATCTTGACCATGGTCTTGAATTCGTTGATCAGACCTGTTGAAGAGTAACGACTATCCGGCGCAAAAAAACCAATGGAATTATAGCCCCAGTAGTTGCGCAAGCCTTTCTCTACCAGATGGCGATCATCAATGAAAGTATGGATCGGCATCAACTCTACGGTGGTGATACCCAACTTTCGGAAATGCTCGATCACCGGCTCAGTGGCCAGTGCGGCGTATGTTCCACGCAGCTCTTGTTCTATCTCAGGATGCATCTGCGTAAAACCCTTAACATGCAGTTCATAAATAACAGTTTCTTGCCAGGGTATATTGGGTGGCTGATCATCACCCCAAGTGAAAGCAGGATCAACTACCCGACCCTTCGGCACATCACGTGAATTATCCGTACTGTCAAAAGACAGATCTTCGCGAGAGTTATTAATTTCGTAGCCAAAATGAGCATCACTCCATCGCAGCGCTCCCAGGATATCCCTGGCATAAGGATCCAGTAATAACTTATTGGGGTTAAAACGATGTCCTTCTTCAGGCTTGTAAGGACCATACACCCGATAGCCATACAGTAAGCCTGGACGAGCCTCCGGAAGATAGATATGCCATACCTGATCGGTTTGCTCATGTAATTCGATACGTTGAATCTCAAGTTGCTCTTTCGGGTCAAACAAGCATAATTCCACTTTTTCTGCATGTTCCGAGAAGAGCGCGAAATTGACACCCGAACCGTCCCAGGTAGCGCCCAGTGGATATGACTTGCCAGGCCACAGGCGCGAGAAAGGTTTGCTATTTTTGTGGATTTTATTATTCATTGTATCCTCCGCCCTTTCCTCTTGAGCCACGGGCATAATAACTGGTATCACCTAATGGCACTACTACTAGGCCGGAGGGTGTAACATGATATCGTCGTCGGTCTTTTTCAGAATCGTAACCTATCCGAGAATTCACTTCGATAAAGTTATGGCAGTCCACAATAGCGCGGCGCAGTTTTGCACCTTCACCAATTCTGACATAGTCCATGATGATGCAATCTTCCAGTTCAACGCCAGGTTCGATGAATGATTCACGACATATAATGCAATTCCTGACATGAGCCTGATTGATTACAGTGCCTGCACCCAGCAAACTGTTTTCAATCTGTCCGCCGATTACCCGTGCAACCGGACCTTGATAGCCACTCGAGTAAATCGGCCACTGGGGATTGAAGATATCAAAACGTGGTGTCATTCCCAGCATATCCTGATTTGCCTCGAAATAAGCATCAAGCGAGCCCACATCGCGCCAATAACCTCTTTCTTCGTAAGATTTGATGTCAGGTACTTCATTAGTAAAAAAATCATAGGCAAACAGTTTGTGGCTCTCAAGCATCATCGGTAGCACATGTTGTCCAAAATCTGTTTCATTCCGCCGGCGCATATTCTGTAATGCCTCAATCAAAGCATTTGTATCAAACAAATAATTACCCATGGAAACATAAGCTTGTCCAGAATCTGCAGGAATTGCCTCAGGCTGATCCGGTTTTTCCTGAAATCCGCGTATACGGCCCTCGGGGTCTGTTTCAATGACACCGAAATTTGTTGCTTGCTCAATGGGTATAGGCACCGCTGCGACACTAACGTCAGCCTGACGTTGCGTGTGAAATTTCACCATTTGCCTGATATCCATTCGATAAATATGATCAGCTCCAAATACTGCTACGATGTCAGGCTGGTGCTCCTTGATCAAATTCATATTCTGATAAACGGCGTCGGCAGTGCCACTGAACCATGAACTACCCCGATGCATTTGTGGAGGAACCACGGTTACAAACTGTTCTGGTATCAAGGGAGAAATTGTCCATGCCTTGCGAATATGATCAATGAGTGACTGCGATTTATACTGCACCAATAGGTAAATGCAGCGTATATTTGAATTGATCAAATTACTCAGCACAAAATCAACAATACGATAACGGCCGCCAAAAGGAACACTTGGCTTGCTACGTTCTGAAGTTAATGGTTGCAGGCGATTACCTTCTCCACCGGCCATTACAAACGCCAAAATTTTTGGCTGGAATTGATCCTCTGACATGATTATCCCTCAACAATTTTTGGGTGCTTTCAAGATAACAGCAATGTCATCCATAATAGGGATCAATTCTATACTATGATTCAGTTCATAGCGCAGTTCATCAATGTCTTTTTCCATACAAACCATTCAACTAATGGGTTAGCGTGCACAAAACACCCTTTTTCGTAATAACCGGACAAGAAGGCTTTTTCAACTTAAAATCCGTTCAAGCACGTAAGACGGGAATCAGTCGTGGATATTGTGGTCCGAAAAGCCGGGATAGATTAAAAGTTAAAATTACTCATCAGCGAGGTAGCAGTACCACTTGGTTATTGAACGCGGCTAACCATGTAGTTGATACGATTTCTATCAGCTACAAAATCCGGATAGGATGCGAATATTACCTGTAAATTATTCAACATCATGGGCCTTCTTTTAACAGTCAGGCCCCATTTACTAAAATTCGCTTAACTTAAAAACACTAGCTCGTTAAAATCAACCATGGCCCAAAGAACCGGCAATGCTACCTTACCTCTTCATTATGGACAGGTACCTCAATGGCTGTCCGACCGCATGACGAGACTTGGAACGGTAATGTGCGAAGCAATTATTCATCATTATGGACGCGATGAATTATTGCGAAGACTTGCTCATCCTTTCTGGTTTCAGTCCTTTGGCGCTGTGATGGGAATGGACTGGCATTCATCGGGTATCACAACAAGTGTGATGGGCGCCTTAAAGAGAGGTCTTACTCCCTTAGCAGGCGAGCTTGGTATTCATGTATGTGGCGGGCGTGGGAAATACTCCCGTCAGACACCCCATGAACTTATCAGAATTGGTGAACGTGTGGGATTGAAAGGGGATGAACTGGCACAATCCAGCAGATTAGTTGCGAAAGTCGACAGTGCTGCCATTCAAGATGGCTACGATCTTTATTTGCATAGTTTTGTTGTCACCGATGACGGAAAATGGGCCGTTATCCAGCAGGGTATGAATGGGAACACTAAACAAGCAAGACGTTATCATTGGCTCTCGGAAGGCCTTGAAAGTTTTATTGAGACGCCGCACACAGCCATAGAAGGACACACACAAGGCAATATTATCAATCTTACGGATCACCGTGCGAGTAAATCACGGTCAGGACAAATTGAACTTTTGCATTTACTGGGTCCTGAAAAGATTATGAGCGAATTGTCCAGGTTACTGGGACAGGACAATGAATTTAAACAAACACCACAACTGACTCTGCCACATCTTATTATGCCAAGTCACCATGAGGTGCGCGCGCAAAATATCTCGATAAAAAAATTGCATGGCAATCTTGCTGCAGCAGCCGATTGCGGTCCAAAAGATTTTGCCGAATTGCTACTAATCCCCGGTGTCGGGGCGAGGACCGTACAGGCACTGGCTATGGTTTCTGAAGTGGTGCACGGAGCACCTTATCGGTTTTCAGATCCAGCACGTTTTTCGTTAGCGCATGGCGGCAAGGATCGTCATCCTTTTCCTGTTCCTGTGCGTGTATATGATGAAACCATCCGGGTATTAAAATCAGCCATTCACAAAGCAAGGCTAGGAAGAGAAGAGGAGCTAAGCGCTATCAAGCGGCTTGATGAGGAAGCACGTCGATTAGAAAAGCACATTATTTCAGGCCCTTCGATTGAAGAACTGTTAAAGCATGAGCATAATATTTCGCCATACTATGGTGGACGTAGTGTAGGTGGGATCGAAAAATTTCCAAATAAGAGTTAATGAAGAACCCCCGCCCCGAGAGGCGGGTTTTTCATTTCGTCATTGTGGTTGTAAATAAGGTTTAACTGAGCTGGATTTCGAAGTTCTTCCGATGATGCAAAGCCTTAAAGAAGCTTAACCATAATTCGATTTGGCGGTTTTTTTATTGCCGAGTTAATTTCTCTGCTGGATGTGACTTTGCGCACAGACTGGCGAGCGAGATTTCCCCATTATTAGGCTTCACTAAAGTAAGAGGGCGTTTAGAATGAAAATTTTACTTTACTTTTGAATTGAGTTTTGAAGCGGCAAAGTACTAATTTTTAAGGAGCAAGACATGAGCATACTTTTAAGTTCGAACCTTCCAGCACCTAATATCCCACCTCAAGAAAAGCTTCCAGGAATGCTACCGGTCTATAAACAGCCGATCGCATTTCCACCGCCTAAGACTCTACCTCCTCAGCGGGAACCATCCCATCTATATCATTAAAAAATAAATTCTTAACGCACAGTAACTTATTTTACCCGGCCGAGTTGTAATTACGGCTCTTATTCGCACGTCACCGCAACGACGAACCTTGCCTATACCTCTGAGGCGTGCTTGCTCGTTCCCATACTTATACTTTACGGCTATTGACGCCGCAGGTATCTCCATTTGATGGATATCCTTCATTCAGGCTAACTCATGCGTGTCAGGAGGCTTTCACTATTGACAAAAGCCGGAGTAAAGATGTGCGTTTTCGAACAGACAGACACAGTTTTTTTTATGAAAATTGAGAAGTTGTAGCTGATCTTAATAAGCATTGAATTTATGAACAATAGCCTATTAATTTGAATTTATTTCCTATCAAGTTGGAGAATTAAAAATGAAAAAAACTATCATGACATTATTCGCTATCTTATTCCTCACCATAGCTTCACCTGGTTTTTCAGCCAGTGAAAGCGCTGAGAGAAGGGCAGATAGATTGGAAGATAAAGCGGATCAGATTAGAGAAGCAGATGAAGATGCGCGCGATGCCCTTGAAGAGGCAGGTGAAAAAGCTGCCGACAGAAAAGAAGAGGAAGCTAAGCAGCTTAGAAAAGCTTCTGAAGATAAGGCCGATAGAATGGAAGAAGACGCCGATAAAGTAAGGAAAGCTACAGAGAAGTAATCCTCGCTGATAAGCAACTGACTCTTTGATCCTTGCGGTAACCAGCGGCTCAGTTTGTACATCAACTGGGGGTCACCAAACATAACGGCACAGGGATATCTATATATTCTAGGCGTTATCCAAGAAAACTGGAGGAGATAAAGCATGGCATTTTCAAATCCGGTCACCAGCCCATCTGCTGGTAACGCATATATCGATGGTTTGCTATGGGGCAGCCATTGGAATGACCCTGCCGCCGGAACTCGTTTAAAGGTATATATCGCAGGACAGAGCGGGAATGAGGTTTTCGATTTCGGGGGCACTGCTGTCACAGCTCATACCGCTTCTTCGGAAATCACAGCATTCCTGAGCGGCATGCAGCTCATCGAGAATGTCTGCAATATTGCTTTTCAGACGGCAACGAGTAAGGCGGATGCCGACATTATTGTCGGCGCTGTGAGCAATTCCGACGCGGGCGGTAGTCTTGGCAGCGCAGTTCCACCCGGCGAAGATACCGGGCCGGTAGCCGATCGTCAGGGCGCAGAGATTATCAATTCTGATGCTTATTTCTCGACTGATTATTCAAGTCTCAAACAGGGCGGTTATGATTTCGCTACCGTCATCCATGAGTTTGGCCACACGATTGGATTAAAACATCCTCATGATTCAGGAGGTGGCGGTCGACCGAACTTTCCCGGTGTTACGACCGCATTTGAAGATTATGGGGATTTCAATCTCAATCAGGGCCTTTATACGATGATGACGTATAACGACGGCTGGCAGACAGGTCCGAAGGGTCCGCTAGATCCCACCAGCATTTCAGGCTATGGATATCAAGGTACACCCATGGCCTTCGATGTTGCCGCTTTGCAATTTCTCTACGGCGCCAACACCAGTTTTCACACTGGAGACAACGTTTACACGCTCAGCTCGGCTAATGCCTCAGGGACATTCTATTCGTGCATTTGGGATACGGGTGGCATCGACACCATTCGCAACTCATCGGCCAAAGACTCGACAATAGATTTGCGTACCGCGACGCTTCTGCATGCGGCGAATGGCGGTGGCTATTTATCCGCCGTTGATGGCATCGATGGGGGTTTCACAATTGCCAAGGGTGTTGTGATAGAAAATGCAACAGGCGGTGCCGGCGTTGATGGGCTCACAGGCAATTCAGCAGTAAACACGCTGAGTGGCAAAGGGGGTAATGATCGCATCAATGCATTAGAGGGTGCGGACAAAATCATCGGCGGGGGCGGTGCCGATACATTAACGGGCGGTGGTGGCGCTGACGATTTCGTCTATACTGCCGCCAGCGACAGCGGCGGTATATTCGATGTGATCAAGGACTTCGTGCATAAGCAAGATGATATCGATGTCTCTGCAATTGATGCAAACGGTGCTCTCACCGGCAATGCGACATTCGTCTTTCGCGGAAGCTCGGCCTTCACCGGCGCAGGCGCAGAAGTACGATTTGCACAAAACGTAGCGAATAACTTTACGAACGTTTTGTTTGACATTGATGGCGATCGAATTTCCGATATGACAATTCGCTTGACGGGTTTGATTGATCTGGATGCATCTGATTTTATTTTGTAAATAATACTTCTTCCTATCTTGCGGAATTAAACAGCGCAGAAGAGATGAAAGCCCTTCACTTCGAATGAAAGAAGAACTTCGCGCATACCCGTGCATCAACAGTTATTGAGCGGAAAAACCACTTGCAGGCGCTTTCGAATCAGTCGAAGAAGATGGCGAGGAAAAAGGTGAGGCGCCACCACCTTTAGAAGGTGCAGATTGCGGTGAGAAGGGTGAAGAGCCGGTAGCTGGTGTGGACGCACCCCCTGGCTTTGCGGGTGCAGACCCGGTCGCAGCTGGGGCTTTCTTGGTATCCCCTGGTTTATAAATGAACTGCCAATCTTTATAAGTAGTTGCTTCAGAAAATTTCGCTAGATGTTCAGGAAACTGGTCCTTCTTAATGGGTCTTTTTTCAGAGAGGCTATAAATACCAGTAATTCCTTTAGCGATACTGGAACCGACTCCTGAGCTCTTACTGGGTGCTGAACTGGTGGCAGTCGCAGCGCTCTTACTGGATGGTTGGGTAGTGCTGGATGATTGATTATTGGTCAGGGGGTTGCTGCCGGGTGATTGAGGATTACCGGCCAGAGGGTTGCCGCCGGATGCTGGGTTAGCGCCAGGCGATTGAAGATTATCGGATGCTGGACTACCACTGGCTGAAGAGGCGCCACTGGGCGCGGCACTGCTATCGGATGATTCATGAATAAGACCCCATTCTGTGGTGTTGGTAATCGGATCGATATAGATTTTGCGTAAGTGACGGCGAATGTTCGGTGTACGACTATCCTGCAGTAAATCTTCCAGTGAATTGGGATATTGTTTAGGGCCATTGTTGTAATAGGACATGATGGCTTTGCGGAATTCTTCACCGATAAACATCAGTTCTACTTCTTTTTCCCGCTGTGACTTTGTTTGCCATATTTGTCCGGCTCCTGCCATGGCAATTCCGGCCAGCATGACCGAGAATAAAGCCCAAAGGTAAACAAAGCCGTTTTCTAAACGAGGCATATCATCTTGCCCTGCAAATTAAAAACTGGCTGGCGATCATTACCATTCTTCATAAAATGAACCATCAGCTGCCCGCCCTTGGTAACCGCTATGGACATCATACACACCGGCTTCTGCTGGATTCTTGGGAGGAACTACAATCCACGTTTCCTTGCTTTCAGTAAATGGATCTACCGGAATGTTGCGCAAGTATCTTTTATCAACCAGTTCTTCCAGATCAATGGGATATTTGCCAAAATCAGAATAAAACTGATCAATGGCATTACGCATGATGCCGAGGTCCTGCCGCAGCACAGCCTCTTTGGCTTTATCGAGCGAACTGAAATAACGCGGAGCGACAATACTTAACAAGGTTGCGATGATCGCCATCACCACTAATAATTCAATCAGGGTAAAACCCTTGTGCCGCTGATTCCTAAGCATAAGCCATTACCATTCTCGATAAGGAATACCGTTAAGACCGATGGCTTCTGAAAGCGAATAAACATCAAAAACATCATCGCCTTCTTTGGGACTATCCCATGGGCTTTCATAGCTGCGCTTGCCCCAGGTATCCACAGCCGGGGTCACTGCGGTACCGGCGACATCCAACTCAACAAACATAGGATCCCTAGGTAAGCGGCGCAGAAAATAAATAATTTTCTTGTCGGGACTTTTGACATCCAGCACCCCCATGAACAATTCTTCCAATCGGGGAGGATAACCGGATTCATCCGCTTTTTTAGCGATGCGTCCTTCGTCTGCAGCCTGCTTATAAGCATCGATTGCGGTACGGATTTGCCGCAAGGCGGTGCGTAATTCCTGCTCCTTCTGACGTTGCACCATGAGTTCTCGAAAAGGCAAAGCAGCCGTTGCCAGAATGCCCATGATTGCCACCACAATCATTAATTCAATCAGCGTAAAACCCTGGTTCCTGTTTAAGTTTCTGAACGAACGTCTCATTTAATATTGATCGTCGCCGGTGGCGGTAACGTCACCTCGACCGAGTCGCCATGTTCAATATCTTCTGCAGTGACATTCTGGATATTAATTTCTGTCGTTCCTGGATTAGCTGCAATCACCTTGAAACGTAACTGTGTAGCCAAACCAGCCGTTTGCTCCTTACCTAACTTGATGGTGCGTGAGCCCGATTTGGGTCCGCCATCCAGAGCCTCCAGCACGCTGGCTTCGTAATTGAGCTGGACATCTGCGTTCACGGTAGCTTTAGCACCCACCAGCCGGACATTCACTGAGAATTCTTTATCCAGGCCCACATTGGTGGGTGCTTGCATGGTCAGAGAAGGATTTGTCGTTGAAACATTTGCAAAAGGATTCGGGGCGGTTTGCTGATCAGCAGGGGGCGCAAAGGCATCCGATACCGCTCTTGCAGCGCCTTGAGCTGGACCAGCCGGCGCTATGGCCAATGATTGTGCCGCAGTCTTCTGGATAGCGACCGGTAATTTACCTGCTTCGCTGGCGGTGCCAAAATGATATTCGCTTTCCAGGTTGGTCTGTTTGGGAAGATTACGAATGATATGCGGTGTAATTAATAGAACAATTTCATTCTTGGAACGGTTTACCTTTTGATTCGACGTCAACCGATCCAAACCAGGAATATTGAGCAATCCTGCCAGCCCACCTATGCTTCTGGTTTCCCTATTATCAATAAGCCCTGCCAGTACCTGAGTTTCTCCGTCTTTCAAGGTTAACATTGTTTCCGCATTGCGGGTTCCGATAAGTGGAGCAGTTGCGTTGCTTGGACCCGTGATATCGCTGATTCTGCTACTTACTTCCAGTGTGATCTTCATCGTGACATCACCATTCACCCCAACGCGCGGCTCGACATCCAGCTTGACCCCCAAATCAATAAAGGTCGGTGTTGAAGTAACAACAGCAGTTATACCTGGTTGAACATTGGCGGTAAAGAAAGGCCGCTTCTCACCCACATGAATCTTGGCTTTTTCACGGTTAGCTACCCGAATTCTGGGATTTGCAAGTACATCACCTGTTGATAGAGTTTGTTTAAAATCGATTGCCGCCTGATTAGCTATGGTAAAGCTTTTAAGGCCAAAATCATTAGCACCAATCTGATTCAATATAGCCGTTGCTGGGGGAGCAGCTGCACCCACACCTGTTAACCCACTGAATGTAACGGATGTAGGAAGAGTAGGACCTAAAAGAAAGTCATTGTTGCGCGCGATGTCCAGGATTGCCACATCCAGCATCACCTCCGGTTCAGCCAGATCATTTAATGTCACCAATCGCTCCGTCAGACGAATGGCTTCGAGCGTATCGCGCATGATAAACAGATTGAGTTGTTCATTGACGTAAATGTCTTTTGCCTTGACGATACCTCTGACCATCGCAACCATTTGTTTCACATCCGTATACGCGACTTGAAAGCTGCGCACAACCAACTCCTGATAATCTTTCTGTTTCGCCGGGGTATTCGGATAGATCAATAGAGAGTTGTTATTGAGTACTTTATAAGCCAGTTGATTGGTCGTGAGTAATAACTTGAGAATATCCTCGATGGTGTTATTACGCACAAAAACAGAAACTTTAGTGTCTTGCCGAATATCCTTGTCAAAAACAAAATTAATGCCAGCCGTCCGCGACATGATTTCAAAGACCGATTTCAGATCGGTATCTTTAAATTCCATGGTCAGTGCCTTTTTAAAGGCAGACTCGAGTGCCAGATGGGTTACTTCAGGGCGCGATAAGTGTGAATTGATTTCTGAAATCAGCTGGCGAGCATGAGATTGTTGCGGGTTCTCCTGCAATATCGCACGAACAAGCGTTTCTGCTTTAGCCAGATCATTGCGCGCCAGCAATGCTTTCGCGGACTCTACGGAAGCGATATGGCGGCGTTCTAATTTCAGCGCTTCGATGCCTTCCTTGGCCCGCTCATTGAATGGGTACATGCTCAGGACACGCTGATAGTTCCGTTCAGCTTGATCCAAATCGCCCGCAAAGCGCAGGTTATCCGCATCAAACAGTAATTTGCCTAGCACTTGATCGCGGGCCCGTATCAACATGGTGCGGATTTCCTTATTCTCGGGTTCCTCGCGTGCCGCTTGCTCGAGTTTTTCCAGTCCGCTCTCTAATTTGCCTTGAGCAATCAGTTTCTGTGCTTCAGAAAATGCAAAGTTTCTAGTAAAAAATGATCGGTTATCGATTGCACAGCCTGCAGTGACCGCGAGCACTATGCTAAGGATAATAATTCTCCAGCTTTTCATCGAAAACTTCCTGCAATTTTATTATTGATTGTAAGTGTCTGTTTGATGTTCAGTGGCAGATAAGTTAGGGTAATCGCATCGTCATTGATAGAATCCAGCCGGTATTTATCATCAATTTTTGTACCAACTTTAGCAATGTGATTTTCTCCTGATTGAGAAAGAAAAACCCAGGTTTCATTATCTGCGATTGCCTTACCGGCATACTTGAATTGTAACGGCGGTGCTGTGGGTGCTGGCGGAGGAGCTGATGCTTTTTCTTTTGCCATTTGTTCAGCTTTGGTCGCTTGTTCTTCCAGGCTGATTGGAGGCTGTTTAGGCGCCCATGTGGTGGACACAAATAACTCTCCCGCTGACGGATTAAACTTTCTTTGACCAAGCTTACTCACATCCAGAGACTCGGATTGACCTTCCTGAGCTTTTATCCTATCGCCGGGTGATCTGGCGGGTTGTACCGGTTGCACGGTATCTATCGTGTTTTCCTCATCTTCTTCGACCAACACAACGGCAATCAGCGTTGCGATCAAAGCACTGCCCAATAATAATTTTCGTCTTTTTTCAACTGAATCCATCGGGTTTATTTATTCAGGTAAAGATTAACCTCAAGGCGAACTTCGAGTTTCTCAGAGGTTACGTTTTCACGTTTAATCGCAATTGCAGAAATTGCCATTGCCGGAATGATTTCAAGCGCATCCGCTATAAAAGCGCGTATTTGTGGATAACTACCCCTGATCGGCAGGATCATCTCATAACGCGCCAGGCGTGCATCACTTTCATTGATCAGGCGGTATTCACTGCTGCTGAGCTCTACGTTTTGTTTTTTAGCGATACGTACTAATTCCCGAATCCAGAAAGGGGAAGAATCGATGCGAGGAAAAAAGTCATAAAACGCTTGCAGCGCTTGATCGCCGCTCATTTTCTTCCCAGCTTCCGAATCAGCCGGCGTTTGTTTTGATAAAGCTTGTGCTTGTAATATTTCAGCACGCTCTTTCAGCTTCTCCAGGATAGATTCTTGCGGTAAAACTGCCGAGAAAAAGTAGATACTGGTAGCCACCAGCAGGCCCACACCGAGTTTACCGATTGTTCCCAAACGCCCGATGTGCCAGCGAAGCTGCGGCACCAGCCGGTTCAATTGTGTCTGTAGTGTTTCAGTTTTCAATAAATTCCAATCCATGCGGCTGTCAGCAGGAAAACAATCGGTCGATGCGGATTGTCCTGTTTTACTTTGTAGTTGAGTAAGTGCACATTCTCAAACACCGATTCACGTTCAAGTGCTTCCACAAAATCAAGCAACTCGGACATATTCTTGGCCTCGCCATTGATTCGCAGTGTCCGGTTGGACACATTTGGCTGCAGTGATAATAACGCGATTTCCTCAGTCGCAGCAGACTCGATTGAATCAAATAATGTTTCCCAAGGTAAATTGATTTGATCCAGTATCACATTGGCCTGAGTGATTTCTTTACGGATTTCCTGGCCAAATTCTTTGATCCGTGATGTTGCGCGTGTACGCGGCGCAGCTTTTTGCTGCTGCTGTTTTTCTAAGCGTTCGACGCGATTATTCCAGTAATTCACTTCTTCCGTAATGTGCCGGTATTGCAAAACCATGCCGGCTAAAACCAACAGGCCGACGAGCAGTATTGAGAAATCCACATAAGGCATTGACTGCTCTTGATAAGGAAATTTTAATCTTAAGCGGGGCATTGATCCATCTCGGAATGATTGGCAAGCGCGGATGGGTAATGCGCCAATACGGGTATCTGCTGAGTGAGTATCGGAGCCATGCGCCATCCGCAATGAGCGGGCAAAGTAAGCCCAGGATGCTCAGGTGCAAATACGTGTACTAATTCGACAGCTTCTTTGTTTCCCAAAAAAATCGCTTCCTGATCCAGTGCAGCAAGCAGTTCATCGGCCACACTATGTGAAATCCGCTGATTGCGGATACTATGCCAGACTCCATTAACCAATAAGGCAATACATATCCGTCCACTTTCTATCACAGCAAGATAGGTCTTGGTGGCACTCAGCAGCTTATACCAGTGGTCATACACGGAGGCCAAATAAGGCTCGATGTCTTTGAGCTTACATTGATAATGGGCTGCCACCTCTTCCAGTCGCACCATCAGATCACGGGGTATCGCCGCACAAATAGCGCCATTGATCGGATTCCATTCACTGACACTGAGTATCCACGAGTCGGCATGCCCAGCATAAACTTCACGTATCCGGAAAGTGGCGTAGGACTTTACTTCTTCTGGCGTTGCGATTTCCGGTTGGGGAGGAAGCGTCACATAGCGAACAAAGTGATTGGATAGCGTGATTGCCAATTCGGTGCCAGCTGCATCAGCCAGGTTCTTTTCTAATTGTTGTAACGCCGATTGCCAGACCGGCGCACCTTGAGCGCGCTCGCACAGGGTATTCACCTTAGCGACCTGCACAGGTTTGAAGCCGCGCAAGAAACGCACTAAATTGACCCGCTCAGGGGCTAGAAAAACCTGAATCTGATCACGCCACAATCGTGACACGATTGGCCTCCTCTAAGCTGGTCAATCCTTGTTTGACCATATCTAAAGCGGCTTCCCGCAGAAAACGAGTACCATTGTTTTTTGCCGCTTCTTTGATGCGGCGTATCGGCTCCTGCGCTACAATGAGTTCGCGAATTTCATCGTTCAGAATCAGAATCTCAGCAATTGCATTTCTTCCCCGGTAGCCACTTCCCCGGCATTGACCGCAACCTTTTCCACTGCGAAACCTGAATTGATCAGCTTCGTCGGATGCAATACCGGATTCTGCAATCTGTTGATCATTCGGGCGCTCATCTACTGAGCAATGCGGACATAACAAGCGCACTAATCGTTGGGCAGCGATCCCATTCAAAGCGGATACAAAGCTATAGGGGTCCACACCCATATGCGAGAATCGCCCAATCACATCGAATACATTATTGGCGTGTACCGTCGTAAAAACCAGATGTCCAGTCAGCGCAGCCTGGATGGCAATTTGTGCGGTTTCAGCATCACGAATTTCGCCCACCATGATCTTATCTGGATCATGGCGCAGAATTGAGCGTAATCCACGTGCAAAAGTCAGTCCCTTCTTTTCATTTACCGGGATTTGCAACACACCGGATAGCTGATATTCAATCGGATCTTCGATAGTAATAATCTTGTCACTGCCTTTATTTACTTCAGATATCGCGGCATACAGCGACGTCGTTTTGCCGCTGCCGGTTGGACCCGTCACCAACAACATGCCGTAAGGTTCCGAGCTCAGGCGGCGAATACTCGCGATAGCCGCCGGATTAAAGCCCAATTGATTTAATGTCAGTCCTTCAATTTGGTCCGATAATGCTTGCCGGTCAAGAATACGCAGTACCGCATCCTCACCGAAAATGCTGGGCATAATGGAGACACGAAAATCAATTTCCCGCCCCTGGATAGAAATTTTGAAACGGCCATCTTGGGGCACCCGTCGTTCAGCAATATCCAATTCCGACATGACCTTAATTCGGGATATGACTTGCTCAGCCAAGTCTGCGCCTTGTATCACACCGATCGAGGTTAATACCCCATCAATGCGGTATTTGATCGAAAGCGCGCCCGGGGTCATTTCCAGGTGAATGTCACTGGCCTGGGATTTGTGGGCATCGTACAGCGTGGAATGAACCAATCGCACGACCCGACTGGTGCCTTCATTGATGCTTTTCAGCGATAAATCTTCAATACCGCTCTGAATCTTGTCCAGCTCGGCAGAGGGCAATACCTGATCCATGGCGCGCATGGTTTTTTCTTGCTGCGCAAAAAAAGCAGTCAGGTCAGCCGGATAGACTAAATACCACTCAACCGGCATATCAAAGCGTTCTTCCGCCCAGGCGCGTAATTTGCTTGAGAATGGGTTACTGACAGCGAGTAAATAGCCTTGCTCCCGGCGAAATAATGCACATTCATGCATCATCGCTTCTGCGAAGGGCAGCAGATCAAACGCTGGACTAAGGGTATGGATTGCTTTCATCTCCATTACCGGCATGTGAAGCAATTGCCCTAACTGTTGCGTCAGTTCATGTGGCGTATAACCATTCGTTTCTTCCAGTACTTGCATGACGGAAACACCCTGGCTGAGCGCTTTCTGCCGCGCATCAGCCAGACGATTGATATCAATCGGCGGTTTGTTTTCGGATGATGTGACTGCCTCGATCAATTGATGCTTCCAGCCAATTCAAATATTGGCATATACATGAGAATAATAATGCCACCGATCACAATACCAATAACTGCCATCAGTAGCGGTTCAATCAGTTTGGTGGTCCATTCCACCCAACGGGCGATTTCTTCATCGTGAAAATTGCCTATTCGCTCCATCATATCTCCCATTAAACCCGTCCGTTCACCCACCCGAAGCATGCGATTACCAACGGCGGTTGTTAATCCTTCTAACTCCATGGCGCTGGAAATTGTTTTGCCTTCACGGATATGCTTGGCGGCAGCTGCCACTTTGGGTCGGAAATGCGTTTGCAGCAAGCCGCTGACCATTTCCAGTGCTTGCGTTATGGGAATTCCGCCGCGCAGCAACATCCCCAGCGTTTTGTAAAAACGGGCTAATTGATACACACGCATATGTTCACCAACCGCTGGGATACGCCATAATAAACGTAGCACATTGGCTCGAAATGCTGGCCGTGTGACTGAATAAATGATTGCTGTAACTATAACTCCCGTCACAATGGCTAATTCCCAGCCGCGTTCGTCAACAAAATGCCCCCATTTAATCAGTAACAATGAAAGCCACGGCAAATCACTGCCCATATCATCATAGATCGCACTGAATTTCGGAACTACAAATACCAGTAAAAAAATGGAAACCAGAAAGCCGACTACCAGCAACAAAACAGGATATATAGAGGCCCCTATCAGTTTTTTGCGTACAAAATCCATTTGTGTCTGATAGGAAATAAACCGTGTCAAAGCTTCCGGCAGATCACCCGTACGCTCGCTGGCGCGAATGGTTGCAATATAGAGAGGGGGAAATGCTTCGGGATATTCCTCCAGTGCTTGCGAGAAAGTGACACCTTCATAAAGTCTTGCAAGAATATTCTGAATAATCTTGCGATTACTGGCATCCTGTTCTTTTTCCAGCAAAGTTTCGATACTTTCCACCAGGCTGAGTCCCGCCGTCTGTAAGGAAAGCAATTCCTGGCTGAAATGAACCAACGGAAAATGAGTGCTCGATTTCAATGACAAGCCTGAAAAGCTTCGCCGCACACTTAAAACCATGCCGCCCTGTTCAATGACCTGAAGGCGCGCTTCTTCCTCATTGCTGGCTTCCAGTTCAAGATGTACAGTACCTTTCCCAGACAGTACCGCTTTCACTTCATATCGCATGGGACTAATAATTACCAGTTTTTGATATCAGCTGCTTCACCTTCACCGCCTGGTTGTCCATCTTTCCCATAAGAAAGCAGATCAAATTCTGCACGTTCACCAGGATATTTATAAACATAAGGGCGGCCCCACGGGTCGGATGGTGGCATTTTTGCCAGATACGGCCCTTGCCATCGTGATTCATTACTGGGGCGGGTTACCAGCGCGGCTAATCCTTGCTCAGTGGCTGGATAGCTTCCCACATCCAGACGATATTGATGCAATGCTTTTTCTAATGCATCAATTTGAGCCTGAGCCATTTTGATTTCTGATTTACCTACTTGGGAAAAGTATTTGGGTCCAACATAGGCGGCAAGCAAACCAATAATCACCATCACAACGAGCAACTCAAGTAGTGTAAATCCACGGATGGCTTTTGCCTTTTGCTGCCTGATCGAATACTTCATATTTGTCCTCTAACTTAAGAAATTACTGATCATTTTACTCTTGAGTAAATAGATAGTTACCATTCAATATGACATGGTAAGTGGCTTATATTACAGGGTCAAGACTGCGTATATATCATAAATACCGGAATTTTACCCGCTCAAAATCGCTAGCGCCGAAGAATCGCCCACCATCGACCGATATTGAGTAATGTCATGAGAGAAGCTGAGACATAAGTCCAGGCTGCCGCACGCAAAATTCTGCGCGCATGAGGCTCATCTCCATGAATCAGATACTTGCCTTGCTCCAGCATCGGTAAGGCGCGCGCAAAGCTGGCGTGCAATTCCATCGGTAGGGTAACCAAATGAATGATGGTTGCCGTACCCAGCGTCAACAAGCCGCCGAGCAGAAACAATATACCTGCGCTAGGCGACCGGGTAGCAGCAGTAATGACGGGTGCAGCCATCATGATTGCCGCGCCCAGCTTCTCAGCCGGAGCAGCTAGCTGAACCAATCGCGTGCGCAGTTTTAAGGGCAGATAGCCATCCCGATCTTGGATGGCGTGACCTACTTCATGAGCCGCAACCGTGATCGCAGTGAGCGATTTACCGTTAAATTTATCCGGTGTCAGACGAACTGCTTTTGCTAGCGGATCATAATGATCGCCATGCTCAGTGACCTCTACCCTGACCGCCTGCAAATTGGCCCAATCCAATAAAATACGCGCTAATTCACCACCTGTGCCTGGATAACGATTTTCTGGATGGCTGTACTTCGCAAGAATATGCTTCACCCAGTAAGTGGGCCCAACAATGAGCACCATCAAAAAGGCTATGAGTATTAAGTAAGACATGTTCTATTCAAGAGCATTTTAAACGCGAAGAGAAAATTCATAGAATGATTTTCTCGAAAAAAATTGCTGTTAATCAGATATCCATATGAATAATTGGTTCCATTATGCGTCAGGCCGATAAATTGTTATAGATTTCCCGCTGTGTTCGAAATAACAGTTATTGAGCGGCTGCCCGACTGCCCAGATAACCTGATGCGCGGCCTTGACGGTAAAATCTGGCTCGGCTTCGCCAAGCCGCGCAAGCCGGCTCTCGATGCCAGGAGCGATATGCCATTCTGCCCAAAGTACCGGGTGGCTATCGCCTTAGCATACGATTCTGAAATCAACGCTTCAAAACATAACGCCGATATTCGCAGTTACCCACATAAATATCCCGCAATTGCTCATCCTCAACGCCTCCCTCAAAGTAAGCGACAAATACCCGCATCGTTTCTTCATGGACAACCACCAACAGGGTTTTATCCTGCTGCACTTTTAACCAGTCGATAAAACGCAAAACGCGCTGCTTGTGATCCAACAATGATTCTCCGCCATTCACGCGCCTGCGCAACGGATCCTGAGCAATTGCAGCAAAATAGTCGGATACCGGCCTGCCATCAAATCCTGAACGAATATCGGCAAGATCCGCATGCACCTCAATCGGCACAGCATGATACCTATTCACAATTTCCGCTGTTTGGCGCGTACGTGGCAGCGGTGAAACCAGAATACGCTCAAATGCCACCTCACGCAGCGCCAGCGCTGCCGACTGGGCCTGTTCTATGCCGGTTTTTGTCAGATACACATCCCGGGTCGGGTCATCGTTGCACAAACCCAGGTCATTATAATTAGTGCACCCATGGCGCATGCAGTAGATGTGCATTGTTGCCTGTTAAATTGAGCTAAAAAACCACACTGGGTTGCAAAACCCGATCCCCTGGCTGCCGACCCGACCCTCCATGTTCACAGTCGCTATAATTTTTCTACACAATCAACCAGTTCGGAATAACTCGCCAGCGTAGCATCAGCAGTTATAAAGCGCGCAGGCATCGCTAATGCCTGAGCAATTAATAAGCGATCAAACGGATCTGTGTGAAGCATCGGCAAATGCACAACGCCTGCCGCATGCTCGGAAGAAACAGGTATCTCGACAAAGCCAGTTATTTCCGCACCATCAGCAATTTCCCTTGCTGAATAATGAAACTTGACTTTTCCCAATGCCGACTTAATGGCAATTTCCCAAATACTGGCTGCACTAAAATACACTTCGATTGACGGCGATTCCAGTTGCGCTCTCAGCGAATGTGGCAACCGCTCAGGCATATCCAGCGCCCATAACAGAATATGGGTGTCAAGCAACAGCCGCATCACAGGCTTTCAGTCGATGGTTCGATAACGCTCCCCCTAAATGACAGCAGCACATCATCGGGTAAGGCTGCATCAAAGTCTTCCGGTACATTCAACTGCCCATTGAACATACCCAAACTTCGACGGGAAGGTAAGCTGTGCAGCGGCACTAATTTGGCAATTGGCTTTCCAGCCCTGGCAATAATGATTTCCTCACCGGCCGCAGCCTTCTCGACAAATCGCGACAAATGCGTTTTAGCTTCATGAATATTGATAGTAATCATATCGGTATTCTCACCTCAAAGGGATTAACTTGACTAAGTTTAGTCAAGTTGGATTTTCAAGTCAACCATTAACAAGCCGGAATGATACGATTGATGTGCTGGCGTTCCCCTATAGGAAAATCAATTCCTCGGCATCTCTACCCCGGCTTCCCGTCTACCCGCTGCCGCCAATAAATCGGCACAAACTTAACCGCCCAGAGCCCAAAGCAAACCAGCCAGACCAGTCCGGCAGCCATGTGTAACATCGGTTGTGCCATGGTTGGCAAAATATCCGCAAATATTCTGAACACGGCTGCTGCCTGGAAACCTAAAAACAGCAACCAAGTGAAACGATCCAGTTCCAAGGGGCGTCCGGAATGACCGAGGGTGACGCGTGAAGCCATCGCCAGGATCATGCCGGCAAAATAGCCAATTCCTAATGCATGCAACGGTGCCAAGCCGAACAGCAGGTTGCCGGACAGCATATATATCAGGCTCTGTGCCCCGTACAACATCATGGATACACCCAGCCAGGCAAATGAAATGTGCAATACGGCCAGCAAGCTCACTTGGAAGCTGCGTAAAAATCCCCAGCGGTACGATAAATAAAATGCACACAGCGCCAAGGGGAAATCGACGATCCAGAGATAGGCCTGCATTTCCAACCACTGCAGGCAGCCGTGCGCAACGATACAAGCCAGCATCAACCACAGCATCCAGTAAGGCCTGACTATTTCATAATCTTCCAATACCCGGCTGGAGAAAAATGGAATCATACGGTGCGATACGGTCAGCACAATCGGCAGCAGAAAAAACCAGACCCCGGCATGACGCGTAAAGTCCAGTACTGCCGGAACTTCGGTGACTATCCAGAATAAATATGCTGTCATACCCAGGCCGCCCATCAGTAAGGCAAGACTGGTTACCCAGGAATGTCGCTTGTCCTCAGCGGGTGTGAGCAGCAAAATGCGGAATAACACATAAACCGCGACGCCCCAGCCGGCCAGCATGATCTCTATGCCCATGATGATGATTATTTTGTGGGTCAGAAGACCTACATAAAATAATATGACCCCAAGCGCCATCAATAGGCTGGTAGTCATATATTCGCGCGGCTTTACTTTGTCGCCATTCATCCAGCTGGGATACGTGGTAAACAGAAAACCAAAAATAAAAAAAGGAAAAAAACTATACATCATCAAGAAGGCATGCGCCCAGGCAGGAGCAATGACCCACGTTGTCGCTGACCCTGCAATGCCGTAACGGCCAGCCAGATCAAGCATCCACCAAAGCAGCGTCAGTACGCCCTGTAATGCACCCGCCAGAAACAAGCTGCGGTGCGGAGCAGCCGCGATATGATCACGAACAGTCAATTGTTTGCTCATTCTGATTCCTTATGAAACAATTCATTGATTGATGAAACAAAGGATTTTAATTATCCAACGTGATAATTTCTCTTAAACCGGGTTATTTGCTATGATGCGTGTCCTGCTTTGCGCAATAGAATTGCTTCATGCTCAACATTGATTTGCATTGTCATTCCACCATTTCTGATGGTGTCCTGACACCCACACAACTGGTCGAACGCGCCGCCATACGAGGTGTGACCACGCTGGCCTTAACTGATCATGACGATATCGCCGGGCTTGCAGAGGCGCGTCAAACAGCAGAGGCAAAAAATATCACCCTTATCAATGGCGTAGAAATATCCGTCAGCTGGCGGGGTCGTACATTGCACATTGTCGGACTGGATATTGATCCCGAGTATACGCCACTCATCGAGGGTCTGGCTACTATCCGTACCGGCCGTTCGCATCGTGCCGGAAATATCGCTCTCGAGCTGGCAAAAATCGGCATTCACGGCAGCCTGGAAGGCGCTTATGCGCATGTGGGCGAGCGGCGTTTAATCGGTCGCACCCACTTTGCCCGTTTTCTGGTTGAGCAAGGCTATGCCAAAGACGTCAAATCAGTCTTTAAAAAATATCTTATCAAAGGTAAGCCAGGCTATGCGCCACATGAATGGGCGGCTCTCGGCGATGCAATCAGCTGGATTCGCGGCAGCGGAGGCCGGGCGGTCATTGCGCACCCAGGGCGCTATGATTTAGGTAAAAATGTACTCCGTGATTTATTGGAAGAATTTTGCGCACTAGGTGGATCTGCCATTGAAGTCGTCACTTCAAGCCACACCCCTGAACAAGTCAAATATTTTGCACAATATGCCAAGAACATGAACTTACTGGTTTCCTGTGGCTCAGACTTCCATGGTCCTCAAGAAAGTCATTATGATTTAGGACAACTGCCCGAATTTCCGCTGGGATGTACGCCTGTTTGGCATGACTGGGGAAGACAATGGCTGATTTAATACCCCTTTAATACGATACAGTCCTTGCTGTGGCCCAATTTTTTTCCATTCATACCACCACGCCGCATTTACGCCTGATCAGGCAAGCCGCTACCATTGTACGCAACGGCGGGGTCATCGTTTACCCGACAGATTCCTGCTATGCCCTGGGTTGCCATATCGGTGACAAAGCCGCGATAGAGCGTATCCGCGCCATCCGGCAACTCGATGACCAGCATCATTTCACGCTGGTGTGCCGGAGTCTGGCGGAAATCTCCACCTATGCCAGAGTAAACAATAGTCAGTATCGGTTGCTCAAATCAACCACGCCCGGTAGCTATACGTTTATCTTGCAGGCAACCCGCGAAGTTCCACGCCGCTTGCAGCATCCCAAACGCAATACGATTGGATTGCGCATTCCTGACCATTCCGTTGTGCTGGCATTATTGGAAGAACTTGATGAACCGTTACTCAGCACCACGCTGAAATTGCCGGGAGATGAATTGCCGCTGACTGATGCGGAGGAAATCCGTGAACGTCTGGAACATCAAGTGGATTTAGTGATGGATGGCGGTCACTGCGGTATAGAAATGACCACCGTGATCGATTTAACGGATGAGGCCCCCAAATTGATCCGGAAAGGCAAAGGCAGCCTAGAACCCTTTGGGATTAATCATGGATGATATCATTCAAGGCATTGCAATTTATGCCTTACCGGTCATTTTTGCCATCACCATGCATGAAGCAGCGCATGGCTATATTGCTAAGCATTTTGGCGATCTCACCGCCCATCAGGAAGGGCGCATCAGCCTCAATCCGATGCGGCACATTGACCTCGTCGGTACGGTCCTGGTACCTCTGACATTGTTCGTTCTCAGCAAATTAACCGTCGGCGCAGGGTTCTTATTCGGCTGGGCCAAACCGGTGCCGGTTAATTTTTCCAATCTGCGCCATCCCAAACGCGACATGTTATGGGTAGCAGCAGCCGGACCTGGCGCTAACCTGTTGATGGCTTTTTTCTGGGCTCTAATGATCAAACTGGCCATTTTCATGCCCGACAGCAGTTTCGCAAAACCACTGGCGTTGATGGGCGTTGCAGGGATCGAAATCAATGTCATCCTGATGGTGCTTAACTTGCTGCCGCTGCCACCACTGGATGGCGGCCGGATGGCTGTCAGTTTGCTGCCGCACCGTCTGGCTTATCAGTTTTCCCGCATTGAACCTTACGGCTTTATGATATTACTGGTATTGTTATTCAGCGGTATGCTGGGCGCCGTAATCGGACCTGCCATTACCTGGACTAAAATAATCATCGTGTCAATGTTTGGGTTATATGTTTAACAACGTTGTAAATTTAGGAAATCAATATGTTTGCTGATCGCGTTTTATCAGGCATGCGCCCCACTGGCGGCCTGCATTTAGGACATTATCACGGCGTATTAAAAAATTGGGTGAAGTTGCAGCAGCAATATGACTGCCTGTTTTTTGTCGCAGATTGGCATGCACTGACGACCCATTACGGAACACCGGAAATTATCGAACAAAATGCCTGGGATATGGTGATTGACTGGTTGGCTGCGGGTGTTGACCCATCGCAGGCGACTTTATTCATTCAATCCAAAGTACCTGCTCACGCCGAACTGTATTTATTGTTGTCGATGATGACACCGCTCGGTTGGCTGGAACGCGTACCCACCTACAAAGATCAGCAGGAAAAGCTATCCGAGAAAGATCTCAGCACTTATGGCTTTCTCGGCTATCCGCTGCTGCAAAGCGCCGACATTCTGATTTACCGCGCAAACCTGGTTCCCGTTGGAGAAGATCAAGCACCGCATTTGGAATTTACCCGCGAAATCGCACGTCGCTTCAATCATATTTATGGCAAAGAACCCGGCTTTGAGGAAAAAGCTGAGCTAGCCATCAAGAAACTCGGATCAAGAAAATCAAAACTATATACGGAGTTACGCACACTGTATCAAGAGCAGGGCGATGAAAGCGCACTGGAGAAAGCCCGATCGTTGTTGGATGAACAACAGAATCTCAGCCTCGGTGACCAGGAACGCTTATTCGGCTATCTGGAAGGCGGCGGTAAAATGATTCTGGTCGAACCTGAAACCCTGCTTACCGAAGCATCCAAAATGCCCGGGCTGGATGGTCAGAAAATGTCCAAGTCCTATCACAACACCATCAGTCTGCGGGAACATCCTGACAATATTAGCAAAAAAATCCGTACCATGCCCACGGATCCGGCACGGGTACGGCGCAGCGATCCAGGTGACCCAGCCAAATGCCCGGTATGGCAATTCCATCTGGTTTATTCTGATGATAAAACCCGCGAATGGGTACAATGGGGCTGCACGACTGCCGGCATCGGTTGTCTGGAATGCAAATCGCCTGTCATCGACATGATTCTCGCCGAACAAGCCCCCATGGTTGAGCGCATCAGGGAGTATGAAGAAGACCCGACACTGGTACGCAACATCATTGCAGACGGTTGCGAGAGAGCCAACAAGCTGGCAGAAGAAACCATGCGCGATATCCGCGAGGCCATGGGACTCAGTTATTCCTGACCTAAATCGTTGGTAATGGAGCCAGAACCCGATGAGCCATTAACACCAGTGAATTCAGCAATTGATTCTGTTGATCCACATCCGATAGCAAAAGTCTGCGGCAAGCCCTTGCTGGAAATTCCGCAGGATTTGTATATTCCCCCTGATGCGCTTGAAGTTTTCCTGGATACTTTTCAAGGTCCGCTAGATTTGTTGTTGTATCTGATCCGCAAGCACAACCTGAGTATTCTGGATATTCCAATGGCCGAGCTCACGCAACAATATATGACTTATGTTGAAATAATGCGCGCTGATCAACTGGAATTAGCCGCAGAATACCTGCTGATGACCGCACTATTGATTGAAATCAAATCGCGCATGCTGCTGCCCAGTCCCAAGACCGAAACAGAAGAAGAGCACGACCCGCGCGCCGAACTGGTACGACGCCTCCTCGAGTACGAGCAGATGAAAAAAGCCTCGGTGCGCCTTAATGAATTACCGCAGGCTGAGCGTGAATTCAGTATTGTGCGGCTGTGGATCGATCAAAAAATCGCTGAACAATTACCCACTGTCAGCATGGAAGACCTACAGCATGCCTGGATGGCTATTTTGGAACGAGCCAAAGTCAACCGTCATCATCAAGTCAAGCGCGAGATTCTTTCCGTGCGCATTTATATGAGCCAGGTTTTGCGCGATCTGCGCGAGCAGGAACAAGTGGAGTTTTATGACTTGTTCAGCCCCTCAGCGACTGTTGCTGAGGTCGTTGCCACCTTTCTGGCAATCCTGGAACTGGCCAAGGAATTGTTGATAGAAATTTCTCAGTCGCAAGCTTTTGGAATGATTTATGTCCGCGCCGTCAACGCCACTTAGCCAACCTGATGCAGCTCACCCCTGAGAAAGTCAAGCAAATTCTCGAAGCAGCCTTGCTGACGACGCAGGAGCCCTTGCCTGTCAGCGAACTGAGAAAATTATTCAATCATGAATTAAGCGCTGTACTGCTTTCCAATTTGCTGGAAGAAATCCGTCAGAAATGGTCTGATAGCGGCGTAGAACTGGTTACCGTTGCCAGCGGCTGGCGTTTTCAGACCAAAGCTGAGATGCAGCCATACTTGGATCGCTTGACACCACAAAAAGCGCCCCGTTATTCGCGCGCGGTTCTGGAAACCCTCGCCATTATCGCTTACCGGCAGCCCGTGACACGCGGTGACATCGAAGAAATTCGTGGTGTCAGTGTATCCAGTTCGGTGCTCAAAACACTCACTGTTCGGGGCTGGATTGAGGCGGTTGGACACCGGAATGTCCCCGGAAAACCGGCACTGTTTGCCACCACGGCGCATTTTCTGGATGATCTGAACCTGCGCTCGCTGGAAGAGCTCCCGCCACTGGAAGAGATGAAATCTCTGATCGAATCCAATGACAAGAATCAGGATTTGCCTTTGGAAAAACCGGAAGCAGATCACTGAATCTCAGACTTACTTTGTCCGGTTAGAGCGCTTTGGCAGCCCGTTGGATCTCGATCAGCTCCGGCGTCAGATGCGGCGCGATCACTTGCAGCAACGTCCCAAATATTTTAGGGTTGCCCGCCACGATCTGCCCGCTTTGCAAGTATGTCTCATTGCCTTGCAGATCACCGACCAATCCACCTGCTTCGGTTATCAGCAGACAACCGGCGGCCATGTCCCACGGCGCCAGACCGATTTCCCAGAAACCATCATAGCGCCCTGCCGCCACATACGCCAGATCCAATGCAGCAGAACCTGGCCGCCGTATCCCCGCGGTACGCGGAACAATGTCTTTAAACATGGCAAAGTAAGCATCCATATGTGTCAAATCACGGAATGGGAACCCGGTGCCGATCAAGCAATCCTCAAATCGCGTGCGCTTACTGACCCGAATCCGGTGATCATTCAAATAAGCGCCTCCGCCCCGGCTCGCCGTAAATAGTTCATTATTGGTTGGGTCATAAACCACGGCATGAGTCAGCGCGCTCTTGTGCCTGACTGCAATGGAAACCGAATACTTGGGAAAGCCATGCAGAAAATTGGTGGTGCCATCGAGTGGATCAATGATCCATTGATACTCGGATTTTTTGGGATCACCCTGGCGGCCGCTTTCTTCCGCCAGAATCGCGTGATCGGGATAAGCCGTTAGTAAGACCTTGATAATGGCTTCTTCAGCCGCGCCATCCACTTCACTCACATAATCACTGTGCGATTTCTTCGATACGTTAAGTAAATCCAGATTTTGTGACGCCTGATTAATAATTTTTCCGGCCTGGCGCGCGGCTTTCACCGCGATGGTTAGCATTGGGTGCATGTTATTGATTCAGAATTTGCCAAAAAGCGCGATTTTAATATGAATCGATAGGGCATGCTTGCTTTTTGGTCTTGAAAATTGGTTAAAAAATTAAAAACCTAGCTACACGTGCTTATTAGCTCATACTCAACGCACCATAGGGTAGATTAGTCCCCCCGGTGAGTGGATATTCAACTGAATTTGGAAATGAGAGAATAATAGCTAAAAAAAACACCTCACTAAAATAGCGAGGTGCAAGGCTTCGTACGCACTACTATCTTCTGGCTGCGAACGAACAAAGTTACAGAAGAACTACCATTCCTATCTAAAACCTCTAGAAGCCAATTCCAAGATAACCACCCGCCGTCATGCCACTCAAATTAACTCCGTCTGTCCTACCTGCCGTCAATTGATAGCGGCCATCGATACCAACAAAAAAGTTTTTCCAGATATTGTAATCAACCCCCGCGCCAAACTGAACGCCTGGCACTAAAACCGTAATGGATTCACTGGGTGGGCTCATCACATGAATTCCCAAGCCTGCAGGAATAATCCAAGGTCTCAGTTTGGAGCCTTCGAAAAATTTGATTTTGGGTGATGCGGTTAAAGTAAACTGACTAACGGTTACATCAAGCGGATTAAACGCACCGCCGGCCAGCATACTGGGCACGTTACCCACCGCACCGTTACCCAGAACATGAGCGCCGAACTGTTTATACTCAAACATCAGCTCTGCAAACACCGAAGTTTTTGGCATAAAGCCCCAAACATCACGCGTCAAATTCCAGTCCAGACCTGCACCAACATACCATCCATTTTTATCAGCCTGATCCTGAGCACCAATCGGTAAAGCCTGATTCTGAATGGTGACGCCATTGCGATGATTCATCATGTGTGTGAAACCACCCCGGAAAAACAGCATATGATGACTTTTCTGCTCTATGTTTTCTAGCGGAGCGATGCGATTTTCCAAAGCGGTATTAGTCTGCTGAATAGTGTTTACTTTCTGTGCAGTCTGACTGGTGGTTTGTTCGATCGTGTTGACCTTTTGCACAGCCCGGGAAGACTCAGATTTTACTTTCTCCAACTCCATTTGAATGGCTTGCAGCTTTTCTTCCAAAAGTTTGATGCGCTGAGCTGCTGGGTCATGAGCCAAAGCATGAGACGAAGCCATTATAGTAGATATAAAAAATGAGCCAGCAGCAATACAAGAAAATAACTTCCCTCGATTTGAAATATTTTTCACGTGGTTCTCCTTTTATATTTGTTTTTTTAGAAACTTGTTATCAGAAAAACCACATACTAAATAAACGTTAAAATAGAAGTCTTGATCTGTATCAATTAATATCAATCAATATTCATTTTTGAAGATGTTATGATTAGGCACATTAAATCTTGTTCTTCTTTTCCGCCATTAGAGAACGCTCTCGCTGAACCCAACGGCTTATTGGCCATTGGTGGCGATTTTTCGCCACAGCGTTTACTAGAAGCCTACAGTAAGGGAATTTTTCCGTGGTTTAATGAAGGCGAACCGATACTTTGGTGGAGTCCGAATCCGCGCATGGTGCTGTTTCCTGATGAATTAAAAGTTTCTCGCTCTTTACGCAAGACACTTAAAAAAAATCGTTATCAGATCCGTACCGATTACAGTTTTAGCCAGGTCATGCAGGCCTGTGCCTCGCCGCGTAAAGGACAAGCTGGAACCTGGATACATCCCCAGATGATCGCTGCTTATACCACCCTGCATGAAATGGGGCTGGCGCATTCTATCGAAACCTGGGTAGATGATGTGCTCGTTGGTGGACTTTATGGGGTATCATTGGGTAAAGTATTTTTTGGTGAATCGATGTTTTCGCGCGTATCCGATGCCTCGAAAATTGCCTTGGTGCACCTGGTCATGCAGTTACAATATTGGGAATTTGGTTTGATTGATTGCCAAGTTAGAACCGATCATCTGGCATCTTTGGGAGCACGGGAAATTTCCCGAGCGGAATTCAGTCAAAGGTTAAATAGGTTGATAACTGGATCAGAACCCAGCAGCAAATGGAATTTTGACCGTATTTTGATCGAATAATGAGCAATAGCCGTGCTTAAATTTCATACGACCAACCCCTATTCATGTAGTTACATATCCGGTAAATTGGCATCCTCTGAGGTAGCGATGCCAGAACACCTCATTGATACCCAGACTTATGCAAAATTGATACAGGCCGGGTTTCGTCGCAGCGGTCATTATACTTATCGCCCTAATTGTACGCATTGCCATGCCTGCCTGCCGGTGCGCATTGACGTCAAGGCCTTCACGCCCAAACGCGCCCAGCGCCGTGCCTGGAAACAGCATCAGCACTTGATAGCAACACAGCATGCGCTTCATTATAAGCCTCCTCATTATGCACTCTATCAGCGGTATCAGATGCAACGCCATTCAGGCGGCGGGATGGACCGTGATTGCCGCGAGCAATATCAGAACTTTTTATTACAGAGTCATGTGAATTCCAGGCTGGTTGAATTTCATGATCAGGAGCAGTTGCGCATGGTGAGTATCATTGATGTGCTGCCAGATGGACTTTCATCCGTCTATACTTTTTATGACGCAGAAATCGCTCATGCAAGTTTTGGCACTTATAACATCCTGTGGCAGATTGAATGGTGTCGGGAACTGGGGTTGAACTATCTTTATTTGGGCTATTGGATTAAAGAGAGTCGAAAAATGCGCTATAAAGTCAATTTCCAACCGTTGGAAGTTCTACTGGACGGTCAGTGGCAATTGCTGGACAGCAGCAGTTTTTCATAGCGCCTATTCAAATCGGCAATTGGTTCAGGATAAAATTCCGTATGTTCTATACACTTCTTCGTCCGCTGCTTTTTAAACTTGATCCAGAATTCGCTCATCGTATTACTTTCTCTGCCCTGGAGAATGCCAGAAAATGTGGATTATTTGAAAGCGTTTCAATTCCTTGCCAGACACGCACCATCATGGGTTTGGATTTTCCCAATCCTGTCGGGCTTGCCGCCGGATTGGACAAGAATGGCGAACATTTGGATTCACTCGCTGCGCTGGGATTTGGTTTTCTTGAAATTGGCACAGTGACACCACGGCCCCAACCAGGTAATCCAGCGCCTCGCATCTTTCGTGTGCCGCAGGCAAATGCCATGATCAACCGGTTGGGTTTTAACAACCATGGCGTGGATCGATTGATAGAAAATATTCAATGTTCGGATTATCAAGGCATACTGGGCATTAATATCGGCAAGAATTTTGATACGCCGCTTGAGAAAGCAGCCGATGATTATCTCATCGGTTTACGGAAAGTTTATCGCTACGCCAGTTATGTGACGGTAAATATTTCATCACCGAACACGCAAAATTTGCGTCAATTGCAAACTGCTGATGCACTCAACCAGTTGCTGGGCCAATTAAAATCCGAGCAATCAAAACTGGCACAAGCACATGGAAAATATGTCCCTCTGGTGGTAAAAATAGCACCCGATCTTGAAACGGCGCAAATTGAATCAATCGCTGCATTGCTGATGCAGCATCAAATGGATGGGGTGATAGCAACCAATACCACGATTTCAAGGCTGGGCATTGAGCACCTGCCGATAGCGCGGGAAAGCGGCGGGTTGAGCGGCGCTCCGCTGACACAGCGTGCCACTGCAATTATTCATCAACTGCATCACCTGCTGCAAGGCGCCATTCCCATTATCGGCGTCGGCGGCATCATGTCGGAGAATGATGCCCAGGATAAATTGAAAGCCGGTGCCAGCCTGATACAGCTATATACGGGTTTGATTTATCATGGTCCGGATTTAGTCAAAAAAATTGCACAGGTTATTTGCAGTGATCAATCACAACATTCCTTAGCCCATTAGAAGCAAGAAATTGCATGAGTCAGCAGCTGATAGAACAAATAGATGCCGTTTTGCCGCAAACCCAATGTGGAAAATGCGGTTTCACCGCATGCAGACCCTATGCGGAAGCTATTGCAGAGGGCCGTGCTGATATCAATCAATGCCCACCCGGTGATGTGGAAGGTATCCAAAAACTAGCGGAATTATTGGGCGTGCAACCCAAGCCGCTGAATACCTCGCATGGTTTTCCCAAACCCAAAGCTGTCGCCTGGATTGATGAGCGTTTCTGCATCGGTTGCACGTTTTGTCTCCAATCTTGTCCTGTCGATGCGATTGTCGGTGCAGCCAAACAAATGCATACCGTGATTGCAGCAGAATGCACAGGGTGTGAATTATGCATTGCTCCTTGTCCGATGGATTGTATCAGCCTGATCCCGGTCGATGAGAAAGTGAATGACTCATCAAATTTACCAGCCGATATCATTAAAAAACAAGCTGCAGATACCGCACGTTCACGTTACCAGTTTAGGCAACTACGGCTTGGACGAGATAAACAAGTCAACAAAAAATCACCCAGACACAAAAATACCGCGCAGCCTGAAACAGCCAGAACAGCAGCGGAAGCACGCAAAAGGGCAATTGTTCAGGCAGCGATAAATCGGGCGATAGCTATCCGCACCCAAGCAGTTGAAACCAATTCATCCATAGAAACTCATGAACTCAGCTAAGCGTCATGAAATTTTTGCTTGCCTGAAGTCAGCGAATCCGCATCCTACTACCGAGCTGGAGTACCACTCACCTTTTGAGCTGTTGATTGCTGTGATACTTTCAGCACAAGCCACTGACAAAAGCGTTAATCTGGCAACGAGAAAATTATTTCCGCAGGCCAACACGCCCGAAAAAATTCTCGCCTTGGGCGAAGCGGGTCTGACAGAATTTATCAAGAAAATTGGATTATATAAAACCAAAGCCAAGAATATTTTGGCAACTTGCCAACTGCTGATACAACAGCATCACAGCGAAGTACCGCGTACGCGAGAACAACTGGAAAAATTACCCGGGGTCGGACGCAAAACGGCTAATGTCATCCTGAACACAGCTTTTGGCGAACCAACTATCGCGGTGGATACTCATATTTTTCGGGTCGCTAACCGCACCGGTCTTGCACCCGGCAAGAATGTTCTGGAAGTAGAATTAAAGCTGCTTAAAGTGGTACCCAGAGAGTTCCGCGTGGAAGCGCACCACTGGCTGATTCTGCACGGTCGATACGTTTGCACAGCCAGAAAGCCAAAATGTGCAGTATGTATCATTAATCATCTATGTGAATATGAACACAAGAATATGTAACTCCCATGTTTAAACCCTCCAGAGAACAGGCACGTCAATTGTTTTTTGATACCTGGCGCAAATACCGCGAGGGGGAAATTTTATCTGGTATCGAGACTATTGCGCTCGAAGTGATACTGCTGCACCCGGAATATCATGGCATTCTTGAAGATGCCGACCAGTATCTGGATAAGGATTATTTACCTGAGATGGGCGATACCAATCCATTCTTGCATATGAGCATGCATGTGGCAATAAAAGAGCAGCTGTCCATTAATCAGCCGATCGGAATTTGTGAGCGATTCGCGCGCATGCAAAAAAATACAGGGAGTGAGCATGCTGCTGCACATCAGGTGATGGAATGTCTGGCGGAAATGATATGGCAAGCTCAGCGTAATCAATCTGCTCCGGATGCTGCCATTTACTTTGAATGCCTGGACAGGCAGTCAAACGCAATAAATTAATGCCACGCCAAATAAGACAAACGCCGACTTTAAGTCGGCGTTTTTGTTCTGTTATTCGATTACTTATAAGCTGTCTTATCTTAAGCTGGTCTTATCTTTTTATCTTTTTGAATTTAAGGTACCTGGCAGGCTTGAATAATAAAAGGCTAAGTTTTCAATATCTGCAGGGCTTAAACCCGCAACCATTCCAGCCATAATAGGATCATTCCGGCTACCCGATTTGTAATCTTTCAATGCTTTTTCCAGGTAAGTTCTATATTGTCCGCCAATCTTTGGAAAATTGGGTGCAGGGCTATTGCCATCAACACCATGACATGAGGCACAAACTTCAGCTGCTTTATTTTTACCCGCTTCAATATCAGCAGCCATCACTTGACTGGATAACATCAAAGCTGCACCGCTCAAAGCGGCTATTACATAATTCTTCATAATTCGTTCCTTGCATTAAATCACTTAATTAATTTTTAGCATAATAGGCAGCAAAATCTTCCATATCCTGTTGAGATAGCGTTTTAGCAAGTGCTGTCATGGTAGGATGGCTACGTGTGCCATTTTTATATCCTTCTAATGCTTTAATAATGTACTCTGCATGCTGCCCACCCAGTTTGGGAACATGATAAGCGGAAGGGAAAGCAGTACGATAACCCTCGATTCCATGACAACCTTCACACATGGAAAGCTTTTGTTTTCCTGCCGCAGCATCCCCAGCTGCCTGAGTTACCCCCGAAAATGCCCCTAGCATACCCAAGACAAGTAATAAATTTACAACCCATTTTTGTTTCATGTAAACCTCCTTCTCTCAAAACTCGAACTTTAAACGATGCGCCCGATTTGGTCAATGAATAGTGTAACTATGTCCATGTTGTTTATGGGGAATTGCTCTCACAAGCACTACGTTTTTGCAGTGGATTTTGATTCCAATTCTTCCCATCTGGCAAGGCAATCTGCCAATTCTTCTTCAATTGCAGTAAAACGCATTTGTAGTATTTTTGCTTCGTCCGGATAATCCCGATAAATGGTTGGCTCATTCAAGCGCAAAGTGATATTGGTTTGTTCTTGTTCCAAAGCATCAATTTTATCAGGTAATGCTTCAAGTTCACGCATTTCCTGATAGCTAAGCTTCTTAGCTCGAGCAAACGTGGCTGATTTAGAAGGATGGGCTGGTAATGTTTCTGACTGCTTCGATAATATTTTCTGTTGACTGATATTATCTGCAAGATGTTTTGCACGTAACCAATCTTCATAACCGCCAATATATTCGCATAGTTTCCCATTTCCTTCAAATGCAATGACTTGTGTCACTACATTATCCAGAAACTCCCGGTCGTGACTAACCAGAAATAATGTACCCGTATAGTCCTGCAATAAAGCCTCCAGCAGCTCGAGCGTTTCAATATCCAGATCATTCGTTGGCTCATCCAGCACGAGAACATTGGCAGGGCGTGTAAATAAGCGAGCCAGCAACAAACGATTACGTTCGCCGCCCGAGAGGGATTTGACCGGAGAGCGAGCACGTTCAGGAGCGAACAAGAAATCCTCCAGATAACTGATGACATGTTTGCGCTTGCCATTAATCTCCACAAATTCGGAGCCTTGACTGATCGTATCAGTGAGAATCATCTCTTCATTGAGCTGCGCGCGCATTTGATCAAAATAAGCGACCGCTAGCTTGGTGCCTCGTTGAATCTTGCCGGAATCCGGTTGTAATTCACCTAGAATCAATTTTAATAATGTCGATTTTCCAGCACCATTCGGCCCTAATAACCCTACCCGATCACCCCGCATAACGCGGCAGGAAAAATCTTTGATGATAACTTTATCACCATAGCTTTTACTGACATGTTCCAGTTCAGCGACTAATTTGCCTGAGCGTTCCCCCACCTCTAAAGCGAGATGGGCTTTTCCGATTTTTTCCCGTCTGGCCGCGCGCTCCAGGCGCAACGCTTCTAATTTGCGCACCCTGCCTTCATTGCGCGTGCGCCGTGCTTCAATTCCTTTACGTATCCAGATTTCTTCCTGTGCCAGGACTTTATCAAATTTCTGCTGATGCGTAGCCTCAATTTCCAGCATTTCTGCTTTCTTACGCTGATAATCCGTAAAATTACCGGAAAAAATTGCCAGACTTCCGCGATCCAATTCGATAATTCTTGTCGCCACATGATCCAGGAAACGCCGATCATGCGTGATAAACAAGACACTGCCTGAGAAATCCAACAGCAATCCTTCTAACCACTCGATGGAGGAGAAGTCAAGATGATTGGTTGGCTCATCCAGCAACAAAATGTCAGGAGATACCACCAACGCACGCGCCAGTGCTACTCTCTTCTTTAACCCGCCGGAAAGATGATCAATCAAAGCATCTGATGGTAAACTCAATTTGTCGATGACGGTTTCTATTTTTGTTTGCAGACGCCAACCATCCTGAGTTTCTAAGGCATTTTGCAGATCCTGCAATCGAAGAAGTAACGCTTCTGTGTTTTCAGTACCTTCACTTAAGGCATGAGAGACTGCATGATAATTTAGCAATAGCTGGCTGATATTGCCCAGACCGTTGGCAACTTCTTGATAGACCGTATTGATGGGATTCAACACGGGTTCTTGGGCTACATAAGCCAGTTTTGAATTTGGCGCACGCCAGAGTTTGCCGTCATCCAGCTTGATTTCACCAGACAAGACGCGCAACAAGCTGGATTTACCGCCGCCATTTCTGCCGATTAACCCGACACGCTCGCCCGCATCAAGCTGTAAGCTTGCATGATCCAGCAAGGCATGGTGGCCGAAAGCCAAACAGGCATTTTCGAGGGTAATAAGGGGCATCAGTTTATTTAATCAGGCACTACGGGTTTATCAGAATTTATTAAGAAACAGCAGACTTTCTGTTACGCTTTAGTAAAGGGCTTAAACAAATAAATACCTATAAAAATGGAGCCACAGGCTCCATTTTTATAATCCCATCTAAAAAGAGATAGATTGATCGCCTCATTCTCCGACTGCTACATTGATTTTTTTCGGCTGCACAGCTTCTCGCTTCGGTATCACAACCTCTAATACGCCGTGCTTTGAAGTTGCTGATATTGCCTCCGCATTGGCCGTATCCGGCAAACTAAAACGTCTGTAAAAAGAACCATAGGTACGTTCAACACGCTTATAGCCTTCTTTTTCTGTTTTAGCTTCAGATTTTTTTTCGCCTTTGATAGTTAATACGCCATCTTGCATGTTGATATCTATTTCTTCCGGTTTAACGCCGGGAATGTCTGCCTGAATAACAAATTTATCAGCCTCTTCTTTAATATCAACCGCAGGCGCCCATTCCGCAGTTGCCGTCGAGCCTTCAGCAACATTGCGTTCTAATTCTCTTTGCAGTTGGCTCAACAAACCCCAGGGTTCATAACGTGTAATAGCCATAATAATTTCTCCTCATTGATTAAAAAAGCATATTGCATATCTACAACATCAACGCCTCATTCAATCCGTAATCGCTCAACTTTTAATGGCGGCGTTTCTTACAGTGACAACAAGCACATCTTCAATAACCGGGATATAAGGATCATTAATTTTTTTTCAAGCGATTTAATGAAAAGTCAGGTAAGAATTACTGAATAATCATTGTAGCTGAGTTTAAAAGGAATAAATGGAATAAAACTGATTCTATCGCGCATAACGACGTCTTAAACCCAGGATGATCGCTACTGGCACCAGTAATAAAGCCATCCACAGCCCGTTACGTCTAAACCATTCTGATGGGTTTGCCTGAACAGAAAAACGCGCTTCGGCAAGATCAAGAATTTTATCAGTTTGCTGTCCGGCATCTTGCGTCAGCAAGTGTAACTGGAATTTTAAATCGTGTGATCCTGATGATTCCGGGGTGACACGCCAGCGCCAGCTTGCTATACCGTCATAAGCTGATACTGGATCTTGTGGCCCCTGTCTGTCAATTTCAAAAACCTCCCCGCCAATCTCAGCTTTCATGTACGGTGACACGATGCCCTTAATTCCTTGTATCGAAGTACCTTCAGACGCCGTAGCAACAATCTCATTTAAAACCTTGGAAAGCTGCTTCGTTTCCAGATTTAAGACCACTTCAAAATTCTCATACTGCTTGACTGCTGGTGGAACCCTGATTGCCGCGCTATCCACGGGCAATCTCATGATTACCGGATTGAACTCTCTTTTCCCCGACATAAAGTGCATAAAAGAATTGATTGAGAAAGGCACTATTAATAAAACCGCTAATAATGCGACTGGCATTAGCAAATTAAAATTTAAACCGGATCCAGGTTCTGAGCTGGGCATAATTCCTCCAATTGTTAATTCATCCATAGGGTCAAATCATATCATTCCTGAGGAGTGTGCTGAGCAAATCAGAAAAAGGCGCTGCGAGTAAACTAAACCCGTTAATATTCTTGAAATGGAATTAAAACAATTCGGCTGGCTTATTAAATCAGCCGTGCAGCAACCTCTGTATTATCATGATCAACCTCAAGCTATCCCAATTCGGATTGACGAGTTACCTCGTTATGAAGTTAAATTCGCCGGGAAGCAAATTCCCTTTCGCTGTTCTCCATCTCATTAGAAAACCATCATGCGGCAAGACGAACAAATTTTTCTCAACAACCTCGACAAAAAACTCTGGACCGCCGCCGACAAGCTGCGCGCTAACCTCGACGCTGCGGTATACAAGCACGCCGTGCTAGGCCTCATCTTCCTGAAATACGTTTCGGATGCTTTCGCCGAGCGCCGGGAAGAGCTAAAGGCCGCCTTCAAAGACCCCGGCAATGATTACTACCTCGGTGAAGATGCCGATGACCTGATCCACGAAGAACTGGAAATCCGCGATTATTACACCGAGAAAAACGTATTCTGGGTGCCCGCCATGGCGCGCTGGGAAAATCTGCAAAACAACGCCAAGGTGGCACCCGGTACTGAAATTGAAATCAAGAACGGCAAGAAGATCACCTACAAATTCACCAGCATCGGCAAACTCATCGACGATGCGCTGGATGCGGTGGAAAAGGAAAATGAGAAAAAGCTCAAAGGCGTGCTCAACAAAACCTACACCCAATTGCAAATCGAGCCCGCCAAGCTCGGCGAACTGATCGACCTGATCGCCACCATCCCGTTCCACCACCCAACCCTGCACGCCAAAGACATCCTCGGCCATGTGTACGAATACTTTCTCGGCCAGTTTGCCTTGAGTGAAGGCAAAAAGGGCGGCCAGTATTACACTCCCAAGGCCATCGTCACGCTCATCGTCGAAATGCTGCAACCGTACAAAGGCCGCGTCTACGACCCCGCCATGGGCTCCGGCGGCTTCTTCGTGCAATCGGAACGCTTCATCGAAGAACACCAAGGCCGGCTGGGCGATATCTCCGTCTACGGGCAGGAATCCAATCCCACCACCTGGCGCCTGGCGGCGATGAACATGGCGATTCGCGGACTGGACTTCAACTTCGGCGGTGAACCCGCCAACACCTTCAGTAACGACAAACACCCGGACCTGCGCGCCGATTTCGTGATGGCCAATCCACCGTTCAACATGAAAGAATGGAACAGCGGCGTCAAAGACGATGACCCGCGCTGGCAGTACGGCACGCCGCCCGCAGGCAACGCCAACTTTGCCTGGATGCAACACATGCTCTACCACCTGGCACCCAATGGCAGCGTGGCGCTATTGCTTGCTAACGGCTCGATGAGCTCCAACACCAACAATGAGGGAGAAATCCGCAAACGCCTGATTGCAGAGGATCGTGTCGAATGCATGGTCGCGCTTCCAAGCCAACTGTTCACCAACACCCAAATCCCCGCCTGCATCTGGTTCCTCAGCAAAAA
>CBFGXU010000002.1:0-45708 GCA_965652935.1 uncultured Nitrosomonas sp.
CGATCAGCATGCGCAATTCCATCAATTGCTGCGCCTGATTCGCGGCGATCTGGCTGGCGGCCTGTATCGCCTGGGTTTGCCCCTGCGATCTGCTCGCTTGCGCTACAAGGCTTTGAAGCATCGCCTGTTCACTATCCATGCCTCTTACCTGCATGCCTGCGCTTGTTAGAGCCGTGCGGGTATTCTGGTAGCCGTTATCGGACCACGCCTTATATCTGTCCTTCATCATTACCGACATCGGCCTACCCTGCCCCATCGATCCCAGATAGCTGTAATAGCTCGGGTACATCATTCCAAACATTGAATCAATGTTTTGCGCCTGCCACATAAGGCTTTGGGTTTGCATGTACATAGTATTCAGCGAGCGCAATGTATCGCCCAATGGCTTGAAAACCGGGTCCGCCAGCGATAGCCCTTGCCGGATCATTTCTTGATACTGGTATATCTCCATCTGAATCTGTCTTGCCGCGTCCGCTGCCCGCGCCACTTCCGCGCCAACGGTTTTTGCCGTATGCGCGGGATCGAACACAATGTTGCTGCCGAAAAAAGCATGTGCCGGCTGTATCAGCCAGTACAGGAAAGCTGCCAGTACCAACCTACCGGGTATATTTTCCATAATCGACTCCTTTTTTTCGTAGCCAGTGAAGCGGCCAGTCCCCCCCGTGGGCTTCCTCATAACTCCTTACTTCCCGTAGCGTATCCAAGTCCGATACCGCAACGAAACTCAATGCCAGGGGGCCAAGTCCCAACTCAAACCAGCGGCGTCCAAGCGGGGATTTGTAGTAATACTGCCGCTTGTAGGTAGCGTGCTTGATCTGGCCTATTTCCCGGTCGTTCAGTCCAAACATCGCGTACAGTTGCGCCGGTCCCGGATTCTCTTTCGTGCCGTACGAATCCGCTTCCTTGTTCGGTAGCAGGATCGTGGTCGGGCATTGTTCTATCAGCACATCCAGCAAGCCAGAACTCACCGCATCGGTTAAGCTCTGTGTCGCAATGATCACCGCGCAATTTTTCTTGCGCAGTTCCTTCAGCCATTCGCGCAGCTTTTCGCGGAAAACCGGATGTCCGAGCATCACCCATGCCTCATCAAGCGATAGGAATGCGGGCTGCCCGGTAAGCGATTTTTCAAAGCGCCGGAACAGGTAAAGCAGTACCGGAAGGGCATTTTTATTGCCCAACTTCAGGAGTTCGTCTATCTCAAATACCGTGAAACTCGACAGTTCAAGGGCATCGTCGTCACCATCTAGCAAATGACCCATGCCGCCGCTCAACGTGTAATGTTTCAGTGCGTCCCGTACCTCCGGGGCTTGTATCGCCGTCACAAAATGAGTCAAAGACCGGGCATGGCGCGGCTCATCCTTCAATAGCGATATGGCACGATGAACCTCATTCTTTTGGTTTGGGGTGAGTTGCTTATCTGCCTGCAACTCGTAACACGTTGCTATCCATTCTTCCGCCCATATCGCATCTGAAACCTTGTCTATGTCCGCCAGAGGACACAGCGCCAAGTTTGCGTTGTCCCCGCCTATGTCATAGTGCGTACCGCCCATGGCTGAGCAAAGCGTATAAAGCGATCCGCCTTTATCGAATGCCGTTACTGTCGCATTCGGGTAACGCCTGGACTGCGCCAGCAAAGCTGCAAGCAGCGTCGATTTTCCTGCACCTGTCGGGCCGAATATCTTTGTATGGCCCACATCGCCTACATGCAGATTGACGCGAAAAGGTGTTGCGCCGGTCGTCACCGCGTGCATCAATGGCGGCGATCCCGCTGGGTAGAACCCGCAAGGGTTTTCCCTCAGCCCCGGCCAGATTCCAGACAGCGGCAACAGGTCTGCAAGGTTCAGCGTGTGAATCAATGGGCGGCGCACGTTCGGGTATGGGTGCCCCGGTAATGTCCCTAGAAAAGCATCAACCGTGTTGACCGTCTCCACGCGGGCAGAAAAACCAAATCTCTCTATTTCTTTTTTTACATACCGGGCCTGTTCGTCGAGTAACTGCCGGTCTTCGTCCATGAGCACGACTACCGGCGTGTAGTACCCGAACCTCACGACATCGGAATGTGCATCGCTCATGGAGTTTTCAACTTCTTTCGACATCTTCAGGGCATCTGTATTGATGATCCCTTTGCCAGTATTGAATATTTGCTGTACCCAGCCTTTTATTTGCTGGGTCCATACCCTGTGATAGCGCCCAAGCTCTCCAAGAGCCTCATGTTGGTCAAGGAATATGAACCGGCTTGACCAGCGGTACGCAATCGGAAGCGCATCGAATATCGACAAAATTCCCGGCGTTGAAAAAGAAGGAAATCCCTCGATAGCAACACAAGCGATATATTTGTTGCCAAGCAGCGGCGTATTACCGGGCCAAAAATGATCCATCCCAAGCCATGAGTCCAAATACATCGGGCAATCAGGCAAGCGCAGCGCAAGAGGCTTCCCGGTCAATGCGAAGTGCAGGTAATTGACTAGCGCATCGCTCAAAAACGCTTCTTCTCCTTCGCCTATGGTTAGCGAGCCCATACGAACCATGTTCAGCGCATCGCCCAAACCATCCTGAAAATCAACCAACTTCTTTTTAAAATCCGCAAGAATCGTGTTTCCCGGCGAAGTCTTGTCCCGGCTCTCGTCGTCATACATCAACTCGCTAACCTTCGCCTCTTTCCTCAATGGCGGTATGTACTGAAGAAGTAGTGCATATTCCGTTTCATAGTGCGTGTCTTCGCGCTCAAACATTTCCCGGCGTTCTGCATCGATCAATGCACTGATCGGGTCAGGAAAATGCGACTCCGATTGGGCCGGATATCCGGGTGAGGGTAGCCTTGCCGCATCTACCCAGATGCACCAACCGGAACCAAAGCGGGCAATGTGCTTGTTAACTTGCTCTCCGAGGGAGTTCAGTTCCGCGTTTGTCGCGCTGGCCGAGTCGTCGCCCTTAAAGAAAAATCCGGCCAGCAATGAACCGTCTTTTCCAAGCACGATTCCCTCGTCTACCAGGGCTCCATAGTTCAACAGGTCCGGTAATCCTGCTGCCTTGGTGCGGAATGGTTTTAGTGCCAACATTTCAGTAAGCCCTCGTGTATTTTGATTCACGCCATGGCCGGGAAAATGGCGGGTAGTGCCCGCTGTATTGCACATGTCTCGCATAAACCCGGCTCATCATGGGGTCGGCCTTTGCCATCTTCCGCAAACCCCAGACTGACAGGACGGCTATGAGCGTACCTACCACGACAGAAAACAGGTTCATTGACGTAACCATCAGCCCGATTGACCATAACATCGCAATGATCATCAGCTTCCGCTCTCCACCCCACAAAAGATGTGGTCGGTTCAGGGCGCGATAAAAAGGGGTTTGACGTAACTCGCTCATTGCTCGCCTTCAACCACGATCACAACGTCATCAGGAATCACAGCGCCGGTAAAGAGTTGTGGGATTATTCCGGTTGCCCCTACCAACAAGGCTCCGACCATCACGAAATAAAGAACCCGCCTGACAAAATCCTGCATTTCCCCACCAAAAATTAGTGCGATTGTGCCAGCCACAAGGCCCAATAGCAGAGCACCGTACGCCACTGGACCGGAGATAGAGTTGCTTACCACCATAATTCCCCGTTCCCAAGGCAAGCCCCCGCCGCCGCCTGGGGTCGTAGACGCAAGCGCGGGGTCTGCAACGAGGGCAAAACCGACCATCAGAACAGCAAAAACAGCAAACTTAAACATCATCATTCTCCTATTGATCTGGTTACGTACTTCTGTCCGTCGTGCCCTGTAACTTGCACGATTTCTTTTATTCGCCTACCTCCTGCATGCTTCTCAATTGAAACGATCAAGTTCACCGCTTCCGCAATAAGTTGTTGCATTGGCGCTTGATTTGCTTCGCGTACCAGCATTTCCATGCGGGTAAGCCCGGACATGGCATCGTTGGCGTGTATCGTTGCCACGCCTCCTGGGTGCCCGGTATTCCATGCCTTCAGGAGTGCCAGCGCCGCGCCGTCGCGGACCTCACCGACTAAAATACGATCTGGCCTAAGGCGCATGGTTGCCTTAAGTAAGCGCGTCATGTCCGCCTGTTCCACTGATCGAAGCAGAACCGCATTTTTGGCCGTGCATTGCAGTTCCATCGTGTCCTCAAGGATCACTAACCGATCATCCGGGCACTCATCCACCATGTATCGAATGATTGCGTTCGTAAGAGTCGTCTTGCCGGTCCCGGTCCCGCCAACAATCAGAATGTTTTTTTTATCGCGCACTGCTTTCCTAATTTCGACGTACTGTGCCGGGGCCATGATTCCCTGCTCAACGTAGTTATCTAACGTGAAAACCATGCTGGCCTTCTTCCGAATGGTGAAAGTAGGGGCCGAAACTACCGGAGGGATCAAGCCTTCAAAGCGCGATCCATCAAGCGGCAATTCACATTCCAGAATCGGGTTCTGTGCAGTCATTACCTCATTCAGCGTTGAGGCAACCGTATTCATCAATAACTCGGCCTGTGATGCAGACATATAACCGCGCATTGCCATCGGTTCGCCCAAACGCTCTACCCACAGTTCGCCGCTAGGGTTGAGCATGATTTCAATCACCGCGCGGTCTTCCAAGAATCGGCAAATCTCAGGCCCCAATTGGCGTATCAGCGATTCCTTTACCCTCGCCCTGGATGTCTCGTTATCGATTTTTCCGTTCATGCAATTTCCCTTTTTGTTACCCTTATATTATACGATCTATCGTATAATGTACAGCACAAAAGAACTATTCAAGTGCTTTTTAATGATTTAATTTTCTTGGGGGCGGTCTTTCAGAAGTTCACAAAGGGGCGTATTGACCGCCTCTGCGAGGATAATTGCGTTTGCAAGACTTGGGGTGCGTTTCCCGTTCTCAATATCGCTAATCGATGCTTGTCTAAGTCCGGTTTTCTTTATCAATTGCTCTTGTGTGAGTCCGGCTGCTTTTCTTGCCAGTTTCAGATTATGGGCAAAGGCTTTGCTCTTCGGCGGGGTGGCTGACATCTTGTATAGCGTATAAGTTGAGTTATGCCGCGAAGCATAGCACAGGGTTTTCACGATTTCATCCTGGCGCTTCATATCTTTTTCCTGAAAAACTTAGATATTTCTGCGCGAGACGGCACATGCAGCGGTTGAATGTACCCTAGAGAAACCCATCTATCCAACGTGGGGCGCGACACCCCGAACGATTTATAACACTGCCACGCGGTTAATTTTGGGTTCCGCTGGGCTGCTTCCTTTATCTGCTGAATGCGGGGATCATCGGGGCCACAATTGATTGCTGTCTTTGCGCTCACCTTTCGTTGCCTTCATTTTTCCTTCTTTTTGCCCGATTCTCAGCACGCTTTTTATTGCCCAGAAGAACAATATGGCGGTCGGCATATTTGCTCAATGCATCTGGACAATTCATCATATAGGTGCTTGTGCGGTGCCCGATAGGCATCCTGATTCCTTTTCTGCTTGATCCCGTAGGCATCATTCCCCCGGTTGTTTTCTGTTCATGTTGGACAGTATGTTTTCACATACAGATATCTGCGCCCGGATAACCGATATGCAGGATTCGAGCGTAACCATCGTAGCGTTTAGCTCATTCATCGCGGTTTTTACATGCGCGGAAACGTCGAACGGTTCCGTGCTCGTTATTTCAAAACCGTGTCGCCTCGCCCATTCCTCAAAGGTCGGGTCTGTCATATCGGCGGACTCCATTTAATGTGTGACGGAACTTCCGCGTTATCTACTGCCTGGACCTGATCAGCGACAACGGTTTTCGGCGCTTTGTCCTCATCCCGGTTGATTACCCAGATAGTCAGAAGAACTATGAGTAGCAGCTTGATCAAGGTTGATGCGTTTGCATGCATGGTTGCCTCCTGTAAAAGTTACTTGCGCCTTGCCGCTAGCACCTTATCCTCGTAAACCTCGATGCCATCGATTTGACATGCGCCGCGCTGTGCCTTCGCAATCTGGTTAATTGCCGGATCGTTGGAGATAACGAGGTTTTCATACTGCGGGTTATTCGCTATGAACCGGATCAGAGCAAGCTTGTCGATCACCCTGCCCTTGTAAGTGCCCTTGGTGGAAATACCGGCAATTTTTGGCGGGAGATTGATTGCTGGCGGTGTCATGACAAGGGCCACGGTTTCACTGGCGGCGTTCTGTTCGGCGGCTGCGGCCAGCGTTGTCTTTGCCTCTTCTTCTGGCTGCGTTGCGGCCAGTGCCCGCGCGGCCAGTTCCCGTTGCTCATTTTCGGCGGCGATGCGGGCGCGTTCTTTGCGTTGCTCGGCCTCGATCTTGGCCTGTTTTTCCCGAAGCTGCTTTTCCTGCTCAGTCTGAAACGCAATCATCTTGCGCTTGAGCGTAGATTCGGCTTGTTCCAGCGTATCAATAGCCTCCCGGAACCAATCGTTTATGTACTTGACCTCTGAGTTAAGGGGGCCAACGTGGAATTTGCGGGCTTCTTCCAGTTTTTTTCCTTGGCTCTTGATCGAAAGCAGTTCTTCGGCGGCGATTTCCATCATGCTCTGGCTATCGATATCGATACTTTCCACCGTCGCCATTGCTGCCTGGGCTTGCGCGTCCAGTTGCGTTTTTTGTGGCAGGTTGACGGTAATAACTCTGCTTCCCTGGACTGCTATTTCTTCCGACATTTTTTCTCCTTGTTATGCCGCGTGCTTCCGGCGCCATGAGTGCAACGTAAGCAGCGAGACGAAAACCGGCCAATCTGTTACGTCCGTATACATCTGGAATCGGTATGTGCCATCGTCCAACAAGCGCACGGCGGCGCGGTCCACATACACATGCTCAGTATTGGCTGCCAGCAAGTTCTGGTACGCGGCAAGCTGAATACCTACTACCGGGCTCAAGCGGGAAACTGTCTTGATGTCCACCAGCACTTTCCGGCCGTTGATCTGTAACAGGCGATCAAGCGTTCCGGCATATCCGAGTGATTTATGGAAATAGCGCTGTTCTATTTCCAGAATGAGCGCATTCGTCTCAATCAGGAACCGTTGCCATGCCGTCAGATACGGCAAGAGGGCAGGGGAAAGACTATCCATATCCAAGTTGTCCTGATCGTACAACTCGCACATGCGATGCACCGCCGTTCCAAACGCTGCCGATGCGTGCAAAACATCGGGGTCCACAAACCGGAAATCATTCAACCCGGCGATGATTCCGGTAACAGAAGGAATAACCACGCCTTCAGCCTTATAAACGTGCGTGTCCGGGTCGAAATCCAGTTCCATTATTTAGGCAACACTTCTTTCATGGCGATAAAACCATCGGCGGTCAACGCCTCAAAGTTCGTGATCCCAGCCTCTTCCATCACGGACTCAAGGGTGAGGTTTGCCTTGGCAATCTTGTTGAGCAGGAATTTCTTCTCGCCTTCCGACGCAAGCGGCGTACCCTCTGGACTGCCCACGCTGGTTTCTTTTCCTCCTTTCCCTGCCTTGGGCTTTTCGGGAACCTCGGCAAACGCGATCCCGCCCGCCGATTCCAGCGTGACGGACGGCGGCTCTGGGCTGTCGGTCGGCGCTTCCGGCTCTGCTTTCTTTGGCTGCGGAATCGATACTTTCGGCTTGCTGGTGGAATCAGGCTGCGCCGCAAGCTGTTCCGGCGTCGTCTCGCCTTCTCGTAGCGCAGTAAGCACGCCTCGCAAGGTTACAAGCTCATCCAGCCCGATATCCTCTATGCCTCCTATGGAAAGCAGGGCGCAAACCTGCTCTTTGTTCATGCCGTACCCTTGGAACTTGGTAAGCGTCTCGGCTCTGCGATTCGAAAGCGTTTTGAAGTCTCCGCGAATCGTTTGGCGCGCGGCCTCGTACAAATCATCCCAAAATGCTTTGGGCACGCCTTTCAGGGCCGCGTTTCTCAGCGCAATCGAGCATGCTGCGTTTGCCGTCACGCCTATCATGTCCGCACCAAACCGCTTGCCGGACTTGTTGGTAATGCGTCTCTGAACCTCGTAAGTAATCGCCACGTTTCGCTCAAGATCGTGGAACACGCCTTGCGCGGTAACAAACTCACCGGAATCTGAAATCACACGGGCGCCAGCCCGGCAGTTACCCCATGCCGACAGAATGACCTCGGCAAATCGGGCGCTCGGTCCTTCGATGGTCTTACCATCGCGCGGAAGGGCGTAAATGCATGACTCGGCCACACGTTCGTTCAGCGTCACCATTTGCAGCGCTTCCTTCCGAAAGTTAACTACGCTGCGCGGGTGTTTCTTGGCCGTCGTAATTTGCTGGTCAATCTCGCTCTTATTGAGCATTGCAACCATGCTTTGCTCGGCCACTACCGGCATTAATTCGCCTTCGTTCATGTCATCCATTAATTTGTTCTCCTGGCGCGTGGGTTGAGTTATTGCGAAAAATCGAACGAGGGAAGGGGCGCAACAGGCGCAACCATTCCGGGCGCCACGATTGCCGGCGCATTCGTGGCATAGGGATTGTTCGGTGAGTCGTTGGAATACTTCGAACCGTACTGACTGTACGGATTATTGATGGTGTTACCGTACTTGCTGCCGTGCTCACCATACGGGTTGCTTGTGCTATTGGGGTCGTATTTGTTACCCCCCAGATTGCCCAGGTACTTGCCGGTTTGACGATCCACCAGCGCGGGCGGACCAGCAAAACTCGGTGCAATTGCCGCTGTCCACAGCGCAATTGTAAGGATTGTGATCATTTTCATGGCTTTACCTCCACAGTTATCTGCTTAAGTACAGCTTCCAGTTCCACACGAGACTTATGCAGCTGTGCCCTGGTGTCTTCCCTATGCGGTATGCCGTACTCAGTCTCATGGATAAAACGTATTGCCGTATCAATTGCGCAGATGGCATCCGCGATTACGCTGGCCTTAATCACCGTTCCGCTCCTTCCATTTCGCGGCGGCCGTTTCGATAACGTCCGAAAAATTGCGCTCCGTCGTCTTGCACCCATCGCAATCGATCAGAACGTAGTGGCCCGGCACGGTCGGGGTAGGCTTGACGTATTTCAGTTCGTCTATGTATTCCGCCAGCCAGTCATACCGTTCCGCTCTGGTCATTTCTTCCGGTAGCGGGCGATACTCTGTCAATTTATCCGTTACCCATCGCTCCCAACGTTGCATGTTCCCCATTTTTGGTTCCTTTTTTAGTTGTTATTAGGCGCTAATAATGCGCTACCGCATAGGCTTTGTCAATGCATTCGTGCATTATTTTTGCCAAAAAAAACCGGCGAATGCCGGTTGGTTTCTTACTGCTCGCGTTTTGATTCGTGAGCCTCAATCTGATCCATTATCCTTTTTTTTAAAATCTCGATGGGCAAAACGGCTGCTTCCGGGTCTGCCAAGTAACACCCTTCCAGGCCAGTCATGTACGTGTGATCCGCGTATTCGGCAAAACCCCCAATACCTTTGAGCGTTCCTTCCTTAGCTTCTTTTGCCAACCTTTCCGTTAATTCGATGAGTTGCTGTTGAAGTTGAAGAGGGTCTTTTGTTTCGTGATTCCTATTAGTGACCACTATTTTTAAGGGGTTATTAGTGCGGGTGGTGATTGAGGTAATGTTTCCATCGGGTTTTTTATTCTTAGGTTCCCGTCTGTTTCTTTGCATTTGTCGATTCCCTGAATCGCATCTTCCTTACGGGAGCCTTGTTACGGGACTCCCCGAAACGAAGCTGGTTGTTTGGAAAAATTGACCTTACGCGCCGGTCACCAAGTGTACCCCCTGCCGCAAGTCTTGCAGACAGTTTATAGAGCATATCGCGCTCAGGTTCAGGCAGTTTTTTGATGTTGGATAAATGCTCGTACTCATCCATCGGGAGCAATTCTTTCAATTCCTTCGGCTCCTTTTTGATGGGCATACCATTTATCGGTTCCTCGCCGCGCAACTGCGCTTCAGTCACGCCGTAGAAATTTGCCCATTTCCGCACAGTGCCTACTTTTGGCTCACCCGACAGGCCGGTAATGAAGCGGAAAGTGGTCGTTTGATGAACGCCTGTTTTCTCATGGATATAGTGGGCGTTGTGGCCCGCATCTTCCATAAGTTTTTTTAAAATTGCTCTCATCTTGTTCATGGTTTAAGTGTTGCGCATCCGCATAGATTTGTCAAGACTTATGCGTTAAAGCATTTGACAATGGTTGCGCATCAGCATAATAATTCGGCCTATGCAGACATCCAACATCACTACCCGGCAGCGGTTAGAAGCCATAAGAGCTAGTTCTAGCTTATCTGACAGAGAGATAGGGGAGCTAGTCGGGCTCAATCAGAGCAACGTATGGCGCCTGAGAAACGGCCTATACAAGAGCACTACCGATGAAGTCGGTTTCAAGATTGCCGATCTTTATGCGCGGATATTAAAGCAGAAAAATGAATAGCTCAATGAGCGCACTAGGGACCGCAAACCCGAACGGCAGGACTACTCCCCCCGCCAAAGTGCGCTCACCCTTTTACCGGAGTGCCGCTTTTGCGGGCGGCTTTGTTTGGAGTGACAAAAATGGAAATGTTTGATTACGAAGCAGCAATTGAAGCAGAAGAACGAGCCACCAATCGGCTTAAGGAGCTAGCAGAACAAATGGTAGATGAGTGTCGAATCCTCTGGAAATACGGAGACGGACATGGGGGAGATATTCTGGAAACCGTTCGTCAGGCTTTTCATAGACGTGGTTGTGCCCCCCAAACACCTGGGACGGCTGATCGGAAGCGGATTCCTGCCAAAGTTAAGAAATTAGTATTTGAGCGCGATGCATACCGCTGCGTTAAATGCCAAAGCTATAAAGATTTATGTATTGATCATAAACACCCCTATTCTCTCGGCGGAAGCAACGAACCCGACAACTTGCAAATACTTTGCTGGGATTGCAACAGCAAAAAAAGTAACAAGGTAGAGGAACTGGCATGAGTAATCCCGATGCCATGTTTGACTGGCGCAAAGCCATTCTAAAATCGGACCTTCCCCCAACCACACGCCATGTCTTACTTACCCTGGCGTGTCATATGAACCCTATGGGGGAAAGTTGTTTTCCTTCCATAAAACTTCTATGTGAAGAAACAGGATTAAGCAATCGGGCAGTTATAACTCACCTTCAAAATGCTACCGAGATTGGATGGATAACAGTCGGGAAGCATGGTTTTGGCGGTCAACGATGGGCGGCTCATGAGTATCGTCCTGCATGGCCGCATCATCTAAGAAGCGCCGCTGAATCCTTTGCAAAGGCGGTGAACGAGGTTCACCACGTTAAGGAAAAGGCGGTGAACGAGGTTCATCAGCTTTCAAATAAGGCGGTGAACGTCGTTCCAAAAGGTGGTGAACCTCACGACATAAAGGCAGTGAACGAGGTTCACACTAGTACTCCATATAGTAATCCAGATAATAAACCTTCCTCGTCGGATAAATCCGGCAAGGATAGCTCTGATGCTGCAAACGCTTTGCAAGCAGCTTGCAAAGCCACTTGGCAAAGCTACAGCGATGCCTATGAAAAACAATACGGCATTCCTCCCATACGAAACGCATCAGTAAGTACCGCTATTCGCGCATTCTGCAAAAAAGTCCCGCATCACGAAGCACCAAAAATCGCCGCTTTCTACGTCTCCCACAACAACAATTTTTACGTGCAAAAAACACATTCCGTCTTTCTGATGAGCAAAGACGCTGAAGGGCTGCGCACGCAATGGGCTACCGGCAGACTCAACGGGTCGGCAAAGCCAGGAAAATTCGATTCGAGTGCCTACGTGAACCGAAACGCCAGATTACCGGGAGAAAAAATTGAAAAACCTATCAATTAACACCCAATCCGAGGCGATGCCCGCAAGCGTTTGGCTTCGGGTCCATGAACCGTTGGGCATTTCCCTCATGGATCATCTTTTCAACAAACTCGATGTGATGTACCCAATACGTTGGAAATCTGCTTATTCAAGCGAGATTATGGTACAGAACTGGCGGCAAACATGGGCCGAAGCATTCGACAGGAAACGAATTACCCCGGAACAAATCAAGACAGGGCTTGAAGAATGCGAAGAACTCTACAAGTGGCCCCCTTCATTACCTGAATTCCTTGCCGCTTGCCGTACGGTAAAACCAGCGGCGCACCGTAATTTTCCTGCTGCCTTGACGCACAAATCATCCCCGGAAGTAAACCGGGAAGGGTTGCGGCGATTGAAGGAAATAACAGGACGGTTTGCCGCTGACAAACGGGTGCCCGCATGATCACCAAGGGCAATTCCTCTGCTGGCGCCGTGTTTTCCGATTGCGAAATGTACCGCTATCGTCTGTGGCGGGTTTGGGATGACCGTGCGCCAAAAGCGTGCTTCGTCATGCTGAACCCGAGCACAGCAACCCATGAAGTCCTCGATCCGACCGTCACGCGCTGCAAAAAACGCGCTATGGCGCTCGGATACGGCGGGTTTGAAGTCGTCAACATTTTTGCTCTTCGCTCTACCGATCCCAAACAACTTTACAAAGTTACCGATCCTGTTGGGCCTGATAACCTTAATGCGATTGCAGATGCAGTACGGCAATGCGCTATTGCAATATGTGCATGGGGCACGCACGGCAAATTCATGAACATGAGCAATCTTATCCAAACTCGGATTAATCAATTTTTCCCTGGCAAAGCGCACTACCTGAAACTTAATTCTGACGGAACCCCGGCTCATCCTCTGTATTTGCCTTATGAACTTCAGCCCACTTTTTGGAGTAACTGATTATGGCGGTAGGAGATATAAGCACACGTCCAAACGGTACTTTTGAAAAGGTTATATCTGAAACCCCAATCCGCAACTATTGCTACGAAACCCCGGAACAGGAAAAGGCGCGGATCAAAAAGGGTTTGCCGCCTCCGATGTACGGATATACCGCTGTGAAGACAGAAGAGGTGAAAGGTCAAGCCAAAAACGAATCTGAGGTAAACCGCTTATTGAAAATGAGTAAAGAAAAACGTCAGGAATACTATCAGGATGTGTTGAAAAAACACGGGCGGGAAGTGGCAAACGAATTGATAGCCGAAGTAAAAAAGCAACGCCGTTTAATGGCTCGATCCGAAAGCCTATCGGTATGAATCCCCTGATCGCTGTCGCCCTGTTAATCGCTACTGTCGAGGCGTTCGCACAGTCCAGCCCAATTACCGGATCAGTCGGCTCTGCATCTGCGATTGGACAAGGTTACGGCGGGGCGGGTGGCTCTGCCACGGCCACAGGCGGATTAGGCGGCGCTGGCGGTCTAGGTGGAATCGGCCACGGCGGCGCCGCATCTTCGATAAGCGGAGATTCGAACGCATCCGCCAATTCCGGCGATTCCAGTGCATCTGCGATGGGCGGCGATATGAATCTTTCCGCACCTACCTCGATTGCCATATCAAATCCACATCAAGCCCCTGCACTCATGGGCGGCGCGATGTTTCCAACGGCTGTCTGCCAGGGCACGATTTACGGCGGGCTCAGTGCGTTTGTTTTCGGCGGACTGATGGGCGGCACATCCTACACGGTTGAAGAATGCCTTATCGGTGAAGAGGCGCGGCGATGGGTCGATATAGGCAACAAGAGCATTGCGGCGCGCGTTATGTGCATGGCGAAGTATTCAAGACGCACGCCTGAATGCAAACAACTGGCTAGTGAGTAATTCATGATCTGGGGAATGACCACGGCTTTCTACGTTACTTTCCTTACTGGATGTCTGCTCATTTTCGCTTCCGACAAGACATTGATGCGAAATTGGATCGCTAGCGTCTTGCTCGTTGGGGGCGTGGCGCTCGGTTACATGATGGGGAAATCATGAAAGCAATTTTGCTCGGCCTCTTAATCGGTCTTGCTTTGGCTTTACTGCCGTTTCTGCTGTTCGATGTTTCTCAAGAAGTAGATTTTGAATGCTCCGGTCATGTGTGCGAAAAACACGTGCGGTATGTGCTCGATCTGAAGTGAATCAATACGAATTTCTAATGCAGCATGCTTTATTCGATTGGGCGCGATTGTATGAATGTCGCTATCCGGTTTTAAGGCTTCTGCGTGGAAGTATGAACGGGGTGAAATTGAGCAAAGCACAAGCGGGCAAGGCAAAAGCGGCGGGGATGAAAAAGGGCGAACATGACGTAACTCTTCCTGTTCCACGCGGCGGGTATACGGGACTTTCCATCGAACTCAAGTACGGGAAGAACAAGCCAACGACTGACCAACTTGAATACGGCGAAAACCTGAAATCGGAGGGCTGGTATGTCGCCTACGTTTGGGATGATTGGACCGAAGCAGCGGATTTAATAGTCATGTATTTGACCGGCAAGATTCCCCCCCAGGCAGTTACATGACCAAGATTGCCGTCTGTCGTTCGAACATCGAACTCCCAACAGGCGCGGCGCTTGAGGCGGCGCGGCATTTCCTGTTCAACATCCTTGTCGGGATAGATCAGGACAACGACAAGGCTTGGAAACGGTTTTGGAAGCGGATAACCGGCGCGGAACCAGGGGAACTGCTGTTCTTGGAATTGGTTTTTCCCCGCAATGCAAAATTTCATAAAAAGTTTTTCGCACTTATCAAACTTGGCTTCGATTCCTGGGAACCAGATCGAAAACACAAGACATACAAGGGCCGGGAAATAACCAAAAACATTGATCGATTCAGAGAAGACGTAATCATCCTGGCCGGTTTTTATGAACAGACATTCAACCTCAAGGGCCGCATGAAACTCACCGCTCAATCAATCTCATTTGCCAATATGGATGATGTGAAATTCGAGCGGCTTTATTCCGCCGTCGTTGATGTGCTGCTCCGGGAAGTCTGCAAGAACTACAAAAACCGGGCTGAGATAGATCGCGTGGTAGATCAAATAATGGGGTTCGTCTGATGATTCATTACCATGGATTACCAATAACAAACCAGGGCATGACAGCTGCCGTTGCTGCAATCAATTCCGGACATGCTTTTGTCTCTTTCTTGTCCCCTGAACAGCTAAGTTTGGCTATTGATGTGTGCCAATCCTTTGCTGTGGATAACGGAGCCTTCTCTGCCTGGAAAAGCGGAAAACCCGTTACAGACTGGAGCCGTTACTACGCATGGGTGGCAGGATTGCACAGAATCCCGACGTTCGATTTCGCCGTTATCCCTGACGTGATAGATGGTGACGAGTCGGCCAATGACGCTCTGCTTGAAGAGTGGCCGTGGCGCACGACTGCCCCATGGATCGGGGCTCCGGTTTGGCACATGCACGAGTCTTTGGAGAGGCTTCTAAGGCTGGCGATTGCCTATCCAAGGGTTTGCATAGGTAGCAGTGGAGAGTTTGCCACAGTAGGCAATTCTCGCTGGTGGGGCCGCATGGCCGAGGCAATGAATACCGTTTGCGACAAGAACGGCTTGCCGATCTGTAAGCTACACGGGCTTAGGATGCTGAATCCTGAGATATTCACACGTCTACCGTTCGCGTCAGCTGACAGCACGAATATAGCTCAGAACATCGGGATAGACAGCGCATGGAAAGGTACATACACACCGCCATCGAAAGAGGCTAGAGCATGGGTAATGCGGCAAAGGATTGAGGGCGAACAATCGCTCACATTCTGGCGCAAACAACGGATTCAGGAGCAGTTGCTTATGGAAATCACATGACAACACGCAACCATACCGGCCACAGGTGCGGGGCCTCACATCCAAAAGCGAAGTTGACCGATGAGCAAGTGAAACGCATGCGTAGCTTGCGCGATGCCGGCATGGGGTACGGGCGCTTGGCGCAGCGGTTTGGGTGCGGCGTAAGCACGGCACGCGATATTTGTACCTATCGTACACGGTGGAATGGATGACCAAAGCTGAACAAGATTGGATGAATGCGGCATCACAGTTCTGCATTGTTTGTTACCTCCGTCACACGATCCGTACCCCAGCTGCCGTGCATCACTTGCTGACCGACGGCGGGAGACGGCGCGGGCATTTGTTCACGATTGGATTATGTGATCCGGGGCATCATAAAAATCCACAGAAGGGAAGCGGAAAAATTGCCAGGCATCCAACAAAAGCAAGGTTCGAGCGGGAGTACGGAACGGAAGAGTATTTGCTTGCGGCGCAACGCCGAATTATTGCCGAGGGCCGTTAATGTTCAATAACGCATTTCACGCGCTGGAATGGGCCTATAACACTATCGAAAAACCCCTCGTCAAAATGTCCGCGATAAATCGCATGCGGGAAGGCTCAGCTAAAGGCATGACAAATGATCTACTGGTGCATCTCTCTGCCGATGAGATGCACAAACAAGCGGCCAACATTATCGGGCTGCTTAAGCGATTGCCGGACCCGGCTGAAGCTGAATATATCAATGCTAAGTTTGGCAGAAAGCTACACGCGGATGATTTGCGAATCGTGGTTAACCGTGGCTGTTGTGAGTTTGGCATAGTCTCAGATCGTGCAGAGGCGGTCTATAAAATCATGTACGGATACTTTGTTAAACCGATGTCACATCGGGCAACCCGGCGCGTTCTAGGTTGTCGTGATCAATATGCTGTGCTGGTTAAAAACGGTCTTTATGAATTGTTAGACCTCATTCATGACAGGGCAATGGCAGATATGACAGTCCTGTTAATGGAAAACAAATTGATCCGGGATCGTGAGAAGGTTTGATCAGACTTACCCACCCCACGCCCCTCTTGCCCTATTCACTTGGCGGGGGCTTTAGGCGTGGATAAGTCTTTCAATTTGATTTGTAGCAACTCCCAGGTGGCCGGCATCATTCGCCGCTCACCGTATTCCCATTTTCTCCAAGCAAATACGGTCACATAGACAAGGGCGGCGGCTTCTTCTTGAGTCAAGCCCGCATTTGTTCGAGCGTTTATCACTTCTTCGGCCGATGGGTTACGCCCCTCTCGGGGCGCTTTCTTCGATCTGTTTGGATGGTTTGTCATTTGGTGGTTTCTCCTTTCTCAATTATCTTGAGTCTCCATCCCGGAGATACGGTCGGGAAAAATTCCTTGAACTCAGAGCCCATTTCTTTTTCCATCGCTACGATCTTATCGTGAGCCATGTTTTGTAATTGATATTCAGCATCTGCATGGAATACCTCTCCAATGGGTTGATCTTGGTATGTTAATTGTCCAGATACCCTGAATTGTGTTTTTCTGTTCATTTTCCGCTCCCTGTTATGTTTGATCTAGCTTATAGGCCGCTTAGCGGTAACTGTTCCAGGCGTTTTTTCCGTTTCTGCTCCTGTTTCGGCATTTCCGCTTGTGCTGCTTCGGCTGCTGAGCATTGCGCCTGTACTGCTGCTGTCACTATTTCTGAGTCGTATGTTTCGTTATCCATTTGGTCAGAGTCAAGCAATGCTTGAAGTTCATCATTGAATTTTTCGCACAGTTTGCGAACCTTGTTGACCATTTCTCTGTTCATTTTTGGCTCCTGTGTTGTGTTTGGTCTAGCAGGGGCCGAAGCCCCTACTTGGATACATTATAATACAATGTACCACTAGAAATCAAGCGATAACGTTTCCGCTTCACGCGTGGCGTGTACTACCATGCTCATCAATACCGTATTTACTCCGGTTCCAGAGGCGGTAAAGGTACCAGTTGGTAATACCTCCCATGTTCCACCCATAGACTCAACCAGGGGCCACAATTGTGCGTTCTGGCGCGGGCCGTTGGCGCATATTGCAACTAATCTACCTCCGGGCTTGAGCATGGTTAAAGCATGGGTAATATGTTTGATGTCCACGGCGTTCTCAAACGGCGGGTTCATGATTACCGCGTCAAATTTCCCTAGATCGCCATTGCATTGCAGGAAATCGGCTTGATGTATCCGCGTGCCTGATATGTTTAACCTTGTCAGTTCATTTACCAGATTGTGATTTATCTCTACTGCAACCTTGTCCGGTCCTGGCCCAATTGCCTTTAAAATCACTCCGGTTCCGGCGCTAGGCTCTAACACTCGATCTGTTGGCTTGAGGTCGGCCAGTTCAACCATACGTTCGGCTAGGGCAACAGGCGTCGGGAACAGTTGAGGGGCGGAAACTACCTTAATACCGCCGTTCTTCAATTGGTCTTTCATCGCCTGGAATGCTGCGGCAACCGGGGCCGGGTCCGGCATTGTGAGGCGCGGTGTTTCGATTATTTCCCGTTCGAATTTAACCGGCTCCGTGGTTGTTGGCGCTGGCGGGTCAACTCGTTTTGCATCGGTGATATAAACCTGGGCGGTGCTATAGTTGCCCCCTGGTACAAATCCGACTCTGTATCGATAGGCTCCGTTCGCCTCCGTCGCCTTGGCTCTTCTGATTATTCGATAGTCGGCGTGCTTACGCTTCCATTCGGCGTTGGTCATTGCAATGAATCCTTCGCCGGGATAGTTGACCAATGGTGCAAGTTTGGTAACTTTCTGAACCTTGGCGGCTTCTTCTTCCGTGGGTTCCCGATAGTCTTTAATTTCTTCGATTCCGCGAACGCTCACAAACCGGCAATTGGTCGTAACGCTGTTGATTCTTCCGCCTACCTTGTTGACGCGAATCACAATCATCCATTCATTGTGTACTAAAACACGGCCACCGGGCTTTATATCGAACTTGTCCGCTGCTAGTCCGCCTTGTTCGTTTAGCATGGCTTTTTCGTACTCGATCCGGTTGTTGAAATGGTTTAACCAGCGTTGATGATGGGCAATGGTGCGCGGATAGTATTTTTTTGCATGTTCCACTACTTCGGCAACGGTGCGCGGCGCGTACAGGTTTGTATACTCGCCTTGCAGGGTGTCATAGGCTGATGCGGGAATGTCCCAATCTTCCCGGTCGCCTTCCTTCTTCGGCAAATGTAGGCGGGATAATCCGGCAATTGCGACAGCTTGTTCATGGGTCAAATTCTCCCGGCTCCACAGTTTTAAATGCTGCTCCGCTTCTTTTATGTATTTCTCCTGTTTGCGTTTATCGGATTCGAGTCCCTTAATGCGGCGTGCGCGAACGTCGGCGCGTTCTTTGTACTTGGCGGCTCCTATTGCACCAGCTGCGCGGCGTGTCCAATACTCTGAGGTTTCCCACATCTTCACGGCTCTCCGCATTCCGTTTTCAATGCGTTGCGCGTCTTTCCTGGCGCGTTTCTCGCTGTGGTGGCCTACCAGAATAGGCTGGCCGAATGGGATATTATCGGCAATGCTTGAAACCGCTTCACGGGCGCGGGTTGCATCGCTGGCGCGGCTATCGCTATAGTCCTCGAATCGGTCTGCGCGTTCTTCTGCGCGTTCAACTAGGCTTTTATCCTCGTCCTCGATCTCTCCGCACAATTCGATTAATAAATCTTCGCGGGCCGGGGTCCACATCGGCGCAACGAATAATTCCTGTTTCGGTGCCCATTTAAATCCGGCTGCCTTAACCCGTTCATAGGTTGCGGTGTCAAGGCGGCTTGTCGAGTACAGGCGCAATTTGTTGTCATCGGGTGAGTATGTAGCTTGCATCATTTTTATCTCCTAGCCCCTGAAAACGCGAGGCGCCGTTAGTAGTTAAGTGACTACTGGCAAGGGACAAACCCTTGCCGCTAGGCGCTAGGCTACTGCGCGTAATTGCGCTATTCGTGCTTTAACCAGTTTTTTGCGTGGCTGGTACGGCAGGCCGGTGCTGTGATCCAGGCATATGAGAACCCGCAATGCGGCGAGGTAATAAAGCCGGGTGGTATACGGAGGGGGAAACTGAACCAATATTTCCGTTAAACGTTGCGGCGTTTCTTTGCTGAAAGCAGAGATTAATTTGTAAAACGTGGCGCGGCGGGTAGATAGTTTTGTTTTCATGTTTTGCTCCCTGTTTGTGATGTGTCAACAGTTCCTATAGTAGTACAATGTGTTAGTGGTGTCAAGGGATTTATTGACTAATTACCATGATTCCGTAATCGTCTTCGTAACCACGGGCGGCTATCCGGTAGTTTCCCTTTGCTACCCTTTGCAGAGAAAAATCCCGGTGCCCCTGCGTTCTCGATCTGCGCCAGGATCGCAACAACTTCGCGGCGCGTTCGCGTGTCATGCTGGTGTCGGGCTGCGGTGCGTATCCTCTCCATGCCCAAAAAAATAGAGTGTCATTTTTCATTTTCTGCTCCTAGTCTGTGTATTCGCGTTCGTGGCGGTGGTGGCGTGCGGCACGTTCGTTCTGTTCGGCATAATCAATGCCGTGCTTATCGCAATAGTGCCGAATGTCCGCCAGGATGTCGCATACCGCGTTTTCCTTGCTGGTTAGCTCATACTCGCCCGCCTTGAGTAGCTTATGAATCTTCCTGGCGCGCGGTTTGTTGTGCTTTTTTATGCCCATTTCCATGCTCCTTTTTATCTAGTAGAATGTTGAAATGCGGTTCGGGGTTCTCCGGTGTCTAGCGCCTAAAACCCCACATCGTTTTTAGCGTTTCAGCGCATAAAGTTGTAGGCCGCGCGGATTAGACCAGCCTGGGGCTGTCCAGCCGAATACATCACGGCTTTTTGTTTCCCATGTGCTGCAATATGGGCTCTCATTGAGGGGCATAATGTCGCGCCCATCGCTATAAAGAGTCTTAAAGAATTCATCCTTTGTTACTTGCTTGAATCCATCGGGTATCTCTGTTACTGGCGCTTGTTCCATTTCATGCTCCTAGTGGGTTAAATGACTATCTGCGGTTTGCTTTCTTAAACGCTTCCTGCCAATCTGCGGGAACAGTCCATTTATCGAATTGGTCGGCGGGTATCCCTAACTCGCGCATGAGTTTATGTTTAAATCCTGCCCATCCTTCTCGCTGTGCGCCTAGTTTCCCGGCATTTGATACTGTTGCTTTCATGGCTTCCGGTTCCTTATTAAGTAAACATCGGGAAGGGGTGGTTAGCCCCTTACCGATAATTGCTTAGGCTGCTATTTTGATTTGCTTCATTCCTTCGGCCAGCTGCCACAATGCTTTATTGAGGCGTAAATCCTCGTTCACGCTGTTGACTGCGCGCGTGCTCATCCGGCCGCCGTTCTTGTTCGTTCCGGTCACGCCGCCTTTAATAAAATTCTCCTGTACCCGGTTAAACGTAGACCAGAGCGAGTTGTCGCGGTCTTCGTGGCGGCGCACACGCAGCAATTTTTCCGGAAGAATTGGGGATGTATCATTCCCGGCTTCGTCGGTCGGGTAACGCAATTGAATCGCGGCATTTGCAAAAGCTTGGGATTCTTCCGGGCGCAAGGTAATTGCCTTGAAGCTCTCCACCTGATCGATGACGCGCGGCATATCCTTTATAATTTCATAGGAGCCTTCGATTACATCATCAATGATGTTGCCGGAATGGCGCACACTGATTGTTCCCATGTCGGCAGATTTCACTACCATGCCATTCAAGCAAGCAAGGCGGAATATCCCGGCGTGCAGCTGATAACCCGATGTGCGGTCGTGCGAGTTAACCAGTACGATTTCCGGTATTTCCTGGCCGAGTTCTTTAAACCCGAACAGGTTAGAACGCTGGCGCAAGCGAATCATGTGCTTTGTGAATTCGCCCTTGCCTTCGATCCGGCTGCGCGATTGCGAAGCCTTCACGGGCACGAATCCCTCGGCCCGGAGGTTTTCAAGAATCTGGTATGTCGGAATGAACTTATACGCGGCGCTAACTTGGTTCCATGGTTCCGTTGCGAAGATGGACGGCGCGGCTTTGCGCAATTGGTCTTCGGTCATTTCGGAATTGGCGGACATTGCGAAGCGGTTCATGTACATTTTTTTATCTCCTGTTGTGGCCCCGAATCCTGAGGCGCGGTTAGTAGCAAGTGACTACTGCTAAAGGGCACAAGGCCCTTTAACACTAATCGCTCAGATCACCCGATACTCTGAAAACATCATTTGCAAAGTGATCTTGAAAAAACTTAAGATCGCGCGGCTTTAGAGCTTTTTTCTTTTCACAGCCAGATATAACCGTATGGTTTGGCATGAGACGGCAAAAGACATATTCCCATTTGCCATTCTTTAAAATCTGTAAACGTTTATCTTTCATCTTCGCTCTCCGGTTCGTTGTTAGTTGCTACAGTTCCCATAGTACATAGTCTTACTATATGTGTCAATAGGGTAATGTAAATAAATTTCGCACAGTCAGAATATATTTTAGTAAAACGGCGCTAACCCCTTGATTTTTACGGGAGACACTATTAGAATAAAATTTCTATAGTCGAGAAATGCCGACACAAGAACTCCCCCAGGCCGCCAACAAGCGGCTTTTTTTACGTCCAGAGGAAACTATCGAATGCCATTTAGCCCAGCAATAACCGCAATTGCCATTGGCATATACACATTACTGGCGTTTGGCGGTGGTTTTGCCGTGAGTCATTGGCGGGATAGCGGAGAAATGGAGCGGCTTCGATCTGATAAGAAGATCGTTGAGGCGGTGAACAAAAAATGCGTGGCTGACCTGGGCGAAGTTCGCCAATCGGTTGCGTCATTGCTGGACATGGAAGCTGTACTTCGGAAAGAAGCACAGAAAGCCCAGAAGGACGTACAGCCAGCGGTGGAGAAACATCAGGCCCGTATAACCAGAATAAAGCAGCTGCCGCCTGTGGTGGCTTCTGACCAGCAATGCATGGCGATAAAGCTGGAACAGATCGATTATGTGAAGCTTCGGCGGGAAGATGCGCAATGAGTCATGGCTGGTGGTTACTGTTCGGCGTGGCTGCGTTCGTTGTCCTGGCGTCCGGTTGTGCGTCCAGGCCGATCATAGAAACCCAGATCGTAGAAAAGCCGGTACCGGTGCAATGTCGCGTGGAACTCCCGGCAGAGTGTAAAGAGGCTTACGCGGTGGATCGAGTCTCGCCATCCGATGACGCGCTGACCATAAACCGGGCGCTGAGGATCGAATTGGAGGAAAGGGCAACATGCGAGCTAAAACTCCGGGCTACATTGAAAGGCTGCAATACGACACAGATGGTCAAGTAGTCGGGAAACTGGTTAAAACCGTTTTCGGTCAATGCGTGTTCCTGCTCCAGAGCGGTTTCGTACTCATCCAGCACGAATCTACGCGGCGCTTGGGTGTTTGGGACTGCAACAGGCGCAAGGTTGTGAAGTTTGCGCCCAAGGTAGTTGAGGTGGAAATCGATGCCGAACTCTAAACAGATTGAGTTGCGATGGAAGAGAGTATTCAGGACAGCCAACGGTGAAGTATTCGTCACATTGCCCTATAGGACAAAAGAGGCGCTACTTCGCCATGAGCCGGAAGATATATCCCTGTTCGGTAATGAATGGTGTGGTGAACCATTCAGCTACGAGGTTGAAGAGTGCGGTTTACCCCAATGCAAGAAGGCGAGCATAAATGGACATCGAAGAGCCACAAAGCGTAAAACCCGTTAAAGCCAAACGGAAAGCAGGTCAGCCCACAAAGAAGACACCAGAGATCATTGATGCCTTTTGCACCGGTATTGCTCAAGGCAAATCAGCCAGAGCTATGACCATAGAACTCGGCATTACTCAGAGCACGCTATGGAAATGGCTTGCTGAGGACAATGAATTCTCGAAGCAATACGCGCGCGCGAAAGAATTGTGCGCTGATCTTCTGGCCGCTGAGGTCGTGGAGATTGCCGACGATAGAGAAGGCGATAAATACATTGATGAAAAAGGCCGCGTAATCACAGACAACGAGGCTGTTAACCGTTCCAGGCTGCGCGTTGATGCTCGCAAATGGTATGCGTCCAAGCTAGCGCCAAAGAAGTACGGCGACAAGATGAGTCTTGAGCATGAAGGCGGTGATCCAGACAAGCCGATACTCACCAGCATCAAAATAAGCTTTGTTCCCGGCCAATCGGCTGATATTGTCCAATTGCCTAAAAAGTGAGCAATTGAGAAGCCCTACAATCGATTATTTGAACCCTGGCAATACCTTAGCATGCGTTCACATTGTGCCAATAGAGTCTACTCTATCAACACGGCACAACCAGCATGATTTATTGTGCGAATAGCCTTGTTTTAAGCGTTTGTTGACAGTGCGTATGAATAGTCCTAAACTCTATCTTCACACATTCACATTGATAGGAGATAGAGACATGACTACGCAGCGTATTGGATACATCAGGGTAAGCACAGTAGACCAGAACACAGAGCGCCAGCTTGAAGGCGTGCAACTTGACAAGACGTTTACAGACAAGGCGAGCGGAAAAGACACCAACAGGCCGGAACTGGCAAACGCGATGGGGTGGGCACGGGGGGGGGATACCTTCATCGTCCACAGCATGGATAGGCTTGCACGTAATGTAGAGGACATACTCAGGATAGTTCGAGAATTAAATAATAAAAATGTTACTGTTGAGTTTGTGAAAGAGCGAATGGTTTTTTCGGCGGATAAGAAAGACCCGATTTCGATGTTGATGCTCACGATAATTGGATCAGTGGCCGAGTTTGAGCGTTCGCTTATCAGGGAGCGGCAGCGGGAAGGCATTGCGATAGCCAAGGCAAAGGGTAACGTTTTCACAGGACGAAAACGGGCTCTGAGTCCTGAACGTGTGGCGCTGCTAAAGGAACAGGCGTCAGTAGAAGGGGCTAATCGTACAAAGCTGGCGGAGGAATTCGGTATCAGCCGCAGAACCTTATACCAGTATTTGGAAAGGCCATGAACACTTTAGGCTATGACGCGATAACCGAAGAAGCCCGGAAGACGATCAAGATTTACATGAATTTTGCTCGGGCGTATGAACACAAATCGCTAAAGCAAGAAAATATATCGGCCGCATTCGGCGCTTTCAAGCTGTGGTCCAACTTGACTGCATTGACTGGCGATCAAAAAGAAGCAGACAGACTAATGTTGCAGGCGCTTATAAGTGATTTTTGAAAATGACCAAAGCTGAAAAAATAGCATTGGCACTGGCGCTGCTGGTATGGGCCGCGATTGTGGCATACGACAACACTTTTACCGCATTACCTTACTGAAAGTGGGAAAAAATATCGTTCATGCGGCCTGCCTGGTACGGAGAAATTGGGGGCAAAGTGGGAAATGACTGAGGTAAACGCCCAATTTCCGGAAAAATTGCAATTTCTCTTCCATCCCTCGCGGTACAAAGTCATGTACGGGGGGCGGGGGGGGGCAAAGTCCTGGGGAGTAGCCAGGGCACTACTGATACAGGGGGCCGAAAGGCCCCTTCGTATTTTGTGCGCTCGGGAATTGCAAACCTCGATTAAGGAATCGGTTCATCACTTGCTTGAGTCCCAGATTGACGAACTGAACCTCTCGAATAATTACGATGTTCTGAAATCCGAAATAAACGGGATCAACGGAACGCAATTCGTTTTCGCCGGCTTGAAAAATAATGCCGCGCAGATCAAGTCTTTTGAAGGGGTTGACCGGGTATGGGTGGAAGAAGCCCAGACGGTGAGCCGCGAGTCGTGGAAATACTTGATACCGACGATCCGGAAGGATGGGTCAGAAATCTGGGTGACCTTCAATCCGGAACTGGAAAGTGACGAGACATACCAGCGGTTCGTGATTCATCCGCCGACTGATTCCGTAGTACGAAAAATAAACTGGCGCGACAACAAGTGGTTCAACGACGTTCTGAATCAGGAACGCCTGGACGATCTGAGACAGCGGCCGGACGAATACCGGAATGTATGGGAAGGCGAGTGCATGAGTGCGCTCCAAGGCGCGATTTACGCCAAGGAGCTACAGAAGGCCGAGGACGAGGAACGAATCGGGCGCGTGCTCTATGACGCGCTCAAGCCCGTGCATACCTTCTTTGATCTAGGTTGGGCCGACGAAACATCAATCTGGTTTGCGCAGACCGTTGGGAGTGAGTACCGCCTGATCGATTTTTACACCAACAGACAAATGCCGATTCAGCACTACGTTCAAGTCATGCAGAGCAAAGAGTATGTCTATGGCCGCGATTGGCTACCCCACGATGCGAAAGCCAAGAGTCTTCAATCTGGGCGAAGCATCGAAGAAATCATGACGAGTATGGGCCGGAATGTCGTTATTACGCCAAACCTCTCGCTCAACGACGGCATAAACGCCGCCAGGACGATTTTCAATCGCTGTTTTTTTGATAAAGAGAAGTGCGCTGATGGACTGCAAGCATTGAGGCACTACCGCTATGAAGTGGATAAGGATACCAAGGAGTTATCCCGGAAGCCCCTGCATGATTGGTCCAGCCATGCGGCCGATGCATTCCGGTATTTTGCTATCTCGGTCGCGGATGAATCGCCGGCGCGGCGCCAGCAGAAACTTAAAGCCGTGGGGTGGAGAGCTTGAAATACCGTAAGCGATGCAATGGGAATCTCCGTTGTCGCAACCATCCACCGCGCAAGCCTCATTTGTCGCGCCGTCAGTTTATCCGGGCCAGAAAGATAGCGGACAAGTTGCTTTCGTTGATCAGAGAAATTGAGAGCTACCCGCAATGAGCCACGATTTGCCACAGTACTCCCCCGGCGATCTTGATCTGTACGGGAACGTACTCTCCATTCCGATCAAGAAGGATATCTCGTTTGAAGCTTACCAGCGGATATGCCGGGACATTCGCAATCAGCCGAAGTGGAGAATCGATTCCGATACGGATTGCTCCTACTACGACGGGGCACAACTGAGCACGGAAGTATTGAAACGGCTGAAAAATGCCGGGATACCGGCGCAAGACTCGAATCTGATCAAGCCGACCATCAACGCCGTGCTGGGGCTGGAAGCCAAAAGCCGGACTGACTACAAGATCACGTCAGACGACGAATCGCAGAGCGAAATGGCCGAGGGGCTTTGCGCCAAGATCAAGGAAATGGAATCCGAGTCGCGCGCGGATCGTGCGATGTCTGACGCCTATTCGTCAATGATCCGGGCCGGGGTGGGGTGGATCGAAGTCGGGCGGGATCGTGACCCATTGAAGTATCCGTACCGCGTGCGGGAAATACACCGCAATGAAATTTTCTGGGACTGGACCGCGCGGGAACCGGATTTGTCCGACGCACGTTACCTGCGCCGGGATAAATGGATTGACCGGGCAGAAGCGGTGAGCATTTTCCCGGAGCATAAAGAGCTTATCCGCAACGCCTGGAACAACTGGAATACCGTTGACGTATACGACGGTGAAAATACCGGCATGGCGCGGGAGTATGAAAACCAGCAAGTCTGGGGCCGTCAGGATGACGATTACCTGAACAAAAGCTCTGGGCAGGTGAAGCTGTCGGAACTCTGGTACAGGTATCAAGAAGACGGTTTCGTCCTGTACCTCCCCGATGGGCGGGCCATCGAATATCAGGAAAACAACCCGTATCACGCGGAAGCCGTCGCAAAGGGCCTGGTGCAAACGCAAAAAACCCTTATTCCACGGTTGCGCGTGTCGATCTGGCTGGGTCCGCACAAGCTGATGGACATCCCCACGCCATTGCCTCACCAGAATTTTCCTTACATCCCCTTCTGGTGCTTTCGGAAAGACCTGAGCCGCACGCCGTATGGACTGGTACGGGACATGCGGGGGCCGCAAGACCAGATTATCGATTTTGACATCCTGCTTTACGAGCTTTTGAACTCGGTCAAGATCGAAGTCGATAACGATGCGCTGGACCTGACTTACAACACGGTCGAAGACGTGACCAACAACATGAATTCGCTGCGCTCGGTGACCGTTTTGAACTCCCAGCGGCGCAATCCGCAGACTGGATTCAAGACTACGCGCGAACATGCGCTCGCTGCACAAGTTGCACAGCTTATTGAGGAAAAAAAGGTGCGGTTGGAGTCCGTTTCCGGGGTCTACCGGGCCATGTTGGGGGCCAGTACGGGGCAAGCCAACTCAGGCGTGGCAATAAATAACCTCGTTGAACAGGGTTCGACCGTTCTGGCAGAGCCAAACGACAACTTCCGGTATGCAAGACGGCTATGCGGACAGCATTTATTGGCCTTTGCCATTGCGGATATGATCGGAAAACCTACCCAAGTAGCCGTAAAACAGGGTGCAAAACAAAAGGTCGTGTATTTCAACCGCCAAATCGATACGCCAAACGGCGTCATGATGGAAAACGACATTGCCATAGCTCAGGTAAAGGTGGTTCTGGAAGATATTCCGGCCACACCGACCTATCGCGCGATGCAGTTGCAATCTTTCAGCCAGATTGTCAGCGCCGCGCCGCCAGAAGCGCTTACGTTCCTGTTCCCGACCATGCTGGAACTATCCGACGTGCCCAACCGGCACGAATTGGCCGACCAGATGCGCAAGCAATTGGGCATACCCGGCATTTCCACGCCGGAAGAAGAGGCGCAACAAGAGGCGCAAGCCCAGCAACAGGCGGCGATTCAGCAACAAATGATCGAATTGGAAATGGCGCTCAAAGACGCTCAGGTCAAGAAGACTTTGGCGGAAGCAAAGCGGGCAGAAGCTCAATCCATGGCCGGTCAAGGCGGGGAAAGTGGTGGGCAAAACGTTGCCTTGCTACAAATGCAAGCCATGGAGCAGGAATTGCAAGCCATGCAGACAATTACGCAACTGCAAACCAAAATTGGGCAATTGCAACTCCAACTGGCAAACAAAGAGGGCGAATTGCAGATCAAGCGAGAAGCCAACGACATAGACCGGCAAAAGGTGTTGGTAGATGCGCGGGTAAAAGGGGAACAGGTAAACAACCAGCGCGAGCAAACCGCCAATCAGCGCGAGCAAGTGAGCATTCAACGCCTGATTGCCAACAAGCCTACCCCTAAACCAACGAAAAAGGCTAAGGCATAATGCTTATACGACTGCTTTATCCCATTTGGCTCGGGGGCTTTGCCTACGGGAAAGGAGAACTGGTTTACATAGACGATCCCAAAATCGTCGCTCACCTGATTGCCTCGGGTTATGCAGTCGATGCAACACTGGAAGGCGGGGGAGAGGGTCCGCAGGGGCCAGTAGGGCCGCAAGGTCCGCAGGGCCCAGCAGGACCAGCAGGGCCTGCGGGGTCAGAGGGACCAACAGGGGCGACAGGGCCGACCGGTCCAGCAGGACCAACCGGCCCAGCGGGGCCGCAAGGTATCCAGGGTATCCAGGGTATTCAAGGACCAGCGGGTGCGACAGGTCCAGCAGGACCACAAGGCGATCCCGGACCTACCGGCGCAACCGGCCCAACAGGTCCAGCGGGGCCAGAAGGGACGGCGCCCAGCAATGTCGCTGTATGTATCGCTCAACGGGGGCTGCCCGTAACACGTACCTCCAACAACTCGACCGACACAACTACTATCTATCTTGCGAACGAGACTGTTCCGGGCGGAATGATGAATGAAAATTCCCGGATAGAAATCATTTCTAATTGGGAGTACAGCAACAGCGGGACAAACAAAATTCTTTCGACCGATTGGGGAGGGTCCAATATTTCCGGTCCCGGTGTTTCAACTACCACAGCGGTCAAACTTAGGATCGAGATTGTCAATGCGGGCAGCTTGACCAATCAGAAGATTCAAAACTCTTCGACATTCAACACAAACGCCACCTTCACCAGCACCACCAAGGATACCTCTGGCGATGTCTTGATTGAGTTCAAGTGCTCCTGGGCTGTAAACGTTTCTGGTGAATTCATTCGGTTGCTTAGTTACTCCATCTGGCACTATCCGGGGTCTTGATCATGGCTGACTATACGATTACATCAGGGCGTAGCTCAAGCTACCCCAAGGGGCACTATGGCGGGCATATTGTAGGAACACGGGCCACATTCTGCGAGGGGGCAGACTTGAGAACTCCGAGCGCGAACATATTGGCAATGCCAAACGGGCCAGTTACAAACATCACCCCAAGTACCGTTTCTGTGCCAGCAACGTTCTTTGGTATGCACGTTATGCAGCGCGCGAACGATGGACAAACATCCTTGACATGCAAGACTGTCAGAAGTCATGACATGGAAAACGGGAAAGGCCGCTGGAAATTCATTGAGACTGCGGATAATGTTTGGGATTTTACCGCTATGGATTTGTGGGTAAACGCGCACTATGCAGCGGGGCGCGATCTTGTTTTTACGCTTTTTGGTACCCCCACGTTCTTCTCGGCAAGGGATACAGAGCAAGGGGCCTACGGTCCAGCCAACCTTGGCATACAGGCAGAGCCTAGCGACATGACCAAGTGGGACCGCTTCTGTACCAAGATGGTCACTAGGTACCTCGGGAAGATTAAGTATTGGGAGGTATGGAACGAGCCGAACATAGGCAACAACGGCGCGGGGCTCGATGGCACAAACGCCAATTTCTTTTGGTCGGGCACATGGGCCAAGCTATCTGAAATGACTCGGCGGGCAAATCAGGCAATCAAGGCCGTGGACCCGACCGCGAAAATCATTTCCTCTCCGGTCCAGGGATGGGCCTCAAGCGGGACCGACACCAGCGGAACGTACTTTGCCGGCATGATGGCCGCAAGTTCCGGCGACGTGGGGAATACCCCAATGAAAAATTGGGTAGATATCGTGGGCGTGCATCTGTATAGCGCCAACACGGGTGAAACCCTCTCCGGACTGATCGACCGCGCGCTTGCGGCAAGAGCGGCAGCCGGAATGACCGGAAAGGAGATATGGGATACTGAAAGCACCGCGACTGGTGTTCAAGCCGCCAATCTGAACGACACACAGCTTACGCGATTCCTGACCCGAACGCTCTTGACGATGGCCGCGAAAGGCATCCACCGGCACATTTACTACTCGGCAGACTCGACGCTCTTTGGTTTCTTCTCCCGGCCAGCCCTGGTAACGCACTGGAACGACGTGCGCACGCTCTTGATGAGCGGGAACATCCAGGCGGTTTCCCGGTTGTGGGATGGCCGCATAGCATACTGGACCGGGGCAGACCCGACCATAGTTTAAGGATTGGCGAACGCGGACCACGCGGGCTGTAACCTGCGAACAATGCGTGACGGTGGGAGAGACCACACGAATTCATAAGCCGCTTTCGAGCGGCTTTTTTTATGTCCCGAATTTGAACTGTACGAATTTTTCGTACGGTTGAAACGCGCTAACGGCGATACCGAAGATAACCGCCAGCAATGGCCGTGCTAACGACGTTACCGAAGTGGAGGCGATATGGAACTTACACACGAGCAATTAGCAAAGCTAACCCCGGAGCAAATCGAGCTATCGGAAACGGACCCTGAAAAGTTCGCGGAAATGATGGCTGAGAAGGACAAGACCAAGGCGGCAGACGAGTCCAAACAGGCAGAGCAAGACGGCGTGACTAACGACGCGGACGATGACGACGAGGACGGCGAAGAAGACAAAGACGGCGAAGATGCCGACGATGAAGACGAGCCGGTTGTCCTGAACAAAAGCGGGAAAGGGGTTATTCCTTACGAGAAGCACAAGGGTTTAAGGGTAGAAAACGCGACGCTTAAGGAACAGCTTGAAACAAAGGAAGCTGAACTTAAGAAGATGCAGGCGTTATTGCAGGACAAGCAAGAAGCCAAAGGCACAAAGGCGACAGATGCGGCCGATGAAGCAATCGCCAAGCATCTTGAAAACCTGAAGCTGGACATGCCGGAATTGCATCAAGTGGTCGAAACAATCCTTGAAGGTAACAAAAAGCAAGCGGAAAAACTTGATAAGGCACTGGACGATCTGAGGCGCCAGCAGGAAGAAGCTGTTCGCAAGGAAGCTGAAGCCAAGGCGCGTGAAGAAAAATCCATAGCCGAACAGGTTGCCGAAGCCAAGGACAACAACCCTGATCTATCCCATTGGGAAACCCATGATTTAGAAGCATTCGAGGAAGCCATAAAGCAGGATCAAGCGATGCTCACGAATCCCAAATGGGCAAACAAACCCTATGCCGAACGCTTTGTTGAAGTAGTACGCCGTGTAAGAGCCATTCTGCCGGATGCATCAACACCGAACAAACCCAGCACGGAGAAAACAAAAGCGGAAGCGAAAGCCAGGCTTGAAAAATCTCCTGTGCGAAAACCCACAACCCTATCGGATATCCCAAGCGGCAGCCCGCCTGTGTCAGACAAGGAAGCCATGGAAAACCTGAGCCCTTTTGAACTGACAAGCAGGTTAATGAAAATGCCTGAACAGCGGGCCGCTGCCATGAGAGCCGAAATTCCTGATTAAAGGCAAATCAAATGGCACAAACAATCGTTCCAAGTGGCGGCTCCATCGCCATAAAACACTACTCGGCACAGCTTTTCGCCAATACGTTACGGAGCACCAGCGTTCTTGACAATCTGACCGGCGCCGTTGACCCGGCCGCGATGGAAAAGATTGGCGGCAGGACATCGCCCAGCATGCCCATCGTTCGCATTGACAATCTCGCCAAGGCTGCGGGGGATCGCGTCTCGTTTGACCTCGTTGATGTGATCGGCGGCGCACCGATAATGGGCGACCAGCAACGCGAAGGAAAAGGCGTCCCGCTGAGCTTTTCGTCTCAGGAAATACTCATCAATCTCTCGTCCAAGGTGGTTGACGCGGGCGGCACGATGAGCCAGAAGCGGACGAAATGGGAATTGCGAGAAATCGCATTGGCCGAATTATCCGGCTATTTCCCACGGCTTGATGTACAGGAATCGCTGGTACATCTGGCCGGCGCACGCGGTTCACAGACCGGAACCGATTGGGTTGTCCCGCTGCAATCCGCTACCAATTTTGCGGAAGTGATGATTAATCCGGTCAAAGCACCAACCTATAACCGGCATTTGGTTGTAAACGGCGCGAACCTTACTCCGGGCGGGCAGCAACTCGGTTCCATCGTCTCGACAGACGCTTTGAAGTTGATCCATCTGGACCTGCTTCGCAAGCGTATCGACGACATGGACCAACCGTTACAGTCGGTAAAACTGCTGGGCGACCGGGCCGCGACTACCTCCAAACTGTGGGTATTCCTGGCTACGCCCAACCAGTATTCGGTTCTGCTGCAAGAGGGTTCGCTTCGGGCGTTCCAGCAAAACGCGGTCAACCGGGGGGGGTATCTCGACTCACGGCATCCGTTGTTTGCCGGTGAAGTCGGAATGTGGAACGGTATTCTCGTGATTAAAAACGAGCGTGCTATCCGCTTCCTGCCGTCCGAAACAACCAAGATTGTAACGGCTGCCAACGCCGCAACTGCTACCGAAACCGATCAAACCGTCAATGCAGCCCTGACAGCCGGTTACGCGGTGGAGCGCGGATTATTGCTCGGTGCGCAAGCCCTGGGCGTGGCGTTCGGCAAAACCGATGTTTCGGGCATGCAATACGGCTGGAAGGAACACAAGTACAACTTCGATTCCGCTTTGGAAATCATGGGCGAAAAAATGGCCGGGAAATCCAAGCTTCGCTTTTCAAGCGATGACGGAACCGGGGCAAAGATACCGACCGACTTTGGCGTCATCGCGGTCGATTCTGCCGTTCCGCTGGGCTAATCGGTTAGGACAAAACGCGGCTTTGCCGCTTTTTTTTCGTCTTTTTTAGGAGTTTTCACAATGTCTACAACTAATGCACCAGATTTGTTTACCAAACCCCGGCACATGGGGGAATTTGGTAATGCTGTTGTTTATTGGGGCGCTGTTACCCCACTTGCCGGCGCCCTGGCCGATATTTACCGTCCCGTTATCATCCCGGCCGGTGCCGAAATCACAGACCTTATTATCAACTTTCCCGATATGGATTCTGGCGGCACAGCATTCGCGGTGAAGATCGGTTATTCGCCGGTCAATGCCGATGATGGTCCGGCAGAAGTGCTCGACTACTTTTCGGCGGCAACGACTGTTCTTTCCGGTACAACGAAGGAACTGCGGTGCGTATTCCGCCCAATCAAGTTCGAGCGTGCGGTATTCGTGCAACTCACCGTTACTGTGGCGGCAACGACATTTGTAAGCGGTGAAATCGTTGCCAAAGCATACGGTGACGGCTTGGGTGCCAAGTAACAGTTGACTGATGGCCCGTACTCCCTGCGGGTTTCGGGGCGGTAATCTTTTATTTCCTTTGGGGTTGCCGCCCTTTTTTTGGAGGAAACATGAAAGTAAAGTACATAGCCAATCACGTAAAAACAGACAGTTTTCCTGGCGTGGGACTTGTCTGGGAACCAGGTCAAGAACGTGAAGTGACCAGCACCGTTGCCGAGCATCTTTTGAAATACCCTGACACTTGGGTTAAGGCTGAAGACGAGATTAACCAGCACGTCAATGAAGGGCTGGGCCCGGTTTCCGTGGAGGCGGGCAAAAACCCTGAACCCGTGGGTTTTATTGAAAAAGACAAGATTGCGGAAGAACCCCTCCCGGTTGTGAATTTTCATGCAATGGATCGGGCAGCATTGGAGAAGTACGCCTTCGACAACTTCAAGCAAAAATTCTCCAAAAAGACCGACGACGCAACCGTGCGCGAGCGTGTGACCAAATTGCACACCCAGCATGAAATGGAAGACAAAACTCGATAATGGTTACCTATCAGACCGTTGTTGACTTGGCGCGCATACCTCTCAATGACGAAGACAAGACGCGCTATTCAGATGCGCAGCTGCTTGCTTATGCCAATCAAGCCATGTTGTCGTATCCGAAGCGACGGCCTGATATTTTCATCGGTCAGTATCAAAGCCTGCCCAACGGTGAGGCAGCGCTGGCCGATACCTTCCCGATAGATTCAACGTACATGCAACCCGTGGCCGACTACATCGTAGCGCGGGCGCAGATGATCGATGATGAACATGCCAACAGCGGACGCGCACAAGCGCATGTCGCGCTGTTTGAAAACGGGATAGCGACATGAAGCTGTGGAGTGATTTTTATAACGAAACCGTACCCGATCTTCCGGGTTGCCCGCTTGTCATGCTCTCGCACGCGATTCGGAATGCGGCAATCCTGTTTTGCGAGCAGTCCCGCGCATGGCGCTACGCTCATCCCGATATCGCCGTGATGGCCGATCAGGACGAATACCCATACGATCCACCTGCGGAAACCTCAGTGCATGAGGTTTGCTACGCGGAGTTCAATGATCAGGAAATTTCCTGGCAGACGAACGAACCACGGGAGAACGTATGGAACTGGCGCCACCAGACCGGCACTCCCATGTACATCCTCGGCGGGCCGACCACCTTCAGCCTGATACCCAAGCCGAACTTGGAGGGCACGTTAAAACTTGTCGTTGTCTTGAAGCCCTCGTATGACGCCACCGGGATAGACGACGACATATTCAACGAGTATCACGAGGCGATAGCCCACGGCGCCAAGGCACGGCTGATGCTCTCGCCGCGCAAACCCTATACCAATGCGGAATTGGCTGCTTACCACATGCAGCAATTTACTATCCTGGCTGGCGCCGCTTCTGTTCGTGTCGCTCGCAACTACTCGCGGGCGCCGCTGCAAACACCCATCATGCGGAGACGATAATGGGTATCAAATTTTCCAACTTCGGTAAAGCCATTGTCGCTTCTGCTCCGACCGGGACCACGGGACTATCCTTCACGGTAGAGGCTGGGAAAGGCTCCTATTTTCCGATTCTGGGCGCGGGCGACTACTTTTACGGGATATTCAAGGACGCATCCGGTAACCGGGAAATCGTCAAGGTATCCGCCCGGTCCTCGGATGCCTTTACCATTGCTGGCGGGGGGCGCGGACTTGACGGAACCACCGCGCGGAGTTGGGCAGCGGGCGATTACTTCGTAGCGGGAGTTACGAACGCTGCGCTGTCGGAAATACTTGGGAATGCAATCCTTGCCGCTTTGGGCGCGGTAGCGGCGGGGACCAACAAGCTACCTTATTTCACCGGGGCCGGAACGGCCGGCGTAACGGATTTGAGCCCATTTGCCCGGACCATACTGGACGATGCAGACGCGGCGGCGCTGCGGGGCACTCTTGGGCTGGGCCTGCCTCTCCCGTTTGCTAGTGGCGGGACCGGCCAAACTACCGGCCCGAATGCGTTCGCCGCAATGAAGGTACAAGGCAATAGCACGACATCAGGCGTGTGGGAATCGTCCACCGATCCAGAAGCGCAAGCGGGAACGGACACGACCCGGTGCGTAACGCCAGATAACCTTGGGGCTACCGTGCTAGGGATGGGCCAGACATGGCAGAACATGACCGGCTCCCGCGCACTAGGCATCAATTACCCCAACAGCACCGGGCGAACCATAGTCGCGGCAGTTTGTGGCTCGGCATCTGCTGGTGGCGGGATTCTTCAGCTATCAGCGGCTGGAGCTAACGTTGTGTATTCGAATAGCGCATATACCGCCGGAGGCTGGGTTAGCGCACAAATAATCGTTCCGCCTGGATCGACATACGGCGCCACCATGTCTACGGGCAGTTTAACCTTTGGAGCATGGATCGAACTACGATGAGCATCCATAAATATTACAAAGACATATTAAACAACGTCTACGCTTACGCTGCCGACGGTTCCGAAGACGATTTTATCGGTTCTGGTTTTACCCAGATTACAGAAGAAGAAGCCGACATTCTCCGGGCGCCGTTCATACCCTCTTCTGAAAACCATATCGCGGCGGCGCATGAGCGCATCAATTCAGCATACGAGGCTGCTGTGGCCGACCTCACGGCTGGTTATCCACAATCAGAGATAGCAAGCTGGGATAAGCAGGAAGCGGAAGCGCGCGCACTCTATGCGGATGGAAACGCCGTAACGCCTTGGATCGACGGTGCGGCGGCTGCGCGTGGAATCGATAGGATTGCGCTGGCGGTACTCATCATCTCCAATGCAAACGCCCTGCTGCCGTTCCACGGCGCTTTGACAGGCAAACGCCAGAAGCTCCGGGACGCTATCGATGCGCTGGGCAGTGAGGCAACACAAGAGCAACTTGACGCTATTCAGTGGTAATCAGTCACTTAATTTAACCCCAAGGCCGCATATAGCGGCCTTTTTTATTGGAGAAACGACATGTCGCAACTGAATGAAGAGCGGGAAAAGTTTACCAAAGCGGCAAAGGATGCCGGGAAAGAAGTGGCGCAAGCCTACGGCAATCTTGAAAAAGGCGCAGACAAATTGGTGACAAAAGGCCAAGCATCTGCCGAGAAACTGAAGAAAAGCAACTACACCGCGATTTCGCTCATCGGTACTGGCCTTGCCATTGCGGGTACTGTGCTTTGGCTCTTCATCAAATAATCGTGTCGGGCACAGCCGAAACCGAGGATAGCGAGAAAAAGAAAGGGTGGACCCTGCCCGATTGGGTCCGCGTGCTGGCAATGAGGGTTCTATGGGTTCTTCTTCCCATGCTCATTGTTGCTTCGATAAAAATGTATTGGGACGTACTGGAACTAAAAAAAGATGTGATCCGCAATACGTGGTGGAACGAGAAACAAGACGAAGAACAAAACAAGCGCCATGAACGAACCGAGGAACGGGTAAGCCGCCTGGAAGGGCGACAAGACAATTCAGAAGAAAACGACGCGGATTTTCATAGCGAAATGCGCGAGAAGATGAACCTCATTCTGAAAATGTACCGGCGATGAGAATCCTTGTCCTGCTGATTCTCGTTGCGGCTTGCACCACCGCTTTGAAAGTACCAGAACCGGTAATAGACGAAAAACCACCAGTACCAGCAACAGAACCTGAGCAACCCAAACAACAACCGGTTCCAAAAACCAAAATAATTGTTGTGCCCGGTCCCAAGGTAATCCCTGGGTGCGCTCCGCCAGCACAAACCGATAAACAAAGGCTTTTGCAAGACCTCGACTGTTTGATCCAGATTGAGAAAGCAAAACCAAAGTAAGTGCCTGAACTGCTGCTCACACTATCCATGTCACTCGAATCCACACAAATTGCCCTTCGGGTTGCAGTCGTAACGCTAAGCATCACCGGGGCCGGTCTTACCGGGCTCGCCATGGATGAGAAGTTCGTCCCGGTAGCCTACATCCCGGTCAAAGGTGACAAATACACCTATGGGTTTGGAACAACAACAGGGGTCAAGAAAGGCGACACCATCACTGTAGAGCGAGCTTTGGTTGAATTCCTGCACCAAGTGGAAAACGTGTATGGGGCTGGAATCAAGAAGTGCATCAGCGTGCCCTTGTACCAGCACGAGTATGACGCATATTTGCGATTGGCATATAACATAGGCGTTGGCGCCTTTTGCAAGAAAGCGCCTCCGGGTGAGCCGCCTTACCTGATCGAATTAATCAACGCCCAGCGTTACGCGGAAGCCTGTATTCGCATAGAAGCATTCAACCATGGCCCATCTCCGGGCGTGGACAAGAACGGAATAAAGATCAAGGGGCCGGTGTTGAAAGGTCTAGTCAAACGACGAGCTACGGAAAGACGCATTTGCGAGGGGAAAGAGGTTGCGCGGCAACCGGAACCTTGATCTGGTATGGGCCGATGACGCATTTGACCGAAAGAAAGGCACAATCAAACCAGAAGCGCGCGGGGTTGTCTGGTCGCATGACCCGATCTACTGCGCGGCCTCCGTCTACGTTCACGACTATGAATACAACATTATCACTACCGGCTGGCGCGGGCTGACAAAACAAGAGCGAGAAGTCGTGGAAGATCATCTTAAGAGCATGGGACTACGCCCATGGGGGAAGGAGAAATAAATGACGTTCAGGCTTTCGGATTTCTCCGGGTTGGTGCCGAGGACCGCGCGGCAACTATTGGCGCCGAATCAGGCTCAGGTTGCCACGAACTGCGTGCTCACATCCGGCGATCTTCGGCCAAGGAATGCGCCTTTGCTTGTTTTTCGCCCGGAATCCAATGGCGAAATTGTTTCCATGTTCCGCATGGAAAAGGACGGCGACGAAAAATGGCTGGCATGGAACCGGGACGTGGACGTTGCGCGATCCCCGATTGCTGGCAATGAGGACCGGCGTTTCTACTACACCGGAGACGGCGAACCGCGTGTATCCAACTATGAGTTGGCAACCGCTGGATCGGGGCCGTACCCATCCGATTGCTATGTTTTGGGCGTATCGCCGCCAGTAAACGCGCCTTCTGTCGTTGCTGCTGGCGGAGTCAGTGCAACCACTGTTACGCGATTCTACGTTTACACCTTTGTCACGCCATGGGGTGAGGAATCAGCACCGTCTCCCGTATCAACCATAGTAAGCGGGAAGCTTGATGCCACGTTCACGCTTTCCGGCATGGACGCGCCGCCACCCAATTCCGGCGCAGTAACAGCGGCGATCAAGGATACGCCTTTTCCCGGACTCGTTGAGATAACGCTGTCCAGTGTTATTGGTTTGCGCGCCCATGAGGAAATCACCTTTGCGACTGTTGGCGGGATGACCGACCTCAACAGTTCTTTCCCGCTTTACAGTGTCGATTCAGGCACAAACAAGGTAATCATTGCCCTTTCGACATCGCAGACCTATACCGCTGGGGGGGTGTGGGTACGCGACGCGCCACACAATACCAGTGGCATGACCAAGCGGATTTATAGAACGCTCTCGACTGACAATACAGGAACGGAGTTTCATTACGTTGCCAGCGTTTCAGCAAGTACCGCTGGCTATGCCGATTCCCTGGCTGAGTCCGTGGTTGCCGATGCCGGCATTCTTGAATCCGAAAAATGGTACATGCCGCCAGCAAATCTTAAGGGGATCATCATCCTGCCCAATGGCATTGCGGCGGGATTCACCGGAAACGAAATACATTTCTCGGAACCTTTCAAGCCCTATGCATGGCCGGACAGTTACCGACAATCATACGATCAGGACATCGTTGCTATTGGCATCACCGGCACAACCCTTGTGGGCCTGACTGAGGGCAATCCGTTCACGATAACCGGCGTGGACCCGCTGACAATGGGCGGGGGCATGGAAAAACTTGCTGTCGCATGGCCGTGCATGTCAAAACGTAGCGTGGCAAGCTTTGCCTTTGGCGTGGCGTATGCCGCGCCACAAGGATTGGTAATTATCGGCGGGTCTTCAGACATCGTAACGAAAGACCTGTTCACGCAAAAAGAATGGGGAGAGTTGAGCCCTACAACCTTTATTGCCGCCACAGCCGACAACCGTTATTACGCTGGCTATCAGGCAAATGGAAGCTCCCTGATGTTCGTGATCGACAAAACGGAAGCGGCCAGTTTTGTAAAAATCAATCAAACAATCACGTCGATCTGGACGGACCCGGCAACCGGAAAACTCTATGTTGCCAATGAGCAAAAAATCTACCAGTGGGAAGGTGACCTCGGCGCCAAACTTTCTTACGAATGGAAGAGTAAACAATTTGTCACCCCAGCACCGATCAACTACGGCGCGGGAAAGATCGATGCGGACTTCGGCATGTCCGAAGCAGAAATAACAGCCGGCGAAGCCGCTAATGAAGCGGCCGCGACCATCAATCTGACCTTGATAGCGGCCGGCACATTGAATGATGGCCTCGCTGATCCGTCCCTTGGAGAGTATGAGATAGGCGGTGACGAAATGGTTTACATCGCTCCCGTGGCGGTGGACTCTCTGCAATTCCAGTTATGGGCTGATGGCGAACTAAAGCACGCGCGGCACGTGCTGAATAGTCGTGCTTTCCGCCTGCCAAGCGGTTACAAGGCGGACAACACGGAAATCATCCTGTCTGGAAACGTCAAGGTATCCGGCGTGACACTGGCGGAAACCATGGATGGATTGAAACAAGCGTAAGCACTATTTTAGATTTTCACGAAAAACTGAATTAACAAGCCGCCTAGTGCGGCTTTTTTTATCACTGAAAGGCAAACGACATGGCTACATACGACGAATTACTGACAGCAAACGCGAATACCGCGCTGCTTAATAAAGTGCGCGTGGCGGTGGTGGTCGCGGCCACCACAATAATGACAGAAGACACCCAGACGGCCAAACACGCCGAAAGACTCAAATGGGCGAAAGAGGTATTTGCGAATCCCGCTTTAGCCGCCACACAAATGATGTGGCCGGTACTCGCACAGAATAAGGCTTTTCCCTTGTCCTCTATTACCGGGGCCGATGATGCGACGGTACAAGGTGCGGTTGATGCAGCAGTTAACGTGTTCGCACAAGGATAATCATGGCACTGGTAAAAACAGCACGAACGATAGTCACCTCCGGTAGCAACGGGGCGGGGGCGACTACTCGCGGCAGGCTTGACCTGAACGCAGTACAAGGCGGGGGTTTCCTGACCATCAAGATAACGAATGGCGGGACAGGACCGGCGATTCAATGTACGTGCAACGTCTTGATAGCTCACGCAACAAGTTTGCCCGCAGCGGGCTCGGCTGGGGCCGATTGGAAAACCATAGCCTCTTATGGCGGGGGCGTAACGGCTAACGCTGCCACAGAAGTAGGGCTTCCGATAGACCCCTCCATTATGTGCCTTGAGGTTGAATTCACCGGGAATACCAGCCAAGCGGTAACGGTAGAAGCATACCTAAGCGAACTCACATTGGTAGCGTAATTGAAGTCACTTATCCTTCCGCAGCGGTATTTAATTCAGCCTCAGAACCCGGTTGAATTAGACCCCCATTGGAAAGACATCATAGCCTTCGCGTCTATCACCGGCATTCCGGGGAACATGGATGTGGTGAGCCGCGTCGCCCCGGTAGTCGGTTCGACTGTGAGGCGTCAGGGCACAGAGAAAGGATACGCCAGCTATACCAGCAATGTCGCGCAGGGGCTTGTCTGGGCCTCACTCAGACCTGTCCCTAGTATTTTCGATACTGGAATATCCCTCTTGCTGTTCGCAAATCCGGCAGCGGGAGGCACACAGCAACGGGCCTTCTTCCTCGGGAACGAAGACCCGGTGCCGTCGAATCAGTATAACCAAGCAAATATCGCGTTCAATTGCGATACGACTGGAACAAGCGCCTCTGGCCTCTTTGCTGCGCTTGAATACGACTTTGGCTTCAGGGGCGTGGCGCAAAGTACAGCGGGAATGGTGGACGGGAAATGGCACGTTTTCATAGCCACCCGCCCACCAGGCTATGGTACGTGGACCTTGTACCGGGACGGCCTGAATGTTACGGGCAGCACCGGATATGCGAACGCGGTCGATTTGCTCGATGGTTGCCGTGTTCACTGCCACCCCTCGGGCTCGGTAGGGTACATGGGCAACTCTGTCCTGGCAGTCGCTTTCAATCTCGAACTGGACGCCAATCAGACTCGCAAGTTATCGAATAACCCCTGGCAGATTTTTCAAGCCCCAGGTAGAAGGCTATGGATTCCAGACCCATCTTCAAGCAGCACGGTTATTCCGGTATTCGCTAATCACTATCGCAATCAGGGGATCATGTAATGTCAATGTGGCTGAGACAATCGACTGCTTCACAGGAAATATTGATCGGAAGATTTCTTGACTCCACGGATGGGAACACACAAGAAACGGCGCTCACAATAGCGAATACCGACATCAAACTGTGGAAAGAAGGGGCAACCTCTGAGGTAAGCAAAAACTCAGGTGGGGCGACGCACATGTCCAATGGGCAGTATTCCGCCGTCCTCGATGCGACCGACACCAATACGCTCGGGAAACTGGAAGTGAATGTGCATGTTGCCGGGGCGCTGTCGGTGCGGCGTGAATACATGGTCATGCCGGCGAATGTTTATGATGCGCTGGTACTCGGCACTGATTACCTTGATGTGTCTGCCGTGCAACTGGCCGGACAAACCATCACGGCAGCAGCCGGGGTGACGTTTCCCTCCAGTGTCGCAAGCCCTACGAACATCACTGCCGGCACGATTACGACCGCAACTAACCTCACCAACCTGCCATCGATCCCAGCGAATTGGATCACGGCAGCGGGCATTGCTTCAGCAGCATTGAACGGCAAGGGCGACTGGAACGTAGGCAAAAGCGGATATACGCTCTTGCAATCTTTCCCGGCCAACTTCGCAAGCCTGTCCATCACGGCGGGCGGGCTGGTGGACATTACCCAAGCGGCGGCAGACAAGGCATGGGGGACGACGGCCAGAGTGCTAACGGCGGGAACCAATATCGCGCTTGCCAAAGGCACGGGCATCACCGGTTTCAACGACCTCGATGCGGCGGGCGTAGCCACGGCGGTATGGAATGCGGCCACCGCGACATACGGCTCGGCCGGCAGCTATGGCCTGTTGATCGAAACAAACCTTGACGCGGCGGTTTCCAGCGTGGGCGGCGGGAGCCTCACGGCGGCAGGTATTGCAGATGCAGTCTGGGATGAGGCGATTTCAGGTCACTTGACCGCTGGCAGCACGGGCGCATCACTAAATGGTGCGGGCAGCGCGGGCGATCCATGGACCGCAACGCTGGGCGGTTATGGCGCGGGCTCTGCCGGGAAAATCCTTTACGACAACCTCAATGCAACCGTATCAAGCAGAGCGACACAAACCAGCGTGGATACCGTTGATGATTTTCTCGACACGGAAATTGCCGCGATCAAGGCCAAGACAGACAACCTCCCGGCCAGCTTCCCCTCAAACTTTGCATCTTTGTCCATCACCGCAGGCGGATTGGTAGACATCACTCAAGGGGCGGCGGACAAGGCATGGGGTACGGCATCGAGAGTTCTGACGGCTGGCACCAATATTGCCCTTGCAAAAGGAACCGGGATTACTGGATTCAACGATCTTGATGCGGCTGGCGTGGCGGCGGCAACGTGGAACGCGGCAACGGGCAGCTATGGAAGTGCGGGCAGCTATGGCCTTCTGATCGAAACGAACTTGGATGTGGCAGTGAGTTCCGTTGGCGGGGGCGGCGGAACAGCGGATTGGACTGCAAACGAGAAAAGCGCAATACGCTCGATTCTCGGTATTCCAGCCAGCGGCACGACACCTGACGATCCAACGACAGGGATACTCGACACCATCCGTGATAACGGGGTTGCGATAAAAGCGAAGACAGATAACTTGCCAAGCGATCCGGCTTCCGCCTCGACAGTCGCGGCAGCGTTTTCAACCGTCAACGCCAAGATCGATACCGTACAGATAGACACTGACGATATTCAAAGCCGACTACCGGCCGCGCTGGTTGGTGGGCGCATGGACAGCAATTTATCCGCTATCAACAACAGCACTACCACCATGGCAGCGTTCGAGCGCGCGGTAAAAACCAACGTCATCGGGACAGTCGGGGTAGGCAGCACGACCACTAGTATCGTCTCGTCGTCGATCACGCCTGCGGGATCGGTTACAGATCAGTTCAAGGGCCTGACGATCAAGTTTGCCGACAACACGACCACGGCGGCGCTACGCGGGCAAGGCACGTCAATAACCGGCAATACCGCTGCTGCGGCGCCTACATTTGCCGTGACTGCGCTAACCACGGCGCCGGTTTCCTCTGATACTTTCATCATTCTTTAATGGCTATTACTAGATCATCCGGTGCGGGCTTCGCCGCTAGCCCGCACGGTAGCTTTGCGGGCAAAGCGGTAGACCTGGGCGTCATCGTAGATGCTTTTCTCACGACCAGAACCGCCTCCCCCTTCGCTATCAAAAAAGCGGGGATACCGGCAAACACAGACCCATGGCTTAGGACGAATATGGAAATACTCATGGGGCGGCGGGGCAATGCGGTAGCAATCCCGGCAAAGCCGACCATTACTTTCTCGGCTACCCCGACAAAGGAGGAATGCGAGGCGCTTTATAACTACGCAAACGAAATGCACACCGCATTAAACAAAATTATAACGAGGTTCGATTCATGAATGCTGAATTAATCAAATTGCTGAAACAGAACATGGGTCTGCCTCTCAGTTGGGATTTGGCGGCGGATATTTACGTTGCTGCAATGAAGGTAATCCCCCTCGTTCCGCTAGCCAAAATAGAGGCAATCAAGCCGGAACAGAGCGGCGAATACACTTTCGCGCGCGAGCTGCTTAAGGACATTCTTGAGGAAATGATGCCGCTGCATCAAGAACATTGGAGCGAAACCGAAGCTCACCGGCACGGGCTCATATTCAACCCGGACTATGACAGGTTCATCCGATTTGAACAGGCTGGGCGCTGCGTGGTTTTTACGATCAGGAAAGACGGCCGGCTGATGGGTAATTTTTCCCTATATCTCGCACAGTCCATGCACACCCAGACCTTGATGGCGACTGAGGACACCCTGTTTCTCATACCTGAAGCCCGCAAGGGCCGCACGGCGGCGCGATTCATCAACTACGCGGAACGCGCCTTGAAACAGTTGGGCGTGGTTGAGATTAATGTAAGCGTCAAAGTGGTAAACAAAGCGGGACGCTACTTCCAGATCATCGGCTACCAGCATGTATCGAACGGACTGACTAAAGTTTTAGAGGGATAAATATGTGCTGCCCTGGCGCACCAGAACCGGACCAAGAGCTTTCTCAGGATATGAATAACAGGCTCCGTTTTCTCAAAGAGAGAGAAGAATTAGCCAAAGAAACAGCCGCCAGATGGCGGCGAGAAAACGATTATTTGATACGTAAACAGAACGAAGAGGACAATTAATATGTGCGCCCCCGACATCCCCGATCCAGACCCGCTTATAGGCCAAGCTGCCAAAGACAATGCGGAAGTCGCCAAGCGTTCTCTTGCCTTGGGCGAAAGCCAACTTGCCTGGGCAAGAGAACGGGCCACAAAGCAAGACCCGATGATTGAGAAGGTCGTCAATCAGCAAATTTCCACTACGGCGACGAACAACGCACGGGCCGACGAACAATGGAACATCTATAAGAACACGTTCCAGCCGGTCGAGCAACGCATGGTTAAAGACGCCATGGAATTCGACTCGCCGGAACGCAAAGAGCGAATGGCTGCGGAAGCGGGCGCGGATGTCGCGAGAAGCTACGACGCGGCGGCAGATTCGAATCTGCGCACCTTAGGTTCGATGGGGATCAATCCGAATTCCGGCCGATTCCTGAACATGTCGAATGAAACCGCCCTGTCACGCGCGAAAGACACCGCAGGCGCGATGAACAAGGCTAGGCGCGATACCGAAATGACCGGCATTGCACTCAGAACCGGGGCGGCGCAATTCGGGCGCAACATGCCGAGCACCGGCATTGCCGCTGATAGCGCGGCATTGAACGCCGGGAATTCGGCAGTAGGCAACATCGGCGCCGGAA
>CBFGXU010000003.1:0-44134 GCA_965652935.1 uncultured Nitrosomonas sp.
AAGATATGTCCGGATACGCATAGCCTACTGTTGATTCCAGAAAATCACACTCGTAATACTTTTTATTTGCAAAATATCGCAACCTTGCGAAACATCATGCAGCACGCCGGGCTCCATGTACGGATTGGAACTTTATTACCCGAAATTACAACAGCCACCGAGATTGACCTGCCTGATGGGCAAACCATTACACTCGAGCCTGTCGTGCGCAAGAATCATAAATTAGGGGTCAAAAATTTTGATCCTTGCGCCATCCTTCTTAACAATGACTTATCAACAGGAATCCCCGAAATACTGCAAGATCTGAATCAGATCGTCATTCCTCCTTTGCACGCCGGCTGGGCGATACGACGAAAATCCAATCATTTTGCTGCCTATGACCGAGTCGCACAAGAATTTGCTGATTTGATTGGAATTGACCCCTGGTTGATTAATCCACGTTTTACTTCATGCGGCGAAATCAATTTTCGTGAAAAACAAGGAGAAGATTGTGTAGCCAAGGCTGTCAATCGAATTCTTTCCGCTATAAAGGAAAAATATCAACAATATGACGTCAAAGAGGATCCCTTTGTCATCGTAAAAGCTGACTCAGGCACCTACGGTATGGGCATTATGACAGTTAAGGATGGTGCTGATATTTACAAGCTCAACCGCAAACAGCGTAACAAGATGGCTGTGGTTAAAGAAGGATTACAGGTTTCCAATGTCTTGGTGCAGGAAGGTGTTTACACGTTTGAGAATATCAATCAGGCTGTTGCAGAGCCAGTCATTTACATGATTGACCGCTATGTCGTCGGCGGATTTTATCGCGTGCATACGGGGCGCGGTATCGATGAAAACCTGAATGCGCCCGGCATGCATTTCGTTCCGCTGGCATTTGAAACGACTTGTCTGGTACCAGAAACAGCGGCACAACCCGATTCTATTCCCAATCGCTTCTATGCCTACGGCGTAATTGCCCGTCTTGCTTTGCTGGCTGCTGCATTAGAATTAGAACAATCCAGTTCTGAAATGACAACTGCGCTTCCTCTTCCTGTCTGAACTCACAATGAAACTCGCTTTTATCATTGATCAACTGGATTCCATCAAGACCAGCAAGGATTCAAGTTTTGCCATGATATGCGAAGCTATTGCCAGAAACCATCAGGTTTACGTGCTTTATCAGCATGATATTGTATTAATCAACCATCGTGTCACAGGCTTCTCCCGCACCCTCACCTTAACGGATACCCTGCAAGATGGTCATTGGTACAAAACCAGCGCCATTTCAGCGATACCATTGCAACAATTCGATGCCGTGCTGATGCGCAAAGATCCACCCTTTGATCTGGAGTACATCTACAGCACGTATTTACTGGAATTGGCTGAAGTTCAGGGTGCGTTCGTAATCAATAGCCCACGTGGCATCCGTGATCACAATGAGAAACTGGCGATTGCAAAATTTCCCCGATTTGTCGTCCCCATCTTGGTAACCAGCCAGGCGCACTTGATCCGGGAGTTTCTTAATGACCATCAAGATATCATTTTAAAACCATTGGATGGCATGGGCGGTGCCAGTGTGTTTCGCGTGCACAGTGCCGATCACAATATCAATGTTATTCTCGAAACATTGACCCATTACGGGACAAGAACGATTATGGCGCAGCGCTATATTCCTGAAATTGCGCAAGGAGACAAACGCATCTTGCTTATTGCCGGCAAAGCCGTGCCCTATGCTCTGGCGCGTATTCCAAAGCCGGGAGAAACACGCGGCAATCTGGCTGCTGGCGGCACAGGAAAAACACAACCATTATCAGCGCGCGACCAGGAAATCGCAGAGTCTCTTGGTCCTGAACTGGTCAAACATGGCTTAATGCTGGTGGGATTGGATGTAATTGGTGATCATCTGACAGAGATTAACGTGACCAGTCCAACGGGTATGCAGGAAATAACCCAACAGACAGGATTTAATGTGGCTGGAATAATGCTGGATGCCATTGAAGCTGGTATCAGAAATCACTCGCAACGTGTTAGTTAGGCTTTTACTTTGTAATTATCGGCGAAGACTATATTCCAGAATAAAAAACTGTGGCTTGAACTCGGCTAATGGTTCATACAGTTTTTTTAACTCTTCCTCGGGCCCATGTATTTCTAAGCGTACAATTTCAGCCATATCAAGCGCTCTTTTAATCAGATCATTCACGTTATTCAGATGCGACAACAGCCCTTCCGCATCTTCATACCCTTCACGGCAATAAGCTTCATTCCCATTAAAGCAAAATCCATAATAAAGGCATTTTTCCTCAGTGCTGGCCCTGGCAACAAATTGCTCACAAAGATTCTTGAAACTGGCGATTTGACCGTCAGCGATCTTAAAATAGGGTGCAATTGAACAACACTTGCTGCGCATTGATTGAATTCGCCAGTTAGTTAAATAAGGTTTTCATCAATATCTATTCTTTAATTACTTATGAAAATATTGGAAAAATTTTAACTAAACTGGCAAATTCCTGTTAACGCTTCTTTGCCGGAATGAAGGTATAAATAAACTCAAGCTATTATTCTAATGGAACGTCGCTGCTTCTTTTTGCTCGCATGTCAGATTGGCACAATAGGTTTCATGGATGCCATCCAGGAAACCCCATAACGCGTCACAAGCTTCCTGGGTAGCTGCCAGCACTTCTGCTTGTTTCTCCGCCGTATCAGCAAAGCGTTCAATCAGCTTCCATTCGGCTTGTGAGTGATAGATATCCGCTTTTTGGTGCACCGAAAAGAATTCATAATCTTCAGGATCTTTCATGCCATAAAATTTGGCTAAACCATCAATTTTCACTGCTGCAATATCAGGTACTTGCGATTCAAATGCATGCAAAGCTGCAAGCCCTGCATAAAATGGACGGTTTAAACAAATATCCCGGAACGTGGAAACAAGCTTCTCTGTAGTCGGCAATGCAGCGGCATTAGCCAGACTTTTATCATTTGCACCTAACGCAAAAGCAAAGTTCTTCCATAAGGCTGGATGATTTTTTTCACCATGTTCTTCATCAATCAGATTTCTCAATACTTCCTGACGAACGCTGATATCACCGCTATTGGTTTCTGAATGAATGTGCGGCGTATTGAAGTGCACGGCACTCAAATAAGTAGGCTCAGCCAGCACATTATAAAAATATTGCTCTGCATAATGCCGTAGCTGTTCTTTGGTCAGTTTACCTTCCGTCCAGGCAACATAAAAAGGATGTTTAAGCAAATGCTTTTCACTGATAATTGAATCAATTCCTTGCTTGAGTAGTGTATTGGTTGTCATGATGGTTTCCTTTACTGAGATGGATAAAGACGCTGCATATCATCGCTAAATAACACCGCCAAGTCAAATCTGGCTTGCCTGAGTGGCTGCGCTCAGATGACTGGATAAATACCGGCTGGCAGCGATCATATTACGCAATGCCGGTTTCACTTCTTCCCAATTGCGTGTTTTTAACCCGCAATCCGGATTCACCCACAAACGTTCTGCCGGTATGCGCTGCGCTGCTTTTTCCATCAAGCTAATGATCGAATCGACAGAGGGTATGTTGGGCGAATGAATATCATACACACCGGGACCAATCTCATTCGGATAATGAAATTGATCAAATGCATCCAGCAATTCCATATCAGAGCGGGAAGTCTCGATAGTAATCACATCAGCATCCATACGCGCGATAGCTTCCATAATGTCATTGAACTCAGAATAACACATATGCGTATGTATCTGGGTTTCGTCCTTTACGCCATTCGCAGTAACACGAAAGGCACGGATGGCCCAGTCGAGATAATTATTCCACTGCGATTTTCTTAACGGTAAGCCTTCTCTCAATGCGGCCTCATCGATCTGGATAATCTGGATACCCGCTTTCTCCAAGGCCAGCACCTCATCGCGTATCGCAAACGCCAGTTGCATGCATGTGTCTGCGCGCGGTTGGTCATCACGCACGAAAGACCAGTTCAACATGGTCACAGGACCCGTTAGCATGCCTTTCATGGGCTTGCTGGTGAGTGATTGAGCATATTGAATCCATTCCGTGGTAATGGCTTGCGGATGCGAAACATCGCCATAAATAATCGGCGGCTTGACACACCTTGATCCATACGATTGGACCCAGCCAAATTGAGTAAAAGCAAATCCTGCCAATTGTTCACCGAAATACTCCACCATATCGTTGCGTTCAGGCTCACCGTGCACTAAAACATCCAACCCCAGCGCTTCCTGTTCTCGCACACAGACTTCAATCTCTTTCTGCATGGCCTGGCGATATTCGGAATCCGATATCCTACCCTCGCGGAAATCGCGACGTGTTTGTCTGATTTCCTGGGTTTGTGGGAAAGATCCAATGGTCGTGGTGGGAAAAAGCGGCAATTGAAACTTTTTCCGTTGCACGATGTTGCGTTGCTGATAGGGTGACTGGCGTGTACCCATTGCTTCCTTAATTTCACGTATCCGCACTTTTACTGCTGCCTGATGCACGCGCTTAGACTGTTTACGGCTTGCTATCGCTGCACTATTCTCCCGCAATATTTCAGCAACGCTGTCTCTCCCATGATTCAAGGCATTAGCCAATACTTCGATCTCTTTCAATTTCTGTATGGCAAACGCCAGCCATGAACGGATATCCTGATCCAGTTTTTGTTCACTATCCAGTTCCACCGGCACATGCAACAATGAACAGGAAGGTGCTAGCCAAAGGCGGTCTTGCAGACGCGCATGAATCGGTTCCAACCAGTCCAATATTTCAGTCAAATCGGTTTTCCAGATATTACGCCCGTTGATCACACCCAGCGATAAAATTTTATGGCTCGGTAACCAATCGATGATTTTGGCAATTTCATCTTTGGCCATCACGGCGTCCACATGCAAGCCGTTGACAGGTAGCTCACAGGCCAACTGCAAGTTATCCTGCAATTGTCCAAAATAAGTCGTCAATAACAGATTAATTGCAGTGGCTTGTAGTTGATAATACGATTTTCTCAAAGCATGCTGCCATGCCTGGCTAAGCTCCATCACCAGTATCGGCTCATCGATCTGCACCCATTGAATACCTGCCTTCTCAAGCTCATGAAATAATTGCGCATAGACGCTGAGTAAATCATCCAACAGATCAAGCTTGTCGGTACCATCCTTGCATTTTCCCAGCCATAAATAAGTAACCGGACCGAGAATAACGGGTTTGATTTGCTGATGCGTTTGCTTAGCTTGCTGAATTTGCTCGAGCAAATGACTGGAATTGAGTGAAAATCGCGTATTTCTCTCAAATTCGGGTACGATGTAATGATAGTTGGTATCAAACCACTTCGTCATTTCACCAGCACTCACACAAGAGCAGGCTGAGCTGTCGTTGACCGAGCGACCCCTCGCCACACGAAAGTAATTATCTATCTCATTGCCTGGCAATGAACTGACGCGCGCCGGAATGTTGCCCAGCATAAAACTGGTATCCAATACATGATCGTATAGCGAAAAGTCACCCACCGGTATCCAGTCAAGCATGGATTGATCTTGCCAATGCTGCGCCCGAAGATCTGATGAGACTTCTAATAGCTCTGGTGCAGAAATTGCACCTTTCCAGTATTTCTCTAGTGCAAATTTTAATTCCCGCTTTCTGCCAATGCGCGGAAATCCAAGATTATGTGTTGTTATCATGATTCCATTAATACTCAATTAAAAATAATTCAGCTATTGTATGAATAATGGGTAATGAATAATAATGATAAGTTTTAATGTTTTGATAATGTTTTCTCATAAATGATCGAACATAGCCACCTTAAAATCATCCAGGCACTGCATGCAAACGGCACCTTGACTGAAGCTGCCAACGCTTTATGTCTAAGCCAACCTGCCCTATCCCATCAGATCAGTTATCTGGAAAAGAAACTGGGGATAACATTATGGGAGCGTGAAGGCCGCAGCTTGCGCCTGACCCAGGCTGGTGCGTTGCTGCTGGAGGTGGCTAATCAGGTGTTACCGGTTTTATCGCAGGCTGAAAAAACACTTGAGGCATACAGCGAAGGACGGCAAGGAATTCTGCGCATCGGTGTCGAGTGCTACCCCTGTTTTGAGTGGCTTACCGGCATAATTGGGCAATTCATGCAGCAAATGCCCGATATCGATATTGATATCGTTCAGAAATTTCAGTTCTCAGGATTGGAAGGGCTACTGAATCACCATATTGATGTTTTGATCACGCCCGACCTGGTCAAGAAAGAAAAAATTGATTATGAAATTCTGGCAGAATATCAATTGGTATTGCTGGTATCCGCCGATCACCCACTGGCAGGCGCTGATTATTTAACACCAGAGCTTTTAAGCAAAGAAGCCTTGTTAACTTTTCCGGTAGCATTGGAAAGACTAGATATTTTGACGCATTTCTTAACACCAGCACACCTTGCGCCGAAGAAACTGAAACAAATTGAATCACTGGAAATTATGCTGCAAATGGCGGCGTTAAAACGCGGTGTTTGCGTATTGCCAGAATGGCTGGCAGATATCAGAAGCAAGGAACTTAATCTCAGAAAGATTCGCATTGGCAAGAAAGGTCTCTATCAGAAATTGTTTTTAGCGATGCGGGAACCTGACAAGATCATTCCCTATATCAAGAAATTTATCGCAGTCGGACAAAAAACAGTTAAAAATTCATCTGCATAAAATCTTGCTGCGATATTCTCATCAGTTCACAGAATATCCGATTACACTATGATACTTTTTAAATTCCGGTAGTTTTATGGACGAACAATCCAGCCTGCTGGTTTTATTTACCAGCAGCTTCTTAGCGGCCACGCTGCTCCCTGGTGGGTCCGAAGCCGTGCTCGCGGGTGTTTTGCTAACCTACCCTGAGCTCCATTGGCAGGCGCTGATTCTGGCAACAGTAGGCAATACGCTGGGCGGCATGAGCTCATATCTGATTGGTCGTTTTTTACCGGATGAAAAAACGTTCTTGAAAAAAACGAGTGGGAGTTCACGCGGCCTCGAATGGATGCGTCAACATGGCACGCCTATTCTCCTGCTTTCCTGGGTACCTTTAATTGGTGATGTATTGTGTGTTGCTGCTGGATGGCTGCGCGCAAATTGGTTATGGGCTTTATTATTTATTACTGTCGGCAAGTTTGCGCGCTATTGGGTAATTGCTGCGGCAATCAGTTAGGATGATAAACCTCTTGTCATTCAGTCTGCTCGTGAATAGCAGACTGAATGGGTTATCTAATTTTCAGGTATCAGTTTTCAAATAATTTCTGCAACTCTCCGCTCTGATACATTTCTGTCACAATATCCGAGCCACCGATAAATTCACCGTTGACATATAACTGGGGAATGGTTGGCCAGTTTGAATAATCTTTAATACCCTGCCTGATTTCCGGATCTGTCAATACGTTAACAGTATATATATTATCAACACCACAAGCTTTGAGAATATTCACAGCATTCGCTGAGAAACCACATTGTGGTTGCTCAGGTGTGCCTTTCATGTAGAGCACTACCTGATGTGTGGTAATTTGTTGCTCGATTAAATCTTCAACATTCATAGTGTTAATTTCTCCAAAAAATCATCCCAAAAAAATTTAATACAGAAAACAAGATAAGCCATGCATCAGATTTATACTGAAGCATGCATTTGCCCGCCGCTTACGCGCATTATGCCAGCCAAATCTGGATAGCAACAAATATTACTAAAATCCCTATGAGCCAACAATCGCCTGCACGCTGCAGCCTGATCATAGCCATGCTCCAGCAACAACCATCCACTTTTGACAAGATGCCTGGGCGCTGCATGGATGATATGAATAATACACGCCAAACCATTGTCACCCGCTGACAAAGCCATCTGAGGCTCAAAACGTAAATCACCCTGTTTAAGGTGAGAATCACTTTCTGCCACATATGGCGGATTTGATACAATCAGATCAAATCTCTCCCCAGAAAGTTCATCAAACCAGTTTCCTGCGATAAGATGAAGATTATTCACCTGCTGATTTTCGGCATTCACTCTGCAAACTGCGAGCGCATCTGCTGATACGTCAACTGCAATTACTTGTGATTGAGGTCGATGCTTGGCAATGGTAATAGCAATTGCACCACTTCCCGTTCCGAGATCGAGTATTTTGCGCGGTTGGTCAACAGGTATCAGTTTCAATGCCCATTCGACTAGTAATTCAGTTTCAGGGCGGGGAATTAGAACGGCCGGTGTGACTTTAAAAGTCAGATCGTAAAATGCACGCTCGCCCGTCAAATAAGCGATCGGTATTCCATCAATGCGCCGCTTCACCAAGCAAAAAAATTCTGCCGCTTGCTGTGAGGTCAGTACGTAATCAGAATTAGTCAGCAAAAAGACGTGATTAACATTCAACACGTACTGTAACAATATGCGCGCATCTATTCTGTCAATCTTGCGGCATGCCGTGGTGAGGACCTGTGTAATGGTATTTGACTGCATATCAGCGTGTTAAAGAATAAACCAACTTCAACGTTAATTATTCTTGTACCGAAGCTGCGAGTAGTTCTGCCTGATGCTCAGCCATGAGTGCCGAACAAAGCTCATCGATATCACCATCCATAATCTGATCCATTTTATAGAGTGTCAGATTAATGCGATGATCAGTTACACGTCCTTGAGGAAAATTATAAGTGCGAATCCGTTCAGACCGCTCACCACTCCCCACCAGTGATTTCCGGGTGGCTGCCTGTTCTGCGTGTTGCTCGCGCATTTGTTTGTCATGTATACGAGCCGCCAGCACGCTCAAAGCCTGCGCTTTATTTTTGTGCTGCGACCGCCCATCCTGACACTCCACCACGATACCGGTGGGTAGATGAGTGACACGAACTGCCGAATCGGTTTTATTGATATGCTGTCCGCCTGCGCCAGAAGCGCGGAAAGTATCGATGCGTAACTCAGCAGGATTAAGAATGACTTCACTGACATCATCCGCCTCAGGCATGACAGCTACCGTACAGGTGGAAGTATGCACACGCCCCTGCGTCTCAGTCACAGGAACACGCTGAACCCGGTGACCGCCCGATTCGAATTTAAGCCGGGAATACGCGCCCTGGCCAATAATTTTAGCGATGATCTCCTTATAGCCGCCGATATCCGACAGACTTTGTGAAATAATCTCAACCTGCCAACCTCGCCTTTCTGCATAGCGCGAATACATCCGGAACAGATTACCGGCAAACAAGGCGGATTCATCTCCTCCGGTCCCGGCACGTATTTCCAGGAAAATATTACGCTCATCATTGGGATCTTTCGGAAGTAATTGCTTTTGTATTTCTGATTCAATTTTTAGCAGCTTTTCCTTGCCAGCTTGTATTTCTGCTTCGGCAAAAGCGCGCATTTCCAGGTCGGCATGCATTTCCCATGCAGTGTGGATGTCTCGCTCGCATTGCTGATAAGCGCGATAGAGTTCAACAATGGGGATAATTTCGGCATGTTCGCGCGTAAGCTTGCGATAATTATCGAGATCAGCTGTTGCAGACTCGCTGCTGAGTAATTGATTTAATTCTTCCAAACGCACACTCAAGCGAGTGAGCCTGTCAGTGAGGTTTTTGTTCATTGTGGACGATGCAATTGGTATAGCCGATTGATCAACTCGACTAATTCCTCACGTTCATCAGCCGCTGCATGATTCAATGCACTGGAAGGTGCATGCAAGAGTTTATTGGTTAGACTGTTACTGAGTACTTCTATAACTTTTTTTGGATCTTCACCTTTCTCCAGCAGCTTGTTTGCGCGGGCCAGTTCATGCCGGCGATAACGTTCCCCTTGATCACGCAAGGCTCGAATGGTTGGAACCATTTCCCGCGTCGCCACCCAGCGCATAAAATCCACCACATTGAAATCAATAATCGTTTCAGCCTGGGCCACTGCATTCTGACGGGAATCCAATCCTTCTTTTACAATCTCGCATAAGTCATCGACATAGTAGAGAAATACATCATCCAGCTCCGCCACCTCAAATTCAACATCGCGCGGCACGGCTAAATCTACTATAAATAAAGGTCGGTGCTTACGAATCTTGATAGCACGCTCCACCATCCCTTTGCCCAGAATAGGCAGCGGACTTGCCGTACAGGTCACGATGATATCGTGCAATGCCAGTTGCTCCGGCAAATCACTTAACGTAATAGCCTGCGCCCTAAAACGATTCGCCAATGTTTCCGCGCGCTCCGTGGTCCGATTAGCAACGGTAATTTTCTTAGGATTACGGGCAGCGAAGTGACTAGCGCATAATTCAATCATTTCGCCCGCACCGATAAACAGCACACGCTGTTCGCTGATAGCGCCGAATATCCGTTCAGCCAAACGCGCAGCCGCAGCAGCCATCGATACTGAATTGGCGCCAATCTCGGTAGATGTGCGAACTTCCTTGGCCACATAAAATGTTCGTTGGAACAGTTTATGCAGCAATAAACCCAGCGTGCCTGCATGTTCTGCCGATTTCACGGCATTTTTCAGCTGACCCAGTATTTGCGGCTCACCCAGTACCATGGAATCCAGGCCGCTGGCCACCCGGAATGCATGTTTCACAGCTTGTTCGCGCGGCAATTTATATAAATAAGGATCGAGTTCGCGTGTCGGTAAATGATGAAAGTCTGCCAGCCATGTCGTGGCATCTTCTGGCTTGTCGGTGCAACAATATACTTCTGTACGGTTACAAGTCGACACAATCGCGGCTTCTTTGATTGGATTGCGCCCCACCAGGTCGTGCAATGCGTATTCCATCACATTTTCAGGAAAAGCAACCTGCTCACGCACGTCCAGCGGCGCTGTATTGTGATTGATACCAAAAGCGAATAACTGCATGAAAGATAATGTTAATCGATGTAAGCCATCGGTAATAAATAGGCCGCTGCTATTATAGTATTAGCTATACTTAAATACCATCCGTTAAACAATTTATTTTAGATGGGCTTCTTCATTTGCCTCAATGCCATGGCACAATGGGAATGATTGAAATGCTGTTTTTAGGGGAACCTTCAATAATTCTGTCGCTATAAGTCAAATAAACCAATACATTTCTCTTTGCATCATAAAACCGAACCACTTGTAATGACTTAAACAACAGAGATGTGCTTTTTTTGAACACTTCCTTACCATCCTCGTGACCATTTCTTACTTTCTCGGGCAAGGAAATGGGTCCAATCTGGCGACAGGCAATGGAAGCATCCGAAGTGTCTTCAGCAACTCCCACCATTCCACCAACGCCTCCAGTTTTTGCCCGGCTCAGATAGCAAGTTGCCCCAGCAATTTCAGGATCATCAAATGCTTCGACAACAATTTTATCATTCGCACCCAATATCTTAAATTTGGTTGAAACACTGCCAATTTCATCCGCCAGAACTATGCCAGGCGAGAACAAAATTAAAACCAACATTAATAAATAATATATGGATTTCTTCTGTTTCTTAATTTCTGCCTGAAGCTTCATCAATTTTCTCCCAGTTATTCAAACATCTTATACTCACCCGTTTGAGATTATCCTATAAACTATAGTTATAGTTAATGAACAAGCATCAAACATGCTGATCATTTTTCTCAATCAAATGATTGTTAAGATAAAAATGTAAATGCATGCTATGCATTAATCTCAACCTGAGTTCCGACTCTGATCAGACCAAACAGTTCCAATAAATCATGATTTTTCATCCGAATACATCCGATCGAGCCAGGTTTCCCCATTTCTACACTATCAGGACTGCCGTGAATATAAATATATCGTTGCATGGTATCGACTGAGCCTAAACGATTGAAACCCCGTTCACAGCCGGATAACCATAAAATGCGTGTCAGAATCCAATCGCGTTTTGGATATCTCTGGCCCAGTTCCGGACTATAAATTTCACCGGTAGGTCGCCGTTTGACAAAAACAGTATTGACTGGCTGCCCAGCTCCGATCTTGGCACGAATGATATGTTTTCCCAGCGGCGTACAGAAACTGCCATTTTCTTGTCCTGTACCGTTCTTTGCAGATGAAATCAAGTATTGCTTAATAACCTGCCCATGCTCATCGAGCAATCTAAGCTGCTGAGTTGCAATAGTGATATTTATTTTCATGGTATTTCTCTGCTACCTTCGCTTTTGTGCAAAAAACTGTTTTAACAATAAACGGGCTTCTGATGCCATTACTCCAGCTGTCACCTGTGTATGATGATTGAGCCGTATCTCCGAGGGCAGATTAATGACACTGCCACAAGCACCTGTCTTCGGATCTGCTGCTGCATACACCAAACGTTTGATGCGGGCATGAAAAATTGCACCGATGCACATTGCACAGGGCTCCAACGTGACATACAACGTACAATGCATCAATCGATAATTAGCCAGCTTACTGCCGGCGTCACGCATGGCCATTACCTCAGCATGCGCAGTAGGATCGGTGGCAGTAATTGAACAATTATGTCCTCGTCCAATAATAATTCCCTCTTGCACGACAACTGCGCCGACTGGTACTTCATCATGATCCTGTGCCTGACGCGCCAGTTGCAGGGCAACCCGCATAAAATCTATATCGTCACCCGTGCCCAAAATATTGTCTCGGTTTCGTTCAACATAATATTTAAAATAAGCAGATCAATTATTGAGGAAGTCTTTCTTGAGCGGATTTATGCTACATTGCTGCACATCATCAATAACGCATCTTCAAGAAAGCCGTTTTTCCAACCATTCATCCAGGAGCTACGCTCTAAGTTCTAAAACCCCTATCACAATGATTATTCAGGCTCAATCTCAACTTTATACTATCCGGGATCTTTTACGCTTTGCTGTCAGCCAGTTCAATAAAGCAGGTCTGCATTTCGGTCATGGCTCATCTAATGCGTATGATGAAGCGGCTTATCTTATTCTGAAAACCCTCCATTTACCACTGGATCAATTGGAGCCATTCCTGGATGCGCGCTTGACTGATATTGAACGCAAGCAAGTATTGGACATTTTCGAGCGCCGTGTTAAAGACCGCATACCTGCAGCCTATCTTACCCATGAAGCCTGGTTAGGAGATTATAATTTTTATATCGATGAACGTGTTATTGTTCCACGCTCCTTCATCGCCGAACTGCTGCAAACCCAACTTTCTCCTTGGATAAACAAGCCCAATGACATTTCTTCGGCGCTGGATTTATGCACCGGTTCAGGATGTCTGGCGATCCTGATGGCGCACAGCTTTGAAAACGCGTTTATCGATGCGGTCGATATTTCCGCACAAGCACTTGTTGTAGCGCATAAAAATGTACAGGATTATGGGTTGGAAGACAGGATTCATTTGATGGAATCTGATCTATTTTCGGCTCTGTCGGAAAAGCAGTACGATCTGATCATTAGTAATCCACCCTATGTCAAAGCCCAATCCATGGCGCGACTACCCCAGGAGTACCAGCATGAACCCCAAATTGCGCTGGCAAGCGGCCTGGATGGCTTGGATGCGACTCGGCTGATTCTGCAACAAGCCGACCGGCATTTAACCGATGAAGGCATTCTGGTGGTTGAAATCGGTCATAACCGTGATGCACTGGAGCAGACTTACCCAGAAATTCCCTTTACCTGGCTGGAAACCAGCGCTGGGGATGAGTTTGTTTTTCTGCTAAGGCGTGATCAGTTGCCCGCATAAACATTCTCTAATTCTCTAACTTGGTCAGCCAATCAGGCTCAGCAGTCGCTGTATCTCCTTTTCATCCATTTCCAGCCACTGTCCCCGCTTAAGCCGTGGCGGCAGATTAATCGGACCGAAGCGCACACGCATCAAGCGGCTAACTGTCAATCCAATCGCTTCAAACATGCGCCGTACTTCACGGTTTTTTCCTTCTTTCAGAATGACGCGATACCAGTGATTGATCCCTTCACCGCCCTGCTCGGCTAAGTATGAAAAAGCTGCGCGACCATCTGGCAACTCAACGCCAGTAGTTAATTTCGTCATCTGCTCGGGCGTCAGTTTCCCCAATATCCTTACCGCATATTCACGCTCTACTTCAAATCGTGGATGCATCAACCGGTTAGCCAATACGCCGTCAGTGGTGAAAATCAGTAAACCGCTGGTATTGAAATCCAGGCGTCCAATCGCAATCCATTTGGAAGATCGCAAATGAGGCAGTTTCTCGAATACCGAAGGACGGCCTTCCGGATCATTGCGGCTGACTATCTCACCTTCAGGTTTATGATAAAGCAAAACTTTGGGTAAGCCATCTGTCCTATTTAAGCGAATCACACGCTTGCCAATACGCACCACATCTTCAGTGCTAACCCGGTCCCCTAACACAGCCGTTTTGTCGTTCACAGTAATCTTGCCGGCAGCAATCCAGGTTTCCATTTCCCGCCGCGAACCCAACCCCTTTTGTGCTAAAAGCTTCTGCAGCTTCAGGGTAGGAGTTGTTGCTGATGGGCTGGAAGATCCATGTGTCTCGGGCTTGCCTCGAGACACATGGATTTTTTTCTTTGCCGGTCTGATCGGCTTTTTTACTTTCATTACTTTTTAAATTCAGGAATATATACTAAATAGAAATAACCACGCGATGAAACACGAAACTAGAGATTCTAAACCATTCCGTATTAGGGCCAGTCGGTTATTTTAAATATAGGAAACCGAGCGTTTTAGTGGATGCAGGTAGAGCAACGCGAGTTGCTGTTGAATCAGCATTAAACGTTCAATTATCATGGCCTTGGCAAACAAGTCATAGTAACAACAAGCTCAGCAGATTTATCGGGATACGAATTCCTATGAACAAACTTCACGCTTGATTGAAAAAATTTTACCTGATAGGCTATTTTACTGGAACTAATCAATTTTCTAGTATTCATGGATATATCGACTTTAAGATATGAATCGCTTAATAAAGAGGAGTGCTATGTCCGTGCTATCAAATATAACAATTCCACTCTATACGGAGCCTTATACCGCACCCTCCTGGTTGCCAGGAGGAAATATACAAACACTTTATCCTTATTTTTATAAACCTACACAGCTTTTCGATTATCGACGTGAACGCTGGGAACTCGATGATGGCGATTTTGTTGATGTTGATTGGATGGATGGGTCTATTCACAAACCCTTGGTGGTATTTTTTCATGGCCTGGAAGGCGGATCATCCAGCCATTATATCCTTAGCGTTAAAAATCTTTTAAAGAACTACAATTGGCGTAGTGCGGTGATCCATTTCCGTGGATGTTCCGGAATACCCAATCGACTTTCCCGGGCTTATCACGCCGGTGATTCCGCTGAAATTGATTGGATGCTGCGGCGAATCATCAGTCATAATCGAGTGGTAAGTGCTCCGCAACCCGTTTATGCCATTGGGGTATCGTTAGGTGGTAATGCATTATTGAAATGGTTGGGTGAAAAAGGGGAGCAGGCAAAAGAATTAGTGGCAGGAGTTGCAACGATATCCGCTCCACTCGATTTGGCCGCTGCTGGTTCAGCATTGAATATGGGCTTTAATCAAGTATATACACGTCATTTTCTTGGCACACTCAAATATAAAGCGCTTGACAAATTGGAACAATTTCCCGGCTTGTTTGATGCAAATGCACTCAAAAAATGCACATCAATTTATGACTTTGACAATCTGGTCACGGCACCTTTGCACGGTTTCCGTGACACCGAAGATTACTGGCGGCAGTCAAGCAGCAAGCCCTGGCTCGGACATATCAAAGTACCTACTTTAGTGATCAATGCACGCAATGATCCTTTCTTGCCGGCATCGGCATTGCCGACTCAGAAAGATGTATCATCGGCTGTCACGCTGGAATTTCCTGAAGAAGGCGGCCATGTGGGATTTATGCAAGGCCCGTTCCCGGGAAAAATGGAGTGGTTACCTGCGAAGATACTCAGCTTCTTTCACCACAATTGTTCACAAAATTAACCGATCCGTAAAATTTCAGATTACTTTCTCATCAGAAAAACTTGGCTACAAGTGCATTTTCCACCTTGCTAGCGAGTGGTATCTTGACCCGGTGACCGCTGCCCGGTGCTATTAAAACCGGTTGACCCTTGGCATCCAGCATGCTCGACAATTCAACCACCTGATTACCGGTTGGATGAATAATCTCGAGACGATCGCCCACCTGAAAACGGTTCTTAACCAATATCTCCGCCATGCCGCTGACAGCATCAAAACCGGTAATATCGCCGACATATTGACTGCGGTTGGACTCGGAATGTCCGCGCAGATAGTTTTGCGTTTCATGCGTACTGTGCCGCTGATAAAAACCACTGGTGTAGCCACGATTCGCAAGGCCCTCCAGCTCGCCCAGTAAAGATGGATCAAACGGTTTGTTTGCAACGGCATCATCAATTGCCTTGCGATAAACCTGTGCGGTGCGTGCTACATAATACAAAGACTTGGTACGACCTTCTATTTTCAATGAATCAATGCCGATGCTGACCAAACGCTCGACATGCTCGACTGCGCGTAAGTCTTTGGAATTCATGATATATGTGCCGTGCTCATCTTCCATGATTGGCATTAACTGACCCGGCCGCTCGTTTTCTTCGATCAAATAGACCTGATCGGCCGCAGGATGCCGGCTAATCGACCCGCAACCGCTTACCATCTCAGAGGATTGCATCATCGCCTGGTTGAAATCAAAATCGATTTTTTCTATTGCCTGAATATCGCCGCTTGGATTTTCTACGGCGGGTTTAACTTTATAATCCCAGCGACATGAATTCGTACAGGTGCCTTGATTCGGATCACGGTGATTAAAATATCCCGACAACAGGCAGCGTCCGGAATAAGCGATACACAATGCACCGTGTACAAAAACTTCCAGTTCCATATCAGGGCAGTAATCACGAATCTGCGCAACTTCATCCAAGGATAATTCGCGCGACAAAATGACTCGCGTTAAGCCTATTTTCTGCCAGAATTTGACGCCCATATAATTGACCGTGTTCGCTTGAACTGACAGATGAATCGGCACATCCGGCCATTTCTCGCGCACCATCATGATCAATCCGGGATCAGCCATTATCAGTGCGTCGGGTTTCATGGCGATGACTGGTGCCATATCGTCCAGATAGGTTTTGACTTTGGCATTGTGCGGCATGATATTGCTGGCAACGAAAAATTTTTTTCCCAAAGCATGCGCTTCCGTAATGCCCGTTTTAAGTTGTTCCAAGGCAAATTCGTTGTTTCTTGCCCGTAGCGAATAGCGTGGTTGTCCCGCATACACTGCATCAGCGCCAAAGGCATAGGCAATACGCATTTTTTCCAGGGAACCGGCAGGAAGTAAAAGTTCTGGTGATTTCAACATAAGGTAAAATAACGCTCAACTATAAATTACAGAGTTACCGCAGTTTCGAATTGTAACATCATGCCAACCAATCCTGCTTTTATTCATTTACGGATGCACAGCGAATATTCTATTCTGGATAGCACCATCCGAATACCCGAAGCTATTGCAAAAGCAGTGGCAGACCGAATGCCCGCCTTGGCGTTAACAGACCTCGCCAATCTTTTCGGTCTGGTCAAATTTTACCAAAGTGCCTATAAAAATGGCATCAAGCCGATCCTCGGATGTGATGTCTGGATTACCAATGAAGCTGACCGCAACAAACCGATCCGACTGCTGCTGCTCTGCCAATCCCACGCCGGTTACTTACTGTTATCGCGCCTGCTGTCTCGCGCTTACCGGGAAAATCAATATCACGGCAGAGCTGAAATCAAAGCATCGTGGCTAAACCCTGCAGAATTGGGCACGCAAGGGCTCATCGCCCTGTCAGGTGCTCGCCTGGGCGATATCGGAATATCCATTTTACAAAACAATGTACGACAGGCTGAGGTTCTGGCACAAAAATGGGCTGACCTGTTTCCCGATCGCTTTTATATCGAAATCCAGAAAGACGGTCATGCTAATGAAGCGATGCTGATACAACAATCGCTGGCACTGGCTCAAAAATTTGATCTGCCCCTAGTAGCTACACAAGCCGTGCAATTTCTGAATGCTGGAGACTACCGGGCGCATGAAGCACGCGTGTGTATTGCAGAAGGCTATATCCTGGAAGATAAGCGTCGACCGAAGAATTTCACGGAGCAGCAATATTTCAAAACACAAACCGAGATGATGCAATTGTTTGCTGATGTTCCCAGCGCACTGGCAAACACGATAGAAATCGCTAAACGGTGTAACCTGGTGCTAGAACTGGGTGTGAACCGACTGCCGCTGTTTCCCACACCTCATAATGAAAGTCTCGAGCTATATTTACGCAACCAGGCCGAAGCTGGTCTGGAGAAACGCATGCTAAGCCTGTTTCCAGATACTGACGTCCGTACTGGCAAAATACCGAAATACCAGGCACGCCTTGAGTTTGAAGTCAACACTATCATCCAAATGGGGTTTGCCGGATATTTTCTGATCGTCGCCGATTTTATCAACTGGGCTAAGCACAACAATGTGCCCGTTGGCCCCGGGCGCGGCTCTGGAGCAGGCTCACTGGTGGCCTATTCCTTGGGAATCACCGATCTTGATCCGTTGCGCTATGATCTGCTGTTTGAGCGCTTTCTGAATCCTGAGCGCATCTCGATGCCAGACTTTGACATCGATTTCTGCCAGGACCGGCGCGAATTGGTCATCGAGTATGTCAAGCAACGCTACGGTACCGGCAAAGTCTCGCAAATCGCCACGTTTGGCACGATGGCGGCGAAGGCGGTGATCCGCGATATCGGCCGGGTAATGGATTTGCCATACAACTTTGTCGATCAGCTCGCCAAACTGGTGCCGTTTGAACTCGGCATGACGCTAAAAAAAGCACGCCAACTCGAACCGCAACTGAATCAGCGCGCTGAAGCGGAGGAAGATGTGCGCAATTTGCTGGAGCTGGCGGAAAGCCTCGAAGGCATCACGCGCAATGTCGGCATGCATGCTGGCGGCGTGCTGATCGCTTCCAGCGAAATCACCGATTTCTGCCCGATCTATTGCTCCGAATCGACTGATTCGGTCGTCAGTCAACTGGATAAAGATGATGTTGAAAAAATCGGCCTGGTCAAATTTGATTTTTTGGGCTTACGAACGCTGACAATTCTGGATCGGGCTGTAGGCTATATCCGCCAATCGCAACAAAACACCGAATCTTCTACCCGACCTTTTTCGCTGGAAACGCTACCGCTTGAAGATGAGTTCACCTATACGCTGATGCGCAAGGGCAATGCAATCGGAATTTTCCAGTTTGAATCGCGTGGCATGATCGATTTGCTGCAGAAAGCCAGACCGGATCGCTTCGAAGATATCATCGCGCTGGTGGCATTGTACCGGCCTGGTCCCATGGATCTGATTCCCGAATTTATTGAACGCAAACATGGCAAGAAAACGATCGAATACCTCGATCCGCGCCTGGAGCCAATCCTGGGTCCGACTTATGGCATCATGATTTATCAGGAACAGGTCATGCAGATTGCGCAAGTGATTGGCGGCTACAGCCTTGGCAGCGCAGATTTGCTGCGCCGCGCAATGGGCAAGAAAAAAGTTGAGGAAATGGCGCAACAACGCGATATTTTCGTCAACGGCGCGGTCAATAACGGCCTGGATCAAGATAAAGCCTCCGAACTGTTCAGTTTGATGGAAAAATTCGCCGGCTACGGGTTCAATAAATCCCACGCCGCCGCTTATGCGCTAATCGCTTTCCAAACCGCTTATCTGAAGGCGCACTACCCGGCTGAATTCATGGCGGCGTGTTTGTCAGCCGATATGGATGACACGGATAAGGTACAGATTTTCGTTGAGGACAGCATTGCCAACGGATTGAAAATTTTGCCGCCCGACATTAATCTTTCCGATTACCGTTTTATTCCAGTCGATAAAAAAACCATCCGCTTTGGTCTTGGTGCAATCAAAGGCACCGGAGAGTCCGCGGTCAATTCGATCATTGCTGTGCGCGAACAAACCGGACCCTTTACAGATTTATTTGATTTCTGCAACCGCGTTGACCGGCGCATCGCCAACCGCCGCGTGATGGAATCGCTGATCCGCGTCGGCGCATTTGACACCCTTAATTCAAACCGCGCCAGCCTGCTAGCCTCTGTCGGCCTGGCCATAGAATCCGCCGAGCAGATGAGTCGGGCAGCCAGTCAGGCTTACTTATTCGGCGAATTGGACGGTCAATCACACCTGCAATCGCAACTCGTTAATGCTGAACCCTGGCCCGAGCGAGAAAAACTGTATCAGGAAAAAATCGGCCTGGGCTATTATTTCAGCGGACACCCTTTTGACACCTATGCGCCGGAACTCAAGCGATTCATCCGCACCCGACTCGACCAATTGCATCCACAGCGCGAACCGCAACTGCTCGCCGGCATCATCCACTCGATTCGAGTGCAAATGACACGCCGCGGTAAAATGGGCGTCATCAACCTCGAAGACGGTAAGTCCCGCGTGGAAGTCATCGTTTTCAATGAATTGTTTGATGCCAACCGCGGATGGCTCAAAGAAGACCAACTCCTGATCGTGGAAGCAAAAATCGGCATGCGCGGATACAATGGCAACGAAGGCGAGGAACTAAGAATCACCGCCGAGCAGCTCTACGACTTCGCAGGAATCTGCTCGCGCTTCGCTAAGCAACTCAAGATTCATTGCGATAAATCTTCACTCAGTCAGGTTTCCAACCTCAAAACACTATTGGCACCATTTTCCATACAACAAAAATCATACGCGAATTACTGCCCGGTAACGATCGTCTATCATAATGACTTTGCCAGCGGTAAGCTTGAATTAGGAACTGACTGGCGGATATATCTACACGATGATTTGCTGCAGTCGTTGCATGCGCATTTTAAAACTGGGAATGTTGAGATCGTTTATTGAATATATTTAACGTAACCTATTTGCCTTATAAATAATAAGAGAAAATATGCCCATTCCCGATTTTCAATCTCTCATGCTGCCTTTTCTTGACTCTGCAAGCGGCGGAGAAATACGAACACTCGGTGATGCTCGTGAGCACTTAGCTTCCCGGTTTCGAGGGACGATCATGATTCGGTAGAGAATGAAATGAGGAGGCAATGCTGAATGTTTTTGGAGCGGCCTGTAATCGAGTAATCAATAAACTCGCGGACTCTCAGGAGAGTTCAACACCAGTTGAGTCTACCCCGACACCTCGTTAGAGCAATAATAAACATGCTGCTTTTGCTGTGCCCTGCTTAAGCAGCTTCTAAGTCAGTGATAAAACGTTCTGATTCTTCTTTTATGACTGCATAACACTCGCAAGCTTTAGTTTCGAGTTCTTCTTTATTCTTAAGCTCAAAGTGACTGCGGCGATAATCAATTATTCCAGCTTTACGGAGTTTCTTTGCCACATCAGATATGCTTTCTCGGCGAACCCCTAGCAAATGCGCAATTGATTCTTGTGTAATTGTTAAATTATCTGAATGTATCCGATCAAAATTTAAAAGCAGCCAGCTGCATAATTGCTGTTCAATATTATGGCGTCGGTTACAGATCGTTGCTTGAGACATTTGTCTAAAAAGCGCTCCGACATAACGAAGCATCAATTTCTTCAATATTCCTGTACGACGGCCTTCACTGCGCGCAAGAATGCTTTGCAGCGATTTAAGGGACACTCGATAGCAATGTCCTTCTACCTTGATAACCGTTTGAGTCAATGCTCTGCCGCCCGTCAGGGCTGAAACACCTCCTACGCAACCCTCACTGCCGATCGTCCCTACTTCCACGCCTGTACCATCTTCCAGGTGGCATAACAACGAAACAATACTCGTAATGGGAAAGTAGACATAATTTAATTTATCATAGACATCAAACAGTACTTCCGCACGCGGCAAGCTCACTAATTCAAGGTGGGGAGCCAAGAGTTCAAACTCGGATTCACCAAGTGCTCGCAAGATACGATTTTCACGCGGATTAAAAATCATAGACCTTTTCATATTTGATGCCTTAAAGATCATCCTTCACCTCGTTTTTTAATGTTGGGATAAATAAACAGTGCAGCTTACTTAATAAGTAGATTGGTCTGATAATTGAACCTGACTCAAGTATTGTATTATCAAGTCTATAAAAAATAGAACAATTTATTATAATCTTTTTGATTGTATTTTTTCAGCTATAACTCTACTTCTATTTCTGTTCCATCTTTTATCGCTCATAACCAGAATCACTATTTCTAGCGTACTGTTATAAATAAAATTCCAAAGCCGGACTGCCTTGTTTAACTGCTTTTCAAAAATTCATACTCTTCACTCGCACCGTTGTGCAAATCGGTTTGCAGTTTATCCAAACCCGCGTTCATCCTTTGAGCTAACGTCACATTTACTGAGTGACATACCGTACTGAGCACATACAAATAATTATGTAAATTTTTGGTGCTCTTTGTTTCTTCGTGTAAATAAGAAACATAATGAAATACATAAAATTGCGTAATAGTTCATCCCCTGTCCCAAATCTTGTCAAGGCATGACATTGCTGACAATTTGGTTATCAAGGTTTCAATCGCAACATTTGTTGAATCATTTGTTTATTGACCATATTACCTCAAAGCATATTCATTAAATTAGCACTTTTGAGGTAAGTAACTGATCTGGATAAATAATGGCTATCGTAAAATGGGTTGGAATTGCTTTATTGATACCACTTCTACTTATGGTATTGTTGATCTCGTTAGAGAACTGGAATTGGGCACGAGATATCGTTGCACAACAAGTCAGCGAGAGGACGCATCGTAAACTTACCATTCACGGTGACTTAAGCATTGACTGGTCCTTGACACCCAATATTCGTATTGAACAAATACAGTTTGAAAATGCTGCTTGGAGCGAGCGAGCCCATATGCTGGAACTTGCGATGCTCGATCTGCGCATCGACCTGATTGAACTCTTCAAAGGTCATATCATATTTCCAGAAATTATCCTTACTCAGCCATTTGTTTTTTTAGAAAAAGTAGCAGATGGTCGGGCTAATTGGGAATTTCAAATCGATCGTGATCAGGAAAAACCTATGGAATTGCCAGTTATTGAGCGCTTACGAATTGAAGAGGGGCGCCTGATTTATCGCGACTTATCCAAAAAGACAGCAATTAATGTTAATTTCGGGACAACTAAAGGGCAGACTGACGGGGAAGAAGTTACCGAAATACAAGCCGAAGGGAAATTGGGAGGTCATCCTCTGACCATGGATTTAAAAGCAGGTCCTTTAGTTGCACTTCGAGAAGCAAAGGTGCCCTATCCATTGAATCTTAATCTGCAGGCGGGAAAAACCGTTGTCAGCGTGAATGGCACTGTTACAGATCCTTTGCAGCTCAAAAGGATCGATTTGCAATTCGCAATGAAAGGCTCGGATCCTGATAAATTTTCGCCCTTATTGGGTATTCCAATTCCTAGCTTACCTCCTTATCAGTTAAAAGGGGATTTGTCTCATCATGAAGAAATTTGGCAAATCGAGAATCTTAATGGCCGTGTAGGAGATAGCGATTTTCAAGGAAGTATAAGCGTGAATTTGGGTAAAAAACGACCTTTTATACAGGGAGACCTGACATCCAGAAAAATTGATTTAGATGATTTGGGAACCTTCATCGGTTTTACTCCTGATACTGGCCCCGGAGAAACTGCTTCTCCAGCTCAGAAAAAGGAAGCAGAAAAGCAAGCGGCAAGTCCTTTTCTTCTTCCAAAAAAAGCTATTGTTTTTAAGGAACTACAAAATATAAATGCGAATATAACCCTTCGAGGTAAGCACATTCAATCGAAATTACCAGTAGATAATCTCTTCGTGCATGTAATCCTTGATGACGGTAATTTGATTCTGGCTCCTCTCGACTTTGGCGTTGCCAAAGGAAATATCGAATCGCGTCTTGAGCTTGACACGAGAGTTCAACCAGCTAAAAGCAAGGTTGAGACTAAAATACATCATGTTCAACTCGATGAAATTTTACGCCGCTTTGAAATTGCCGATGAAAGTGCAGGCTTGATCGGTGGACAGGGAATATATTGGTTTAAAGGGAATTCAGTCGCGGAAATGTTGGCCTCGGCTGACGGAGGTTTACTGATGCTAATGACAGGCGGGAAATTTGATGATTTATTAACTGAACTCGCCGGGCTTGATATTGGGGAGGCTCTGGTTGCGTTATTTGATGAAGAGGATAACACTGAGATAAATTGTGCTTTTGTGGACCTTCCCATCAAAGGCGGAATCATGAATTTAGAAACTTTTGTTGTAGATACCAAGGACACAGTTTTTTTGGGAAAAGGATCTATCGATTTTAAAAAGGAACAGCTTGATCTAATCATTGACCCCCAACCCAAGGATGTGAGTTTATTTTCGGCCCGCGCACCGCTTCATATCGAAGGTAGTCTTAAAAAACCTACTGTTATTCCCGGCGCATCGGCAATTGTACGAGGTGCAGTTTCACTAGCATTACTACCCTCGGCACCCATTGTAGGCTTATATTCCTTTCTTCAGAAAGAGCAGAAAGAACGGAAAGAACAAAAAGATAATAAGCAAGAGAATATACACTGCGCAGGTCTTGTAAATGCCATCGATGAAGCTCGCAAAAAAAATGAATAACTTATTACAAAAATGGAAAAGATGACTTACCATATACGCCATACATGGATCAGCGGTTTTTTATTCATAATTTTGGGGATAAGCGGATGTGCTGGTTTGTTTACCCCTCAAAAAGTAGAAGAACCACCACCAGAAGATGTAATCCTCGCTATGAAGATCAAAGCAGAACTGATTGAAGCGAAGGAACTGAACGCAGCGGCCATCCATGTCAAAGCCTCTCATGGGCTGGTGGTACTCACTGGTTTTGTCGAAACAGAATCTCAGCGCCAGTTAGCCAATAAAATTGCACGGCACATGTCCGGTGTCAAACAAGTCGACAATCAAATTCAGATCAAATAAACACAACGGCACTATTTTAGAAAGGATTTGAGTATTTATTCCAGGCTTCCTGTTTTGCCTGCACCAATCTCCCCTACAAACCCTATTAATATCCAATTAATATCCAATAAAAAATCAGGATTTCACCAACGGTTTCTTGGTTTTTACTCAAAGTGTAGAGTCATAGCTTTTGCTGTTTTCTAAGTTCTAAACTTAAGCGGATTAAATGCTTCAAAGGACAATCTCGCTTCGCACATTTGATTTGAGACGTATAATAATTATCTTGTATAGGCAAATAGATATGACCAGCATAGATAACCCTCCGAAAAGCCCTGCCACCAAAAAGGAATCTCTTAGTGTGCTATGCTTGGCTGCATTGGGCGTGGTGTATGGGGATATCGGCACAAGCCCACTATACGTCATGAAAACCGTTTTTGATCCTGCTCACGGGCTTGCTCTCACCGATCATAATATCATCGGTGTCATCTCTTTGATTTTTTGGGCAATCATGATCGTAGTAACACTCAAGTACATAACCCTGTTTCTACGTGCTGACAATCATGGTGAAGGGGGCATTATGGCGCTGCTATCGCTTGCCAGTTCTTCGGTTATTAATCGTCCTCAACTGCGGAATATACTTTTTATGATTGGTGCATTTGGTGCCGCATTGTTTTATGGTGATGGTGTCATTACGCCAGCCATATCCGTGTTAAGTGCAGTGGAAGGATTGGAAGTAGCAACGCCATTGCTCCAACCCTACGTATTACCCATTACTTTAATTGTCCTGATTTCACTTTTCCTGATCCAGCAACGTGGTACTGGTAGGGTTGGAGCAATGTTCGGGCCGATAACCCTGCTATGGTTCGTTACCTTGGGACTTATCGGTATAATCAATATTGCTGCAGCGCCTGAAATTCTGCAAGCTTTTAATCCATTCTTCGCTGTTAGCTTTTGCTTGAAAAATGGATTACTTGCTTTTATTACTTTAGGAGCCGTGGTACTGGCAGTCACAGGAGGTGAGGCGCTATATGCCGACATGGGGCATTTTGGTGTAAAACCGATTCGCTTCGCCTGGTATGGATGTGTCCTTCCCGCACTCATACTGAACTATCTAGGACAAGGAGCTCTTCTACTCGCTAATCCGTCAGCCCTTTCCAATCCTTTCTTTCTACTGTTCCCATCATGGGCTCTTTACCCAATGGTAGTGCTGGCTACAGCCGCCACCGTGATTGCATCACAGGCAGTAATTTCCGGAGTTTTCTCGGTGACTCGCCAAGCTATTCAGCTCGGCTTTTTGCCTCGCATGCAGATCAGACATACATCAGACCAAAAAATTGGTCAGATATATATTCCTTTTGTTAATTGGATTTTATTGGTAGCAGTGATCATGGCTGTCGTTGGGTTTGGCTCTTCATCCAATCTGGCATCGGCGTATGGCGTAGCTGTTACCGCCACAATGGTGATTGAAACACTACTGACTTTTTTCGTTCTTCGTTTTGCCTGGAACTATCCTTTAACCATAAGCATATTAATGACAGGTTTTTTTCTCACTGTAGATGCTACTTTTTTTGCCGCTACGATATTGAAAATTTTCCAAGGTGGGTGGTTTCCCCTGGTCATCGGCACCATCATATTTTTTGTCATGATTACGTGGAATCGCGGACGTAAAATTTTGGAGGAACACTTGCGCTCGGTTGATATTCCTCTTGAATCATTCTTGGAATCCCTTATAGCGGATCCACCGGCACGTGTAGCAGGAACAGCAGTTTTTCTGACATCTAATCCGAACGGCGTACCCCACGCACTATTGCATAATCTCGCCCATAATCAAGTTTTACATGAATGTGTAGTATTTTTAACCGTGAATTATCTAGAAATTCCCAGAGTCTCATATGAAGAACGAATTTCCATAAAAAAATTAATAGGAAATTGCTATCAAATAACGGTCCGGTATGGCTTTAAAGACGAACCTGATTTACCTGCCGCACTTGAAATATGCGAGCAATATGGACTTGAGTTCGAGCCCTTAAAAACGTCCTTTTTCTTAAGCCGTGAGATTATTGTATCAACCCCTGGCGGAGGTATGACACAGTGGCAGGAACGAGTTTTCGCTACGATGGCCAGGAATGCCGGTAATGCAGCTGAATACTTTAAATTACCAGCCAATCGCATCCTTGAATTAGGCACGCGAATAGAAATCTAGTTCATGAGTGACTACCTAAACAATTCTTTTAGCATATCTGCTGATGTCCGGCAACTACCTAAACATTTTACTTTTTTCATCGGAAATCAAGATTCCATCAATCTGACACCGATTGTGTTCACGACGATCATGTGAAAATTCAACAATTATAGATAGACACTGGACTTCATTAATAATACATTTCAACCAATATACGCCATCATTGCAGGAACCCCAAAATACATCATGAAAAAATTTTTCTTGACTTTAACATTGACCCTAATAACCACTATTGCACTGGCTGAATGGACCAAGGTGGGTGAAAGTACCAGTAAAGGAGGCTACACAGCATATGCTGACCTGACTTCTATACGGAAGGCAGGTGATAGAGTTAAAATGTGGGCTTTATTTGATTATGAAGTCGTGCAGAAGGTCTCCGGCATTGAATTTTTATCTGAAAAAATTCGACGTGAGTACGACTGCAAAGAGAAACAAATGAGAAAACTTGCTTTCTCGTTATTTAGTTGGAATATGGAGGGTGGAGAACTCGTTCGCTCATACAGCCAACCACAGAAATGGGAAGCCATACAACCCGGCAGTATCGATGAAACCGAATGGGAAGTAGCTTGTGGTAGTAATAGGAGGTTTATCAATGAAACAAATTCTTTAAAAGAATAAATATAAATCAATGGGCTCCTCTACTGCCTCAATTTATGGAGATTTATGAATACTGATTGACAGGATCCTTCTGAATCCTGTTAAGGCACACTTGAAATGCTTACTTATCACTTAGCATACCTATTTACCAGCAGCTTTTATTGCATCCAGATTAGCTTGGGCATCTGCATTTCCTTGAGCTGCAGCTTTCTCAAACCATTCAATCGCTTTTTTCTCGTCTCTCTCTATCCCTTCACCAGTAAAATACATCGCTCCCAAATTATTTTGGGCATCTACGTGCCCTTGTTCTGCAGCCTTTCTGAATAATTCGACGGCTTGCGCCATATCTTTTTCTACACCCTCACCATTTGCATACATTAACCCCAAGTTAAATTGAGCATCTGCATAACCTTGCTCAGCTGCACGAAAAAACCAGCCTGCTGCCAATTCAGGATCATTGCTTAATACCTGACCAGAGGGACTCTTAGAGATGGCTTCACCGGTATAATACATAACACCCAAGGCATTCTGAGCAACAGGATCCCCTGCTTTTGCATCTTGCACCAATACCTTAAATTTTTCCTCCGCTGCTTCAACATCGCTTACACCTGGCGGCAAAATCTGTTCCTTGATCTCGGCTTTTTCTTCAGGTGTTAAACCTTCAGTAAGGATCGATGGAATTTCACCCAGGGGAGTTACTTCATTCATAGTCGCTGGCGAAGCACTGGTTTTTGATGTTTCTGATTTATCACTTTGAGATTTTTCACCACAACCTGCCAGCAACAAGACTACTGTAGTTGTAGCAAATAATAAAACAGTTAAGGCATTCATTTAGAGTTTCCTTTACTTTTAACTAGAACAATTCGGTAGGATATAGCCATTGAGAGGACAATTGATATTCACAATTGATATTCTCTTGCTATTTGGCACCTGCTTTTCTCAGCAATTCAATAATTTCTTTACGGCGATGCACATGAGCAAGCTTCATCGCTGTCATCCCATTGCTTGCTTTCAGATTGAGGTCGGCATTTGCTGCAATTATAGAATAGACTGCACCCAGATGGCCATGCTGAACAGCCAGCATTAACGCCGTTGCCCCGTTTTCCAACTGATAATTGATATCAGCCTTTGCTTTGATCAAAAGCTGGATAGTCTGCTGATAGCCCTGTTGCGCGGCAAGTAGCAATGCTGTCATACCATTATTTCTTTTCGCATTCACATCTGCATTGGCAGCCACTAATAACGGAATAACGTTTCTTCTATCCTTTTCAGAAGCCAGGATTAAAGCTGTATCCTTTTCTTCGGAAACAGCGTTAACGTCTGCGCCGGCAGCCAGCAAAATTTCTATCACTTGATCACGACCATCGCGTGCAGCTTGCATTAGAGGCGTATAACTATTTTCTGCCCTTAGATTTACATCTACTCCTGCTTGCAAAAATCGCTCGACGATTGCAACATTGCCTTTTTTGACAGCTACCCAAAAAGCAGCATTTAACTCTTCTTTTCCAATGGATTGAGTGTCCAGTATTTTTTTTACCAAGGAAACATTCCCTTTGTCTGCCGCAATCGCCAGCTCACTATCAATCTTTACGGACCAGACATTGGTAGAGATACCTAAGAATAAAAACAATATAAGCTTCATTAATTCATTTTTTGATCTTGTCATGCAAAAAATCCTATCGTACTCTCAAACAAATAATTAAGCTCGTCACCGACAACCTTGAGCTGTTTAAAAAGATCTACCGCATCCGGCATCTATCTATTGAGAAAGTAGATTGTGTAATTATGCCATTTTCTACCTTGTGCATGATTACAAACTGATCTGTTATTTGATTTCTGATGATTATTACTATGCTATCCTTAATCATGAGAAAATTAATCAGTTCCAGTTTCGGATGAATTAGAGAAAACTGCTCAATTAATCGTGCATCCTGTAATTTAACCTTGAAGCTGAAATTTAATCTCTATTAAAATTTTAAAAATTCATATGACCGCTGATCATTATGACATCGTTATCATTGGAGGTGGCCCTGTAGGCATGGCGCTAGCGCTTGTTTTGCACGATACGGGCATTTCAAGTTTATTACTTGAAGCCCGAGGCCTGCCGGAGAAAGTTGAAGATCCCCGCCCATTGGCATTATCACATGGCAGTCATTTGATATTGCATCGCTTAGGAATATGGAACACGCTCACACAAAAGACTCCCATTACCATGATCCATATCTCTAATCGGAACAGCTTCGGCCAGACTATTTTAACGCCTCGCGATGCAGGTGTTTCCACCCTGGGATTTGTAGTTAATTATCATGATCTTTTTCGTTCTATGCATCAAAAACTCCTTGAAACAAAAGCCGATTATATTGCTGGTGCAACAGTTACGAGACTGGATACCAGGGAAAATTCAGGTACTGTATATTTCGATTACCAAGGCAGAGAGGAGAAGGTAACCGCCAGGCTGCTCGTTCTTGCTGATGGCGGCCAGCTTGCCAAGCAAGTCCCTGAGATCACTTATCAAACACATGATTATCAACAATGGGCGGTAGTTGCCAATATTAAAGCTGAAAAAAAACAGACAGGCATCGCTTTTGAACGTTTTACGAGTAATGGACCGGTAGCATTGCTTCCCAATCAGGAGGATTTTGCCTTAGTCTGGACTGTAGCTCCAGAAACAGCTAAAGAAATCATCGCAATGAATGATGAGGCATTTTTAATACGATTGTATCAACACTTTGGGGATAGGCTCGGAAAATTCATTGGCGCAGGCAAAAGATCTGCATTCCCATTAACACTTAAATATGCAAAACCGGTTACAGCACAAAGAATTGCCTTAATCGGTAATGCCGCTCAGACACTGCATCCAGTAGCGGGACAGGGGTTCAATCTGGGGCTAAGAGATGCTTATGAATTAGCAGACGAAATTATCAATACAAAAACTACAGCGGGTGAAATTGGTACGTCTGCGATGTTGTCAAGATATCGTCAAAGAAGACAAGTCGACAGCAATGCCGGCAGAATCTTTACAGATTCTTTAGTTAAAATTTTCTCCAATGAAAACAAATTGCTAAAGAAAACCTGTGGACTGGGACTCAGTATATTGGACTGTACTCCACCCCTTAAACGATTCATTTCACGCCGAATGATATTTGGAGCAAGAGGATAATTCAGACCATAACTCCCTATGCTGTCTGACAGAAGCTATAATTAGCTCAAAGCAAATATAAAAATTTCATCCGTATTTTTACTGCTGATTCAATTGCTTCTTTTCAGAAACGATTCAGCCCATGAAATTTAAGTAATAGTATTAGTAAGTTTTAAATATTTCCACATGCAAATCGGTTCTCATATTTTAAAAAACAAGCTCGTTGTTGCTCCAATGGCTGGTGTCACCGATCGCCCATTTCGGCAATTGTGCAAGCTCATGGGAGCTGGCATGGCGGTCTCTGAAATGGTATCGAGCAATTCCTTACTTTGGGGGTCCAAAAAAACTCAGCGAAGAGCCAATCATGACGGTGAAGTTTCTCCAATCTCCGTTCAAATCGCTGGTGCCGACCCTGAAATGCTCGCAGCCGCAGCACGTTACAATGTTGAAAAAGGCGCTCAAATTATTGACATCAATATGGGATGCCCCGCAAAAAAAATATGCAATGTTATGGCAGGCTCCGCTTTACTACAAAACGAAAAATTAGTTGGAAAAATACTTGATGCCGTTGTGAATGCCGTCGATATTCCTGTAACGCTTAAGATCCGTACAGGCTGGGATAAACAACATAAAAATGCCTTATCCATCGCACGTATTGCAGAAACCGCTGGCATACAAGCTCTGGCTATTCATGGCCGTACACGCGCTTGCGCATATACGGGAGAGGCGGAATATGACACGATAGCTGCCGTTAAGGCGGTTGCTAAGATTCCTGTGATTGCCAATGGAGACATTACTACACCTGAAAAAGCAAAACATATTCTTGCTTATACAAAAGCGGATGCTATTATGATTGGACGCGCCGCACAAGGACGGCCATGGATTTTTCGCGAAATAGATCATTTTCTTGCGACTGGCCAACATCTAGAAGCACCTCAGGTAACTGAGATACATCAAGTACTCATTAATCATTTATATGATTTGTATGATTTCTACGGCGAATACTCAGGTGTTCGCATCGCGCGTAAACATATTTCCTGGTATACCAAAGGTCTGGTCGGGTCTGCCAGCTTTCGTCACGCCATGAACCAATTACAAACCAGTAATCAGCAAATATCGGAGACAAGTATTTTTTTCTCGAAATTGGCTGAAGAAAGTCAAAGATTGAGCTATATCAATAAAGGGGAGATGTTAGCTGATGAATGCAATGAAGGAGAATGAGATTGCATCCTGTATCCGCAAGGCTATCGTTGAGTATCTCAATGACCTGGACGGAGAAAAGCCTGGTCACATCTATAGTATGGTAATCAATAGCGTAGAAAAACCTCTGATTGAAATTGCCTTACAACATACCAACGGCAACCAGACCCAGGCGGCTGAGTTACTTGGAATTAATCGCAATACTTTGCGCCAAAAGATGAAGCAATACCAAATTAAATGACTATCAAGTACGCACTCATCAGTGTCTCAGACAAAACAGGAATAATTGATTTAGCACAAAAACTGACCCAGCACGGCATAACCATCATTTCAACAGGAGGTACTGCTAAACTATTGCATGAAGCCGGAATAGCAGTAGTTGAAGTCAGCGACTATACAGGATTTCCAGAGATGCTGGACGGTCGAGTCAAAACGCTACACCCTAAAATTCATGCCGGCATACTCGCACGTAGCGATTTATCAGATCACCAGGAAGCGCTTGAGAAAGCAGGTATTCCAAATATCTCGTTAGTGATTGTCAATCTGTACCCATTTCGGCAAACCATTGCAAAACAAAATTGTAGTCTGGATGAAGCTATTGAAAATATTGACGTTGGCGGTCCCACTATGGTGCGTGCGGCAGCCAAGAACTACCAGAAAGTCGCTATTGTCACCGATCACCAGGATTATTCATTGCTCTGTGAAGAGCTCGAAGCAAATGGGGGCGCTATCCGTCCTGCTATACGTTTCAAATTAGCACAAAAAGCTTTTACTCATACAGCTTCCTATGACAGCGCCATCAGTAATTACATAACTTCGCTGGATGCAGATTATCATCATAAAGATTTTCCAGACTCCCTCAATCTGAATTTCAATATTGCACAGCATTTACGCTATGGAGAAAACCCACATCAGAAAGCTGCATTCTATCGGGATGAAATCATCACACCAGGTAGCTTAGCGAATTATCAGCAGTTGCAAGGGAAGGAATTATCCTTCAATAACATCGCAGATACTGATGCAGCCTGGGAATGTGTCAAAACTTTTGACAAGCCGGCTTGTGTGATTGTTAAACATGCCAATCCCTGTGGAGTAGCCATCGCCGAAACTCCACTGCGTGCTTATCAACTTGCGTTGGCGACTGATCCAACTTCTGCATTTGGTGGCATTATTGCGTTTAATCGAACTGTAGATAAAGATACCATCGAGGCTGTCTTAAATCAGTTTGTTGAAGTAATTATTGCGCCAGAAATTACACAAGAAGCACAACAACGCCTTGTACAAAAAAACAATATCCGGGTATTGGTTCTGCCATTAGCGAATGAATATCATCACTATGATTTAAAACGCATCGGTGGGGGGATTCTTGTACAAACGCCTGATATACAAAACATTACAGCTTCAGATCTTAAAATAGTCACGAAAATACATCCCACGCCACAACAACTGGAAGATTTATTGTTTGCTTGGCGGGTAGCAAAATTTGTTAAATCGAATGCGATCGTATTTTGTCGTAATGGACAGACGCTAGGCATCGGTGCCGGCCAGATGAGCCGTGTTGATAGTGCGCGTATTGCATCGATAAAAGCACAACAGGCAAACCTCTCATTGGCAGGATCAGTAATTGCATCGGATGCGTTTTTTCCGTTCCGGGATGGCTTAGATGTTGTCATACAGGCAGGTGCAACCGCACTCATTCAACCCGGAGGCAGTATCCGTGATACCGAAGTCATTGCGGCTGCTGATGAGCAAAATGTTGCAATGGTGTTTACCGGTATTCGTCATTTCAGACACTAAGTGATCTTTTTTATATTATGAAATTACTCGTCATTGGTAGTGGAGGCAGAGAACATGCGCTGGCATGGAAATTAAGCCTATCACCACGAGTCCATAAAGTATTTGTGGCACCTGGTAATGCAGGAACTGCGCAAGAACGCGGCCTTGAAAATATTTCGATCACGTCGATCCCTGAACTGATCGAATTTGCAAAAAAAGAACAGATCGCAATTACGATAGTCGGTCCAGAGATGCCACTGGCTGATGGTATTGTCGATGCATTCCAAGCTGCCAATCTGATAATCTTTGGCCCCACGCAGAAAGCAGCGCAACTTGAAACCTCAAAAATCTTTGCCAAGGAATTTATGCGACGACATCATATTCCTACCGCAGCTTATGCAACTTTTACAGATCCTGTACTGGCGCACCAATATATTGATCAAACACCTCTCCCTTTGGTCGTTAAAGCGGATGGGCTAGCAGCAGGGAAAGGCGTGGTGGTTGCACAAACCAATGAACAAGCACATGCTGCTGTTAATACCATTCTCGTTAAAAAAAATTTTGGTAGTGCTGGAAGCGAAATTATCATCGAAGAATTTCTACAGGGAATCGAGGTAAGCTTTATTGTGATGACGGATGGTCTGCACATTCTGCCTTTAGCAACCAGCCAAGATCATAAACGTCTTTATGATGGTGAAACAGGACCTAACACCGGAGGAATGGGCGCCTATTCACCCACGCCCTTTATCTCTCCGAGCCTGCACGCAAAGATCCTGCGAGATATCATTTATCCTGTTATCGGGGGCATGCAACAAGAAGGAATCAATTACAGTGGTTTTCTCTATGCAGGGTTAATGATCACTGCAGAAAATCAGGCAAAAGTTTTAGAATTTAATTGCCGATTAGGAGATCCTGAAACGCAGCCTATCATGCTGCGCTTAAAAAGCGATCTTTCAACGTTAATTGAACATGCTGTGAATGGAACGCTGGATAAAGTTGATGCCGAGTGGGACCGGCGTGCTGCGCTGGGCGTTGTGATGGCAGCCCAGGGTTATCCTGAGAATCCAAGAAAAAATGATGTTATATATGGTTTATCTCAGCTAATGAATGAACAAGCATATACAGACAATTTTCATGTTTTTCATTCCGGAACTATAGCGGGAGGAGAAGATGGAAAGGAAATCCTGACTGCCGGAGGGCGTGTTTTATGCATAACAGCATTAGGCGATAGTCTTAAAATTGCTCAACAAAATGTTTATAAACTCATCGAAAATATTCATTTTGACGAATATCAGATTCGCCGAGATATAGGATATCAAGGTATTAATTATCAGAAAAAAATAAATAGCTGATCAGCCGGTTGTCGCCGTTGAGAAATAATTTTCGAAAACAATTAAAGATAATGATTTTCAATGTTTATTAAGCATTCAATGAAATCGAATAGAGTCAAATCAGAAATCGTTTTTTGCGAAATCAATATCTTGTAGTTGTAAAAGTGATTGCTCAAACTGGATATTCTAATCGCTGCCAACACTTTCCAAGGTATCGATTTTTTAAGCCGGGCACCATTAGAAGATTATTGAATCACGCCGGTTCTTCCGAAGACCTTTAAGTTTGAGTCAGGCTATATCAGCAACCTCCCCAGTTGGTGATAATATGCTATTTCAAATTCAGCCGGCGTAATATTTCCAATTGGCGCCAGTAAGCGGTGCTTGTTGAACTAGTCGACCCATTCCAAGGTAGCAAAAAAATTCCCCTTCATCAAGAGCCCTCTGCATAACTGTATTTTTAGAGTTTTCTGTATTTGCGCAATTTAAAATCAATTGCGTAGAGGCCGGGACCAATACTTCCCGATTGCCATTACTTTGCATGGATGAAACCAAACCGGCGCGCTCCATTTCTTCGATAAGGCGTGCTGAGCTCCCGCATCAAAATACCTGCGATGATTCTGAGTCGCTTCAGTGCGCGTTTCGCCTTCGCTCTCTTCGTTACATGTCGGTAGTGCCGAATCACTAGTTTGGCTCACTGTCAGGTATGTGATGTTCTTCTCTTGCACTGTCGTTTCAACATGAACCACATCTTCCAGTGCCGATTTCCCATGCAAACCATCCCTCATCCGGAAAAGCCGCTCCACGCCTTGTGCACCTATGCGCTTATGAAAATACACCAGTTCCGTACTAAGTATGACACGGCAATTTCTGTTGGAACTCTTTCATGCCGCAAAAAGCCTGGTAGAAGGATTGCGTTTCAACTGCAATACTACTGATTCGCCACTCAAATTCTCTAACTGCTTCAGGATCAATAACCCAACCAGCAACCGGATCGACTTACTGGCGCGCCTGTCGATTTCGTGTAGTGAATCAAAAATGCTTCGTCAAATTCTTGCCACGGTATGGCGCCTGCAAGCTTCAACAATGGATCATTGACATCCAACTGCATCAGCAAATCTGTTCCAAACAAATTCGGTTGATGAATCGTACTGCTACGTCTTAGCATTATTAATCACCAGAAATATCCTGCTATTTTAACATTTAAGTCGATATGATCATTAAGAATCACTTATTCAGTAATATCAATTTCTTATGTATATTTCAGGGCCGACTACTCAAAATTTGAAATTATCTAAAAGCCAGTTATGCGGAGATCTCTGGTATATTTACCAACGCAGCACAGATAATCGGTAGCTACCACCCATCTTGTGGCCGGCCAACCGCTACGCTCGCAAATGCTGCGAGCACTTTATATTGTTTTATGTGGTCAGAAAGTTAATCTTGTCATTCAAGGACGAGGATTCAGTATCAGTTCGAAAGACCAAGCTTTGGCTGATGCAGCCGGAGATAAAAGTTGTTCAAGTTCTCAACAAATCCGGACGGATCATTAGCTAAATTGCACGCATTAATTCAATCGTTGAAATACACTGGCTGAACCTTAGCTAAGAAGCGGAAACAGTCAGTTATGGATTGCACCATGATTGCTCACCTGCAAACAGAGTAATTAAATCCTCAATCAGATTTATAATTATAATTTTCACCGTACTTATCAAGTAGAAGCTTTTCTATAGTTAATCAGAATGGACTATACCATTAAAATAAAAAAAATCTTATCCGATGTCCTCGGATTAGGTGAACGGCTCGATTCCATGACACCGGATTCTTTCTTATTGGGAAATATCCCTGAGCTTGATTCAGTTGCTGTAGTCACTATTATCTTGGCGCTCGAAAAAAATTTTTTGATTTCGATTCATGACGATGAAATCAGTGCCCAAACATTCCGAACTCTTGGCAACTTGGTTAATTTTGTGGAAAAAAAAGTAGCTGAAGGTAATAAACATTGATTCAAAACTTAATACACAGGAACCACGCGTTATAGAGCAACTCTAATTTGTGATTTTAGATGTAACACATCATATCAGCCAATAATGCTTAATCATGACTATCGACTTAAAAGTGAGGAAAACTGTTGAAATTACATTTAGCAAATTTTACTAGTCAGTATATCTTTACCGGTTATGGTGATGGATATGTATTGATCAATCAGGTTCGTTTTGAAAAAAGCCTAATTGTATTGCCTGACCATCTGATTGAAGATTGGCCAATATTTTCAGTTTCCCAGCTGGAAGCCCAACATTTTGAAAATCTATTATTACTTTCACCTGAAATCGTAATCCTTGGCACGGGTGCCAAGCATCAGTTCCCAGATCAATCTTTATTAAGTCAGTTAATCAAATCGGGCATGGGAATTGAAATTATGGATACCAAAGCATGCTGCCGTACCTATAATATTTTGGTTGAAGAAGGACGGCGTGTTGCTGCTGCTCTATTAATTTAGCTATAAAAAATATGTAAGGTTTGATGGCATTATGATTAATTGCAAGATTCTTTCAAACTTATCGGCAATAACCAAGGTCTCGAATAATTAAAGTTTCTTTTAAATATACTTAAGCACTCTCGAATTGTGCTATAGTTTACCGGCTAAATTACAAGATCTTAAAAAAGAAATGGCCAGCATATTTAGGATTGTGATAAATTCATGTTTGGAAAGTCAGCTGCGTTAAACGTTAAAATTGGCTTCCGTGATAAATATAAATTTAGGAGTTAACAATGAACAAGTTTCTTATTGCAGTATCTACCTCAATCTTTTTATTCGGTTCTTCAGTTACCTGGGCAAGCGGGAATTTAGAATCTGCCCTGCCACCAGTATCTGCTCAAGATATCCTGAACAAAATGGCATGTGAAGGTAAAAAAGCCGGCGATAAAATCAAGGATCGTATTGATGGTGAAATGGTTACTTGCCCTGCTAAAATAAAGAATGCTAGAAAAGGTGGACCAGCAGCAGGATCAGCATATTAATATGCATGGCTACTTAGCTGGCCAAGATAAATTCTTATAATAAGCAGTAAGTAATCATCATAAAATAGCCTAATTTAGGCCAAGCCAGATAGAGTATTGGGATATTTATTTTTACTAAATGAATCGATTCAGAGAGTTTATTAAGAAAAATAAAATACATCACAACTACTGGCTTGGCCGTTATAGCAAATTAAGAATTACCTCCCTAAAGATTATATACCCACAATAAATCTTCAGGATTTAATCTTGCGCTTAGTAAATATTCTAAGTTATAGATTATAGAACATATCGAGCCAGATCCTCACTTTGCGAAAGATCCTTGAGACGCTCATCCACATAGCTAGCATCAATCACGATACTTTCTCCGCTGTGTTTGGGTGCATTGTATGAGATTTCTTCCAGTAACTTTTCCATGACGGTATGTAAGCGTCTAGCACCAATATTTTCCGTTTTGCTATTCACAGAGTATGCGATTTCAGCCAACCGCTTAATGGCATCGCTGGCAAACTGCAATTGTATACCTTCTGTAGCCAGCAATGCTTCATATTGACGAGTCAGGCATGCATCAGTGTTGGTCAGAATCTGTTCAAAGTCACTGACGCTCAGACTAGCCAGTTCGACACGAATGGGAAAACGCCCTTGCAGTTCAGGAATCAAGTCAGAAGGCTTGGACATATGAAATGCGCCACTTGCAACAAACAGAATATGGTCGGTTTTTATCATGCCATATTTGGTTGACACGGTGGTGCCCTCAACAAGCGGAAGCAAATCTCGCTGCACACCTTGACGCGAGACATCCCCGCCGGTACTGCTTGCACGACTTGCAATTTTGTCTATTTCATCCAGAAATACAATGCCATTCTGCTCTACGTTCTGAATAGCTGTCAGCTTCAGTTCTTCATCATTGACCATTTTCGCAGCCTCTTCTTCCAGAAGCATTTTTTTCGCCTCACGTATTGTCAGCTTGCGGGTTTTCTTTCTCTCTCCTGTCATATTCTGAAACATCCCCTGAATCTGGGATGTCAGCTCTTCCATACCAGGTGGTGCAAAAATTTCCATATTAGCACGCGGTACTGCCACTTCTATTTCAATTTCCTTATCATCCAGCTCGCCCTCGCGTAATTTCTTGCGAAACTTTTGTCGTGTTGAATTATCGCGCTCCTCCATGGCATTTGGATGCGAGTCAAAATCCCTGGCAGTAGGTAATAAAGCATCCAGAATGCGGTCTTCTGCATGGTCTTCTGCAAGGGGTTGCTTCTTCCGGGTTTCTCTTTCTCGCAATTCTTTAACAGCGGTTTCAGCCAGATCACGAATAATGGAATCGACATCTCGTCCTACATATCCAACCTCAGTGAATTTAGTAGCCTCAATTTTTATGAAGGGTGCATTCGCGAGCTTTGCCAGACGACGCGCAATTTCTGTTTTACCTACACCCGTCGGGCCAATCATCAAAATATTTTTGGGAGTGATTTCCTGGCGCAATGGATCAGCAATCTGCTGCCTGCGCCAGCGATTTCTCAGTGCGATAGCCACAGCACGTTTCGCTGAATCCTGGCCAATGATGTGTTTGTCCAACTCATGGACAATTTCCTGCGGAGTCATTTGCGACATGATTTTAAATTCTATGATAAATTTTGAACAGGATTCTCAAAATTGCCAATCAGGTAAATTGCCCGATCTTTATAGATGAAAATTTTTATGAATCTTATTCTTGAATGTGTGAGAGTAAATAGCTCAGTCAATAGCTTCAATAACGTGATCCTGATTAGTATAAATACAAATATCCCCCGCAATAGTCAGTGCTTTTTTTACAATCTCTCGAGGGGATAAATCAGTATTCTCCAGTAATGCGCGAGCAGCGGCTAAAGCATAAGACCCTCCACTGCCAATAGCAGCGAGACCTAATTCAGGTTCAATTACATCACCAGCACCCGTAATGATCAGTGTAGCATCCTCATTCGCAACCACCAGCATGGCTTCCAATCTGCGCAAAATCCTATCGGTGCGCCAGTCTTTCGCCAATTCAACGGCTGCCCGCATGATATGCCCATGATGCGCCTCCAGCTTACCTTCGAATCGCTCAAACAGCGTAAAAGCATCTGCAGTGCCGCCTGCAAACCCGGCCAGGATTTTATCATGATAGAGTCTGCGAACTTTACGCGCACTGGATTTGGCCACAACGGAACCAAGTGTTACCTGGCCATCCCCTCCCAATGCAATTTGGCGACCACGTCTTACTGAAACAATTGTTGTCATGAAATTTGCTAAAACCTATCTCAAAATATCATTATAGCGCATAAAACATAGTCCGATTGAAAGAGCGCGAGCTCAGTCTTTTTTTTTCGCTCGGGGATGCGCCGCATCATAAACCTTGGCAAGATGTTGAAAATCCAAATGGGTATAGATTTGTGTAGAAGTAATATGAGCGTGTCCCAGCATTTCCTGAACGGCACGCAAGTCACCGCTGGATTGCAACAGATGAGAGGCAAAAGAATGCCGTAAAATATGCGGATGTACGTTTTGATGGATACCTTGCTGCCTGGCTCTGCTTTTCAAGCGATGACTAATGGTACGGGTACTGATCGCATTTCCATGCTGCGACAAGAAAAGCGCAGTTACATTTGGCTTGACTATCAGTGAGCGCCGTTCCAGCCAGACTGTTAATGCGTCAATAGCATAATCGCCAACCGGGACAATGCGCATTTTCCCTCCTTTGCCAAGAACCTTTATTGTTCCCTCCGTAAAGTTGATATCTACAGGCTTTAGTTGTGCCAGTTCTGCCAGCCTTAAACCCGAAGAATAGAACAATTCAAACATGGCACTATCCCGTGCCGTAATAACTTTATCAGCGGTAAATGTTAATAACTGTACAGTTTCATCCGGAGAAAGCATGCTGGGCAATTTCTGTGGTGATTTGGGAACACGCATCCCATTGCAAGGGTTATGCTGGTAACGATGATGACGAATTAAGTAATTGTAAAAGCTGCGCCACGCCGATAACATTCTGGATAAGCTTCTGCCAGAAAGTCCCTTGCCATGGAGTTGCGCGATCACATAGCGAATATTCGATGATTGAACCTGCTCCAAATCATTTTTATTTAAATGCTTAAGCAGAATACGAATGTCACGTGCATAATTTTCGCTGGTAAGCGGTGATAAACGGCGCTCGTAGGTGAGATAATGAATAAATGCGCCGGCCAGTGATTCAGGTATGCTGTTCATGGGGAACATGACCTTGAAGTGCCGCACCGCTGGGAGTTTCTACTTGCTTGTAGCGAGCAATGGCTGTGCAAATCAATTCACCCAGCCGTTTTAAATACAATGTCCCCATTTCGGGATAGAATCTTTCTGAATCAGAACTGCCTAGAACGAGCAAGCCGATTGTTGGTGCGGTATTCAGCGGGACCATGGCGAATGAGTTGAGATATTCTGCCCCTTCGCCAAACCATTGCTTGATTTCATCCGCAATGTGGTGACCACAATAAGGTTGCGGCAGACTCTCGGCAATAACATGAACATCATCACTGGTTGGAGTGAATTCAACATAGGATTTGCTAGGGCAGGAATTACCCCACAAACGCATTGCCACAAGCGGAACAGCGAAATCTTCTTTCAAACTGAAATACAATACATTAAAAAGCTCTCCAATATTGGAAACGGACAGCAGTGCAATGGTGAGCCGGTGCATTTTTTCGCCAATAGCATCATTTTCTTCACCGAAACTGATCAGTTCAAGCAATTTATCCTGTAACACGCGATTTCTTTCCCTCAAAGAGGCAATTTGTCGCTCATTGATTGAAATCACTTTATCATCTTGTGGATGATAAATTTGAATATCTGCCAGCAAGTCAGCGTATTCATTAAAGAATTGCGGATGCTCCTGCAGATACTGTGCAACCTCTTCCGATTTCATTATTCTTCCTTCATTGATTACAAATTTATTTCACCTTCAAATACAGTGACTGCCGGACCTGTCATCCATACAGGTTTGTCCTGTCCCTGCCAGCATATCGTTAACTCACCGCCACGTGTGCTGACTGTCACCTGATTGTCCAGCAAATCCAGATTTATACCCGCCACTACCGCGGCACAGGCGCCGGTCCCACAGGCCAGCGTTTCGCCAATACCGCGCTCAAATACCCGTAGCCGGATATGGTTACAGTCAATGATCTGCATATAGCCGACATTCACTCTTTTGGGAAAACGCGGGTGCGCTTCTATCAAAGCACCTTCCGTATTTACAGGTGCAGTTTCAATATCTTCTACAACACGCACGGCATGCGGGTTACCCATCGACAAGACACTTATCTTAACTGGCTTATCCTGTAATTCAAGCTGGTAAGTCAATGCCCTTTTTTCAGCAATAAAAGGAATCTCATCCGGCTCAAAAATTGGTTTTCCCATATTGACCGTCACATTTCCATTGCTCTCCAGTTTCGGGGATATCACGCCACTGAGCGTTTCGATGCGAATTTCGTTTTTTTGGGTCAGGCCATGATCATGCACATAGCGAACAAAACAGCGTGCGCCATTGCCGCATTGTTCAACTTCACCCCCATCGGCATTAAAGATGCGATAACGAAAATCAGCCTGACCTGTTGCCTTCTCAACCAGCAATATTTGATCGCAACCAATACCGAAATGGCGATCTGCGATTAAACGAATTTGTTGTTGATTGAGAGTTACCGCTTGGCTGATTCCATCCACAACGACAAAATCATTACCCAAGCCTTGCATTTTGGTAAATTTCAGTTTCATGGATTAAATATTCCAGTGGCTGGTTTCGTGAAGGTCATCAAATAGTCATTCATGACAAAGCCATCTCCGATATCCACAATGTTATCACCCGTAATTTCAAACCCATAATGCTGATACGCTAAAATTGCAGTTTGATTACGCTTATTCACAGTCAAAATGAGCGATTGCAGGTTATTTTCTCGCATGATTTCAATTGCATTCCCCACAAGCATTCCCCCATAACCCCTGCGTTGATGATCACAATGAATATAAAGCTTGTCAATTTTAAGCTCGTCTGGATTATTTGAGGTGCGCATACTGCAGCAAAAACCAATAATCATTCCATCCACAACCAATTTTCTCCACCAGATGTCTGGATTTATTATTTGCCTTTCAATTAACTCCGGCTGATAGCGCTGCGCCAGCATATAATCAATCTGCTCAGATGAAATAATATCAGCATAATGGTGACGCCAAATCAGGTCGGCCAATGTCGAGATAGTTAGTGCATCAACCTTTGTTAGTGGTAATACTCTGGCGATCATATTGCTAGATCTCAGGGTAAGATCATAATTTCTCGCTTTTTTACTTTATTCACATAAAGACACACAATATATGAATTCAGTTATTTTTTAGGATCGGGTTCCAGGGTAAGCGGTAGCCTGTTAAATTTGTGGCGCATCGTATTTATGGCATGAAATATTGTATGTTGCCCGACAATTTTCGCTTCCAGCTTACGCTTATTAGGAAAATCCATCAACGAAATCCCAATTAACATCGTTAACAAACCTTGTCCTGGTAGAAAAAGCATTAAGAAACCTGCCATGAAAAACACTACGCCAACCACATTTTTAATGATCAGACCGACTAAACGTAATACTGGATGATGATCTTTCATCCAGTGACGTGGAACTCGTGTATCAAAATAGTCGCTTGGTAAGCGAATCAAAATCCAGGGAATGGCAATAAGAGAACCGATAAAACCAATGATAGACGCTACAGTTAAACCAACAAACACATCAACGGGTACCCATTGTTGAATGGTTATGAGGATATCTTCCATGATGGAAATTAGGTAGTGAAATGGAATTTTTTATTAAACTTCACTGGATAGATATCTGTAGGTAAAAATGGGTTGGTAGATTGAAAAATCGACAAATCATTCTGCTGCCTGTTAATGATAACAGACAGCAGAGATAGTGCCTATGATATCAAAGCTTATTTGATTTAAGGAACAATCCGGTTATTGAGAATTTCTTTGCTTTGGTTATTCCAGATCACG
>CBFGXU010000004.1:0-43505 GCA_965652935.1 uncultured Nitrosomonas sp.
CGGTGTTTTTACCCAGAACCGTTTTTGTGCAGCACCGGTGATTGTGGCGAAGCAACATCTGGTGCAGTCATCTATCCGTGCGCTGCTGGTGAATACCGGCAATGCCAATGCCGGTACGGGTGAGGCAGGAATCCAGCATGCACAAGCGACATGTGCGGCTTTGGCTGAAATGCTGGGTTGTGATGCGCAGCAAGTGTTGCCTTTTTCAACTGGCGTGATTATGGAACCCTTGCCGGTGGACAGGATTGTTGCCGGCTTACCCGCAGCCCTCACTGATTGTAAAAGCGATAACTGGTTTAGTGCAGCGCAGGCAATTATGACAACGGATATTGTGCCGAAAGCGGCATCGCGGCAGGTACAGATAGACGGAAAAACAGTAACGATTACCGGTATTGCCAAAGGCTCTGGCATGATTCGTCCGAATATGGCGACCATGCTTGGGTTTATCGCTACCGATGCAGTCATCAGCCAGGCTCTACTGCAAGACATGGTGAGGTATGCCGCAGATCATTCGTTTAACCGCATCACGGTAGATGGTGATACTTCAACCAATGATGCTCTCATTGTATTGGCCACTGGCAAAGCCGGGCATCGTGAAATTACCCGGCAGGAAAATGCAGAATTTAACCAGTTGCAGCAGGCCATTACTGATGTTGCTGCCGAGCTGGCCAAAATGATCGTGCGTGATGGTGAAGGAGCGACCAAGTTCATCACTGTGCAGGTGGATGCCGGCAAGAACATCGATGAGTGCACCCAAGTGGCTTATGCTATTGCACATTCGCCGTTGATCAAAACCGCTTTTTTTGCGTCTGATCCCAATCTGGGGCGTATTCTGGCAGCAATCGGCTATGCCGGAATTTGCGACTTGGATGTGAGTGGTATTCAGCTGTATCTGGACGATGTACTGGTGGCGGAGAAAGGCGGTAGAGCGCCACATTATCGGGAAGAAGATGGACAGCGCGTAATGAATCAGCCCGAAATTACCGTGCGCGTGGTGCTCAATCGCGGTTCAGCTTCTACTACCGTGTGGACCTGCGATTTTTCTTATGATTACGTCAGGATTAATGCAAGTTATCGTAGCTAGGGCCTTATCCCATGAGTGATTTAGACGGATTGTATGAACGGGCGGATAGGCTGCTCGATCACCTGGAGAAATTTCTGCCGTGCGCCCAACCCGATCCCGACTGGCAGACGGCGATGGCTTTTCGTTGGCGCAGGCAGGGTAATACGGCTTTTATTCAACCAGTGACGCATCCACATCGGATCGGACTCGATGCGTTGTTTGGAATTGATGAGCAGAAGCAGCGGATTGATCAGAATACGCGGCAGTTTGTGCAGGGATTTTCTGCCAATAATGTATTGCTGACAGGCGCGCGCGGCACGGGAAAGTCTTCATTGATCAAAGCATTGTTGAACAGATATGCAGCAGAGGGATTACGCCTGATCGAAGTCGAAAAGCATCATCTTGTTGATCTGCATGACATTGTGGAAAAAATTTATCAGCGCCCCGAACGCTTTATTTTGTTTTGCGATGACTTGTCTTTTGAAACCGACGAACCGGGATATAAAGCACTCAAGGTGGTGCTGGATGGATCAATCGCCACGGTTTCCGATAATGTACTGATCTATGCTACTTCCAATCGACGTCATATGGTGCCGGAGTTTATGCGTGATAATCTGGATACCCGGCATATTGGTGAGGAAGTGCATCCCAGCGAAGCAATAGAGGAAAAAATTTCCCTTTCTGAGCGGTTTGGATTATGGCTATCGTTTTATCCTTTCGATCAGGATCAGTATCTGGAAATCGTGCACCACTGGCTGACCTATTTTGAGGCCGGTGAAATGACTGCGCTGGTACGCACCGAAGCCTTGCAATGGGCACTGGAGCGCGGCTCACGCAGTGGACGGGTGGCTTGGCAGTTTGCGCGGGATCTGGCTGGCAGGCAAAAGTCGGTTCGTAATCAACAAAGCCGATGAATCAGTTACCTGCTGCTATCGTTGAATCGATGCCGATTGTTGAAGTTGTCGCGGCCGTTATTATGCGGTCGGATGGTCAGTTTTTGCTGACACGCAGACCTGGGGGCAAAGTTTATTCCGGCTATTGGGAATTTCCCGGCGGCAAAGTTGAAAAAAATGAATCGTTGTTGCATGCGCTGGAGCGTGAATTGTGGGAAGAACTAGGCATCCAGATCCGCCATGCTTATCCCTGGATAACGCGGATTTTTAGTTACTCGCATGCGACAGTACGACTGCATTTTTTTCGTGTAGTGAAGTGGAAAGGCAGCGTTGCGCCCAGGGAAAAACAAGGGTTGTTCTGGCAATGGCCAAATCAGATTGCAGTATCTCCCGTTTTACCTGCCAACGGGCCTATTTTACAAGCGCTTTTGTTGCCACCGGTATATGCCATTACACAAGCGGCTGAGATCGGTATTGAGCCTGCATTGAAGCAGATTGAACAGGCCTTGCAAAATGGTCTGCGCCTGCTCCAGATTCGTGAGAAGCAGATGGCAAAAGATTTGTTGCGGGAATTTTCTCGACAGGTACTGGCGCTTGCGCGTGATTACAAGGCAAAAGTATTGATAAACAGCGATATGGCGCTGGCCCGTGAAATCGGTGCCGATGGCGTGCATTTTACATCATCACAGCTAATGTCACTGCCATGCCGTCCTGATACGGAATATGGATTATGTGGTGCATCTTGTCACAATGCAGAGGAGCTTTTTGCAGCACAACAGTTGGGACTGGATTTTGTCGTGCTGAGTCCGGTGCAGCCTACGCTAAGCCATCCCGGGTTATCTCCGTTAGGCTGGAGAGAATTTGCCACGCTGATTCGTGACTATCCGCTACCGGTGTATGCTTTGGGGGGATTGCACCTGAAGGACTTACAGACAGTTCAAGAAATGGGCGCGCACGGAATTGCCTTGATGCGTGGAATTGTGAATCCCTAATCGCATTTATTCCTGGTTTTTTAGGTTTTCCTCTGATTCAGTTGAATCTATTGGCTCCGGAATTCGATAAGATTCTTGAGCCCACTGGGATAAATCGTTTGTTTTGCAGCGTTCGGAGCAGAATGGGCGAAAACGATTGGTTGGTTCCCATACCACTTTTTTACCACATTGAGGGCAGTTGACGATGTGTTGTTGCATAAAAACAGTTCATTGTTTTGTGTTTGTTTAACAATAGAAGCTTACCGTGTTTGAGCAAAATATGAGTAGAATAGCCCTCAAAAGTTGCATAAAAAACTTCATGCAAATTAATTTTATTTTTTAAATTATTTTTAATAGTAAAGGTCGGCCATCCTGGCTACGCGAGAAGAACTTTCAGATTTTTTGATTAAAACCGAGAGGCGTGCATATAAACAAGCCCTGTTTGCGATTCATGATGAACATGCGGCATTGGATATCGTTCAAGACTCCATGACGAAGCTCACGGTAAAATATGCTTCAAAGCCGGTTGAAGAGCTGCCGCTTTTGTTTCATCGCATCCTGCAGAATACCATTCGCGATTACTATCGTCGACAGAAAACCCGATCATTATGGACTACACTATTTTCAGCATTTACACCCGATGATCGGGATAAAAATCAGAACCAGGAAGACTTCGATATTCTCGAAACTTTACAGATAAAACAAGAATCTAATGAGCCTGAAGCACAGCTTGAAAGAGTGCAGTTAATTGGTTTGATAGAAAAGGCGATGGAAATTCTTCCACCACGTCAACGTGAAGCATTCATACTGCGTTATTGGGAGGAAATGAGTTTAGCCGAAACGGCAGTGATTATGAATTGCTCTGAGGGAAGTGTAAAAACGCACTGTTCGAGAGCAGTTAATACATTAGCTTTGATACTCAGGGAGAAGGGGGTTAAATTGTGAACGAGCAAGAGTTAGGAAAAAAGATTGCCAAGCTATTGGATTTTAGTGCTGATGAGAATATCAAGCAAAGTACTTTGTATCGATTGCAGTCTGCCCGTCGAGCGGCCCTGGAAAATTATCATCCCACACCGAAGATAATGAATTTAGGCAGCGGTGCTTCTGTTTACGGAGGGCACGGTGCACATTTACCCGCTGCAAAACTGTTGCTGCTCTTAACCCTATTATTTGTCTTGACGAACATCGTTTATTCGCAATTTGGGGATATTGATAAAAATGCTGCGATAGACGCCATGCTTCTGGCCGATGATTTACCGATAGATGCTTATATTGATAACGAGTTTAATGAATGGCTGGATTCCGAGTAATTATTGTATTCGGGTTGTTTTTTCTATTTTCTTGGGGAGCCATAGCTGAATCTAATAAGCCTCTGTGGAAAGAGTTAAAATCGCAACAGCAGAGGATTCTGGAACCGCTGGCCGAGAGCTGGGATGCGATGGATCCGGCTAAAAGAAAAAAGTGGTTGGGTATCGCAAAACGCTACCCCAAAATGACGCCCCAAGAGCAACAGCGTATTCAATCCCAAATGCGTAGCTGGGATTCGCTGACCTCTGAGCAACGTAAACAGGCGCGTGAGAGATTCAAGAAAATGGAACAATTGCCGGCCCAGAAACGCAAAGAAATCAAGCAGCGATGGTATGAATACGAACAATTGCCAGAAGCTCCCAAAAAAGGGACTAAAACCTTGGCTTAGCGGATATCGCTTGATTTAAGAATACTTCTCGTTTGGTAACAGCATATCCTTGAAAAAGGAGAGCTGAAATCTGCAATCAGTGCATTTTAGAAATGATTGCATTTCTTCGATTATTTTTTCTGAAAAACTTTAACTTTTCTTCTTGCGCTTAGCTAATGCAGCAGATCCTTAATTCCTCATTGAATACTTTACCCCAAGCCTGGGCTGATGCGCTTTTGTCGCAATTAGCTGACGAAGAAAATATACTCGCCTGGCTCAGAATCGACCTTAATACCCAGCTTCACTTTTCTGAGGGCCTTGTGGTTGTCACTAATCAGCGTTTGCTGGCTAAAATGGCTGATGATGAAATTTGGCAGGAATGGCGCTATCGGCAAGGATTACTGTTGACGCAGCGCGATCATGCAGGAATCGGCTATCTTGAGTTATTTGATGTGCATGAGCGACTTGCGTATTGGCGTTATCGGCTAGGGAATGATATCGCAGTAAGTCAATTGATCAGATACTTTATGCAGCAGCTTGATTACCATCTCACTGGTAAACTACCTTTGGTTTCTCATGCACAAGCGCACTGTCCGAAGTGTGGTACTCCCTTACCTGCTGATCAGGATGAGTGCCCGGTCTGTGACAAACAAAGCCATGCACCACCTTCCACTTGGACATTGCTGCGTTTGTGGCGCTTCGCAAAACCGTATAAGGGGCGTTTGTTCATCGGATTTCTGTTGACTTTATGCAGTACTGCCGCCACATTGGTGCCGCCGTATTTAACCATGCCATTGATGGATAATGTATTGATACCTTATCAGAATGGTCAACCGATCAATATCGACTTAGTAACCTTATATCTTTCCGGCTTGTTAGTGGCGGCAATCCTTGCCTGGATGCTTGGCTGGGCAAGAACATATATGCTGGCACTGATTTCAGAGCGCATCGGTGCCGATTTGCGTACCACCACCTATGAACATCTTCTCAATCTTTCCCAGCAATATTTCGGTGGTAAGCGTACCGGTGATTTAATGGCGCGCATTGGTGCTGAAACCGATCGTATTAACCTTTTTCTTTCATTACATTTACTTGATTTTGCTACCGACGTCATCATGATTGTTATGACAGCGGCGATCCTGGTATCCATCAATCCCTGGCTGGCGCTTGTAACGCTGGCGCCGCTGCCGATCATTGCATGGCTGATTCATCTGGTTCGTGACAGGTTGCGAATCGGTTTTGAAAAAGTTGATCGCATCTGGGCAGAAGTAAATAATGTACTTGCGGATACTATCCCGGGCATACGGGTAGTAAAGGCATTTGCACAGGAGAAGAGGGAAGCGGCGCGTTTCCGTGCCGCAAACCAACGCAATCTGCAGATTAATGATCGTGTGAACAGGATTTGGTCGTTATTTACGCCGACGGTGACACTTCTGACCGAAGTTGGTTTGCTGGTTGTGTGGATATTCGGCATTTGGCAAATATCGAATGATGAAATTACGGTTGGTGTGCTTACCGCCTTTCTAGCGTATATCGGTCGTTTCTACCTTCGGCTCGATTCGATGAGCCGTATTGTTTCCATCACGCAAAAAGCAGCTGCTGGAACCAAACGTATTTTTGATATTCTGGATCATGTTTCCAGTGTTCCAGAGTCATCTAACCCTGTGCATTTACCGACCGTGCACGGTCAGATTGAATTGTGTAATGTCGGTTTCCGGTATGGGACGCGTAGCGTCACACGCGACATTAACCTGCTGATCAAGCCCGGTGAAATGGTTGGTCTGGTCGGACACAGTGGCTCAGGAAAGAGTACCCTGGTGAATTTAATTTGCCGCTTTTATGATGTCACGGAAGGAGCGATTCTAGTTGATGGGCATGATATACGCTCGTTACCGATTGCTGAATATCGCAAGCATATTGGCCTGGTGCTTCAGGAGCCTTTTCTGTTTTATGGCACCATTGCGGAAAATATTGCCTATGGTAAACCGGATGCAGCGCAGTCAGAAATTGTTGCAGCTGCTCGGGCTGCGCATGCACATGAATTTATTCTGCGTCTGCCTCATGGTTATGATTCGCTGGTCGGTGAACGCGGGCAAGCGCTATCGGGTGGTGAACGCCAGCGTATTTCAATTGCGCGTGCCTTATTGATTAATCCGCGTATTTTAATTCTGGATGAGGCAACTTCCTCGGTAGATACCACTACTGAAAAAGACATTCAACAGGCGCTGGACAATCTGGTGCGTGGGCGTACCACAATTGCTATTGCACATCGCTTGTCGACTTTGCGTGAAGCCAGTCGGTTGATTGTTCTTGATCGCGGCAAAATTGTCGAGATTGGAAGTCACGCAGAATTAATGGCGCGAGAAGGCTATTACTATCGTCTCTATCAAGCTCAGGCACGTAACGTAGATACCGAAGATCGATCGTTTGTTGTTCCCGTTGCGGAGCATAGTGTTGCAGGAGAGTTGAAATGAGCAGCGCACCAGAATACCAATTGCATCGGAATACTTTTGGGCGGCTGGTTTTTACGGATCGATTCGGTTCTGCGCAGGAAGGCGTAGTGCCTGTACGATCATTCCCAATTACTGATCCGGATCAGGGCATTGCCTTAATTGATTCACAGGGCCATGAATTGGTCTGGATAGAGCGACTGACTGATTTACCGGAAGATTACCGCTTACTCATTGAAGCGGAACTTGCGAGTCGTGAATTCATGCCAGAGATAAAGCGTCTGCTCAAAGTTTCCAGTTTTATCACACCCAGTACTTGGCAAGTTGAAACGGATCGGGGAGAAGTTTCTTTTATTCTTAAGGGTGAAGAGGATATTCGCCGCTTGACTACATCCTCGTTGATGATTACCGATAGTCATGGCATTCATTTCCTGATTCGTGATCGTTTAACGCTTGATCGTCATAGCCGCAAACTGCTGGATCACTTTCTTTGATGTGTTTGAGCATTATTTTGCTCTTCTTGTAAACCAATTGGTTTGCCCGGCGTTAAATCCTCATATCTTCCACTTTATTCAAATTTATGTCTAACTTAGATTCCCAATGTGTAAAAGATATTAAGTTTATTGAAATCAAACACTTGAATGGCCCTAATAGGTGGACTTACTATCCCGCCCTCGAGGCAACGGTTGATATTGGAGAGCTTGAGGATTTTCCTTCAGATAAGATTCCGGGGTTTTATGAACGTTTGTCAGACTGGCTTCCATCCCTGATTGAACATCGCTGCAGCTATGAAGAGCGTGGCGGTTTCTTGCGTCGAGTAAAAGAAGGTACCTGGCCATGCCATATCCTTGAACATGTCACATTGGAATTACAGAATCTGGCCGGAATGCGCGGTGGTTTTGGCAGGGCTCGTGAAACCTCGGTACGTGGTGTATATAAAGTGGCAGTCAGTGCCTGGCATGCGGAAATTACACGAGCTGCCATGCACTCCGCCCGCGAGCTGATATTGGCAGCGATGAACTTCCAGCAATCTCCCCACCCATTCTATGATGTCGATGGCGCTATCAGACAGTTGCAGGATCTGGTGGATTCACTATGGCTTGGCCCTTCCACGGCGTGTATCGTGGATGCTGCGGTAGCGCGGAATATTCCAACTATCCGCCTTTTGGCTAAAGGAAATCTTGTACAGTTGGGGTATGGCGCTCGCTGCCGGCACATCTGGACTGCTGAGACTGATTGCACGCCGGCTATTGCAGAGAGTATTTCCCGGGATAAGGATTTGACCAAGGCCCTGCTGCGATCTTGTGGTGTTCCAGTTCCGGAAGGACATATGGTTGGGAGTGCTGAAGCAGCATGGGAAGTCGCTAATGATATCGGGATGCCGGTTGTCATAAAGCCTTGTGACGGAAATCATGGACGCGGCGTTTTCATCGAATTAAGTCGTCGGGAAGAAATTGAGTCGGCTTATCGCATTGCATTGGAAGAAGGCACGGGCGTATTGGTTGAGCGTTATATTGCAGGCACCGAACACCGCTTATTAATCGTGGGTGGACGGCTCATAGCTGCTACCCGCGGTGATTCGGTAGCCATCGTTGGAGACGGCACGTCCACCATTGCTGAATTGATTGAATCTCAGATTAACTCTGATCCACGGCGTGGGCCGACGGAAGATCATCCTTTGAATCTGATTCGTCTGGACAGCGCAGCGCAAATGGAAATTGCCCATCAGGGCTATCAAAGTGATTCAATTGTTCCAGCCGGCACCAGCGTTTTGATTCAGCGAACCGGCAATCACGCATTTGATGTAACGGATCAAGTTCATCCTACCACTGCATCGATTGCTTCACTGGCTGCTCGGGTCATTGGGCTGGATATTGCGGGCATTGATCTGGTAACGAGTGATATTTCTCGTCCCTTGAATGAGCAAGACGGTGCGATTGTTGAAGTCAACGCAGGCCCCAGTTTATTAATGCATATTAAACCCGCCGTTGGTACGCCTCGGCCAGTCGGTGAAGCAATAGTCAATCATTTATTTCCGAATCAAGATAACGGCCGTATTCCGATTGTCGGAATTACCGGTAGTTATGGCAAAACCAGAGTTGCTTATCTTGTCTCCAGGTTATTGATTCTTTCAGGTAAAAAAATTGGATTGGCATGTAGTGATGGGCTTTATCTGGATTACAGGAAAATTGACAGCAACGATAGTGCGAACTGGGCAGCAGCTAATCGTGTATTGATGAATCCAACCGTAGAGGCTGCAGTGTTTGAGAATGGTTTTGATGCGCTACTGAATGAGGGATTAGCTTATGACAGTTGCCAGGTGGGCGTTGTTACGAACGTCGATCCAGCGCATCACTTTGGTCGCGATGGTATTGAAACCATTAAGCAGGTTTTTAACGTGTTGCGTACCCAAGTCGATGTAGTGACCCCTACGGCTGCAACTATTGATAGTGTGAAGAAGGATGTAGAGCTGCCAATCGGCGCAGCGATACTCAATGCCAAGGAAGAAATGTTGGTTGAGATGGCTGACTTATGCCATGGTGAGGTTATTTTCTTCAGTACTGAACCTGATTTGGCTGTGATCACTCAGCATTGCACTTATGGAACGGGTCCAAGGCAAGGCAAGCGTGCTGTGGTTTTACGTAATGATGCGATCACACTGATCACCGGTTCTTGTGAGCTGCCTCTGATGGAAATATCTTCAGATACTGGCGCATATAACATTCAAGACATAGAAAATGTATTGGCCGCTGCAGGAACTGCATGGGCTCTCGGCCTTGAACCTGAACTCATACAGATTGGTATCAGGACCTTTGGGTTCAGTCCAAAAGAATATAAACCCGAAAATCAGAATTTTCCTATCAGCTTATAAACTCAAGGAATTAAATTATGAAAGTATTGCGTATTCGAGCATTGCGTGGACCCAATTTATGGAGTCAGCATACCTCTATTGAAGCTATTATTCTTTGTAGTGAATTTGAGGATAATATTAATAACATATCTGGTTTTGAGGAAAAATTGCGTAGTCGCTTTCCAGAAATCTCTCTACCTCAGCCCGCTGACCATCAGGAGGTAACTGTGGCTCATGTGCTTGAACTAGTCACCCTTGGCTTACAAGTTCAAGCAGGTTGCCCAGTAACTTTTAGTCATACCGATAAAGCGCCAGAAGCTAATACCTATCGTGTCATTGTCGAGTACAGTGAGGAAAAAGTCGGCAGACTTGCTTTCGAATTGGCCCAGACGCTTTGCAATGCTGCTATTGAAGATACTATTTTTGATTTAAATGAGGCTTTGCTTCGTTTGCGCGAGCTCAACGAAGATATCCGCCTCGGGCCGAGTACACGCGCTATTGTTCAAGCTGCGGTTGCTCGTGGTATTCCTTTTCGGCGCTTGACTGAAGGTAGTTTGGTACAGTTTGGCTGGGGCAGCAAGCAGCGTCGAATTCAAGCTTCTGAAAGCGATATGACCAATGCTGTTGCGGAAGCCATTGTACAGGATAAAGAGCTGACCAAGACATTGTTGCATGCGGCGGGCATACCGGTACCACGCGGTCGCAACGTGAAAAGCGCTGACGATGCTTGGGTGGCAGCCTGCGAAATAGGTACACCCGTAGTAGTAAAACCACAAGACAGTAATCAAGGTAAAGGTGTAACAGTCAATCTCGCGGGCATAGAAGAAGTCAAAGCTGCTTATACCATTGCGGCTGAATTTAGCGATAGTGTTTTGGTTGAGCGGTATATTCCCGGGCATGATTATCGAATGCTCGTTGTTGGTGACAAGCTGATTGCCGCTGCGCGCCGTGATCCGCCACAAGTGATCGGGGATGGTATTAATAGCATTCGCCAATTGGTGGAGCAAATCAATCGGGACCCAAGGCGAGGGGAAGGACACGTCGCTTCATTAACTAAAATTCATTTGGATGAGATTTCTTTATCTCATCTGGCGACACAGGGATTAACGGCTGAATCAATTCCTGCCAGAGGAGCACATGTTGTTTTACGCAATAACGCCAATTTGTCAACAGGAGGTGCAGCCACTGATGTAACGGACGATGTTCATCCTGAACTGGCTGAGCGTGTAATTGCCGCTGCACAAGTGGTGGGTCTGGATATTTGTGGTGTCGATGTCGTTTGCGAGAGTGTGATGCGCTCACTAGAAGAACAAGGTGGCGGAATTATCGAAGTTAATGCTGCACCGGGTTTGCGGATGCATTTACAACCTTCTTTGGGAAAGCCACGCGCCGTAGGAGAAGCTATTATTAATAATATGTTTGCTGAGGGAGATGATGCGCGCATTCCGGTCATTTCAGTGACCGGCACGAATGGTAAGACAACAACTACTCGCGTAATTGCCAATATATTGAAAAAAGATAACAAACGGGTAGGTGTTGCGTGTACGGATGGTGTATATATTGATGGGCTATGCATTGATACGGGGGATTGTAGTGGTCCTAGAAGTGCCAGAAATATTCTTTTCCACCCGGATGTCGATGCTGCTGTCTTAGAAACTGCTCGTGGCGGTTTACTGCGCGAGGGTTTGGGTTTTGATCATTGTCATGTTGCCGTAGTGACCAATATCGGTATGGGAGATCATCTGGGTTTGGCCTATGTCAATACAGTAGAGGAGTTGGCTGCAGTTAAACGAATTGTGGTACAGAATGTAACACCTGGGACAGGATTTGCTGTGCTTAATGCGGCTGATCCACTGGTTGCCCGTATGGCTGATCATTGTCCAGGTTCAGTTATTTTCTTTGCATGCGACAGTCACCATCCGGTATTGGCGAAGCATCGTGCACAGCGTAAACGGGTTATCTATGTGGAAAATCGCTGTATTGTTGCTTTAGGGGAAGCCGGTGAATATCGGATACCGTTAAATGAAATTCCATTAACGCAGAATGGGAGTATTAATTTCCAGGTAGAAAATACAATGGCTGCTATCGGGGCTGGTTGGGCGCTGGGTCTGGACTGGGCAGTTATTCGTGCTGGTTTAACGAGTTTTGTAAATGATATGCAAACAGCGCCAGGTCGTTTTAATCTGTTCAATTATCGGAATGCTACTTTAATTGCTGATTATGGACATAACCCAGATGCGATACAAGCACTGGTCAGCGCCATTGATAATATTCCGTCGAAGAAACGTTCAGTAGTGATTAGTGCTGCAGGTGATCGGCGCGATGAAGATATCCGTCAACAAACCAGAATTCTGGGCGATGCCTTCGATGAAGTTGTGCTTTATCAAGATCAATGTCAACGAGGACGAGCAGATGGGGAAGTATTGACTTTATTGCGAGAAGGCCTGGGTAATGCCAAACGCACCCAGAAGATAAGCGAAATTGTCGGCGAGGCGATTGCAATTGATGCAGCGCTATCTAATATAGAAGATGGTGAGTTATGCGTTATTTTGGTTGATCAGGTTGAACAATCGCTCGGTCAAATTAGCAATCGTATTGCGCTGGGTTGATTAAGACCCTCTTAATGTTTGAAGTGTTTGACAAGTAACTTATAGATTACAGAAGGTGAGCTTGAATGTGACATCATCTTCGTAAATTTTATTTTTCTGCCCTGATTGTGCAGGAACAAAGCGGATATTTAATGCATATTTATTCGCACTAATTTCAGGCACACAGGGTAGATCTTCGCTCAAAGTAAGTCTTAGCATATGTGCTGCGAATTCTGATCCTGTTTGCTGGAAAATACCTTGATTGGCTACGGCTTGTAAAGTTCTCCCACTTTTTCTTAATAAGAAAAGTACAATTCCAGAAGCATTGCGTACAGGTTGAAATGGCGTTAGCCATTCTTTAATGTCGGAATGACGCTGAACAGGATCTACATTCAACCAGTAATGATAGGAAGGTAAATCAAATGCACAGCAACCACCGGGAATTCCAATTCGCTGTTTGATGGCCATGAGCCATTCGTTTTCCCGTAAATGTTCGCCAACCTTTCCAGGTAAGTCTAACATTTCTCTGAAAGTGATTTTTATGCTACTGAGCACATCATTGAGTGCTGTTTCAGAAACATTCGGGTTTTTCCGTAACGTCTCGAGTATCTGTTTTTGTCGCTCAAGTTCTTGTAATAAATCTGATTTAATATCAGCACGGCTAGTGATTTCAAGTACCTCGAACATCGCAGTGAGCGCAGCATGATGCTCATGAGCAGTGTTTTTATTTGAAAAGAAATCGATTTTATTAAATAAATCTTCTAGCCGTAGCAAGGTACGGATACGCTCATTAAGGGGGTGTTCGTAGCAAATCACCATAGTATGTGCATTCACAAGTAGGATTGGAAGAATAGATGGAATCTTGCATGAAGCAGGATTATTTCACAAATAAAAATTAAAACCTTATTCCATATAAGGTAGACAGTAAATTTTTAGCTTTTTAAGCTTGAGGTCTCTCCCTTTGAGAGAGTGAGGTATTTAAGGTGTAGGTGGAATACCTGTGCTTTTAACTGATCAAGGTTTTGATTATTGATAATAATATCATCTGCTTTCTGTAAGCGAATTTTTCGTGGAATCTGCGCTGCTATAATAGCTTTTATCATTTGTTCTGATAATTGACTACGCTCCATGGTGCGTGAAAGCTGCTGTTGCTCATCGCAATCGATGACTAGAATGCGCTGAATGATATCGTTATAATCGTTCGTTTCGAGCAGTAACGGCACAGCGATGATTATGTAGGGCGAGCGGGTCTGTTTAATTTGAAGCACTGTTTCTTTAAGGATAAGTGGATGAAGGATTTTTTCAAGCTTGAGCCGCGCATCACTGTCTGAAAAGGCCAAGTTCCGCATTTTATTTCTATCCAATGCATTATCGGCACTAATAAAAGCATTCCCGAAGGCATTTCGTATCATGGGAATGGCTGATCCGCCTGATTGAGTTAATTTTTGAGCAATGAGATCGGTATCAATCACATCAATACCTAAATCAGAGAAGAATCGACTGGCACTTGATTTTCCACAACCGATTCCCCCTGTGAGCCCCACAATAAAAGTCATGAATTAAAATAATCCAAAATAAGCATGATTCAGGTTTTCACCACAGAATAAAGCGATAAGTGCTCCACCCACTAAGTAGGGACCAAACGAAATAGGAACATTTTTCTTGAGTTTGGCGGCAATGATGAGCCCGATACCCATCCCAGCTCCAACCAATGATGAAAAAAGAATAATCAGTGGAAGCATATTCCACCCTAACCATGCGCCGACTGCTGACAGTAATTTAAAATCACCATATCCCATCCCTTCTTTTCCTGTGATCAGTTTAAAACCCCAGTAAACGAGCCACAAGGAGAGATAGCCTGCTACAGCACCAATAATTGCAGAATGGATGTCAGTAAAGCCATTCTTGTTCATATTGATGAGTAAGCCCAGCCATAGCAGAGGTAAGGTGATATCATCGGGCAATAATTGTGTGTTTAGATCAATGGCTGCCAGTGCAATTAATGCCCATACAAAAATTAATGCTGCAAGCGTGACAAAACTAACCCCAAAATGCCAAGCAACAAAACCACTCATACATGCTGTTATCACCTCTACAGCAGGATAGCGCAGTGAAATGGGCGTGCCACATTGAGAGCAGCGTCCTCGCAAAGCCAGATAGCTAAGAATTGGAATATTTTCTAATGCGGTTATTTGATGACCACAATGGATACATGCGGAACGAGGGGTAATGAGATTAAATGTAGGTTGTAATTCAACGGTTTCTCCACGTAACTCTGCACATTGTTGTAACCAACTTCTTTTTATCATTTCGGGCAGGCGATATATCACAACATTTAGGAAACTACCGATCATTAAACCGACGATGGTAATCAGGGAAATAAAAAAAGCGGGTGTGTTCTCCAAGCTGGATATGAATGACATGGGTTTCTAATAAATAAAGGGTTCCGAAAAATCGAATTTAACTAACAACCATACCCATTTTAAAGATGGGCAGATACATTGCAACTACCATACCCCCAATCAGTGTTCCTAATACAACCATGATCATTGGCTCCATGAGACTTGAAAGGGCAGCGACAGCGTCATCCACTTCCGCCTCGTAGAAATCAGCAATTTTACCGAGCATAAAATCAAGCGAACCTGATTCCTCTCCAATGGCAACCATTTGAATAGCCATACTGGGAAATACATGGGTACTGGCCATGGAAGACATTAAACTATTGCCAGTGCTGACCTCGATCTGAATATTTTTAGTAGCTTCAAAATAAATATAATTTCCTGCCGCGCCAGCGACAGAATCCAATGATTCCACCAGCGGTACACCTGCGGCAAACATAGTTGAAAGTGTACGGGACCAGCGTGCAATTGTGGCTTTACGGATCACTTCCCCGAAAATAGGCAGCTTGAGTATCAGCCGATCCATAACGTGCTGCATTGCGGTGGAGCGCTTCCAAACATAGGAAAAGGCATAAATTCCTCCACTTAGGATCCCTAAAATGGCCCACCAATAAGCTACGAAGAAGTCTGAAATGGCCATAACCAGAAGTGTCGGAGCAGGTAGCTCAGCACCAAATCCTTCAAATAGATTCTTAAAGGCAGGGATTACGAAAATCATAATGATTGCAGTGATAATAAAGGCAACCACTATAATTGAGATAGGGTAAAAAAGTGCAGATTTGATTTTCCCCTTAATGGCTTGAATTTTTTCTTTATAAGTCGCCAAACGATCAAGTAGATTATCTAAAATACCTGCCGCTTCTCCTGCTTGAACCAGATTGCAGAATAGCGCGTCAAAGTAAAGTGGGTATTTGCGAAACGCATCTGATAAATTGCTGCCAGTTTCTACGTCGGCTTTGATATCCATCAGCAATTTGCCTACGGCACGGTTGCTGTGCCCTTTGCCTACAATATCAAACGCTTGTAACAGTGGTACGCCAGACTTCATCATGGTGGCCAGTTGACGTGTAAATAATGTGATATCTTTGTCGGTAATTTTGCCACTGGACTGAATTTTATTTATTTTGGTGACTTTAATACCTTGTCGGCGAAGTGTGGAAGTAACAATAACTATTCCGACTGCACGCATTTCACCTTTTACTTGTTTGCCAGTTTTATCCTTACCTTCCCAAGCGTAATTAATTTCTTTTGGTTTTTTTTTGCTACGCGCTGTTATAGTTGCCATAATGCATTAGTTCCTAGACATTCATGAAAAGCAAGGGATTACAAAGACCTAAACTTTGCTGTCGTGATTAGTGATTATTAATAGCAAGGTTTAAATTATTTTGAAGTTGTTTAGAGATAACGGCACTGTTTTATGAATTCTTAACGCGAATTATGGAAGAATTTCGTACAGGCTGAGTTCATTTTACGGATTCCCGGTTTGAGCAGCCTCAATACCCTGCAAAACGGTTGGATACCGCAAACGGATATGTAATTCTTTCTTTATACGTGAATTTTTAAGCCGTCTGGATTCCTTCATGAAAGAAAACATACCGGGAGATATACATTCTTGCGCCCGATTGCGGGAAATCCGTGGAGAGCGGGAAAAACCAAAATGATCCGCTATGAGATCAAAATATTCTCCCATCTTAAGATGGGAATCATCACAGGCATGATAAATTCTGCATGGTCTTGCATGGTGCAATGCAGCACAAATTATCCGCGCAAGGTCATCGGCATGGATATGATTAGTATAACTATCTTCGGCGTCTATTAATACCGGATATCCCTCACGAAGACGTGCTAATGGCAGTCTGTCTGCTGCATAAATTCCAGGTACGCGTAGAATAGAAACAGAAATTTGATTACGCTTTCCCCAATTACGTATCTGTTTTTCAGCATCAAGGCGACGAATTGCTCGATCATTTTCCGGGTGAACAGGCTGTGTTTCATCAATTAATGAGCCGTTACAGTTGCCATACACTCCACTGGTACTGATATAGATAAACCGTTGTGGTAGAATCGCCGGGTGTTTCTTTTTGCGTCTGGTTAAGGCGGACAATAAATGAGCGGTTCTGTAATCGTGTAACCCTTGATTGGACGGAGGGGCCAAGTGTATGACTAGTTGTGCAATTCCAGCGAGCTTTTCAAGATCCTCCGGGTAGTCTAAATTTCCGTATATCGGAATAATGCCGCGTGAGCGTAAATGATCCAATTGATTTAAGTTACGATATAAACCAAAAATTCGATAGTGTTTTTGTAATAATGTTGCTACCCGTAGGGCAATATCACCACAGCCGGCAATTAGCAGTTTTTTTTTCATATAAATTATTTACCTGTTTCTGATTATTATATTTTTGTCTGCTGCTCAATGTCGCATCAAGTTATTATTCAGCCCAGTGGGCATGTTCTGAAAGTAGAATCCGGTGAAACTATTCTGGAAGCAGCTTTACGCGAAGGCTTTTCGCTACCTTACGGCTGCCGTAATGGTTCGTGTGGAATCTGTAAAGGTAAAATCATACAGGGCACGGTAGATTACGGGCATCATAATGAAGAAACCCTGACTGAAGAAGAAAAACAAGCTGGTAAGGTCTTATTTTGTTGTGCTTCTCCATTATCCGATCTTGTCATTGAATGTCATGAAATTAGCGCTACCAAGGATATAGAGATAAAAACTTTACCGTGTCGTGTGCATAAACTTGAACTGGTCGCACCTAATGTAATGATCATATATTTGAAGCTTCCAACCAATCAGCGACTGCAGTTCCTTGCAGGTCAATATATTGATATCTTGCTCAAGGATGGTAAGCGTCGAAGTTTTTCTTTGGCAAATGCACCGCATGATGACGAGTTTCTGCAATTGCATGCGCGTAATTATCCAGGAGGAGCCTTTGCTGAATATGTGTTTATGCACATGAAAGTGAAAGATATGCTTCGTTTTACAGGACCGCTGGGTTCCTTTTTTTTACGTGATGCACCCGAAAATGTTCCAATCATCTTTTTAGCAAGTGGTACGGGGTTTGCACCGATCAAAAGTATCCTTGAGCATGTTTTTTTTCAAGAAAGCAGCCGAAGCAGTAAAAGAAAAATGACCCTTTACTGGGGAGCTCGTACAAGAGCTGATTTATATCTACCTGATTTACCAGCTAAATGGCAACAAGAACATGACAATTTTACCTTTGTTCCGGTATTGTCTGAACCATTGCTGACTGACAACTGGAAAGGGAGAACAGGTTTAGTGCATCAAGCCGTTTTACAAGATTACCCTAGCTTGGAAACACACCAGATATATGCTTGCGGTTCTCCTGGTATGGTAAAGGCTGCCTATTATGACTTTACCAATCAGTGTAATTTACCACGAGATGCATTTTTTTCTGATGTGTTTACGCCTTCAACCAGCAATCCCTAGCCACGCAAAAATTGCAATTAACTTAATTGCTTAAGTGTCAATTCAAGCCCTTTATGATAATGATCCATGGCTAATTCATGCTTACCTAATTTTTCATTTAATTGCGCTAATGCAAAATGGGCTTTATGTCCAGATTCAACAGACAGACTGGCTTCTAAATAATTTTGTGCTTTACCCCAAAGCTCGCAATGTGTGCATAGCTTGCCTAATGTGAGCAATAACTGCGCATTGTTGGGCTGTGATTTAAGCCAAACTTCGGCACATTCAATTTGCCTATGGACATGATAGCCCAAGCATTCTGCATAAAGTTCGATTAATTCATTATCCCACGTAAAGGGCACATTTTGCTCAATGATCTGGTGCGCTGTAGTGCAGTTGCCCAAAGCAATATATGCCCGTGTGGCTGTGACAGCTAATTTACTATCCATTTTTTCCAAAGGAGAGATGCGCTGCCAATATTGATCCAGTGAATGTAGATCGGAAGCTTTGCTTTTGATATTTTCTATTTGTGCATCATGCCTCAATTTTTTAACCAGAGTTTTATTAGTGGATTGGCGCTTTGCAAGAACATCAGTTAATTCGAGGACGGCGTCCCAATTTTGAGCCTGCTGTTGAGCTTTCAGCTCGAGTTGTAATGCTGCGGAAGGCTGTAATCCTCCGCTTGCATAAAGCGAGTGTAAGGTTTCAAGCGCTTCTTTATAATGATGGCCATCATTCAGCAAGAAATCAGCCTTGGCAATGAGAGGCAGGGATCTTTCATCCGGTGCTTTGTTGATTGCGGTGGCGAGATACTGATCCCTGGCTGCCGTTTCATCAAGCTCATGCGCTGAGCGAGCTGCGATAACTGCACTGATTGCTGCAACAATGGATGAGTCGGTTAATTTTAAAGCGATAGAAGCATTTTTTCTGGCTTTGACATAGTCGCCCTCAAAGTAAGCTTTTAACCCAGACAGTAGCATTTCATCCGTTTTTTTATGACGATGCCGCTGACTGAATCCAACGATTCCCAAAACAAATCGCAACAGCATGTACAAAATAAAGAATGCTACGATTAACCCAATGATAAAGTAATCCAAGGGTAAATCGATTTGATAGGGCGGCACTACCAATAAAGCATGGCCCGTCGTATATTTTGCTGCAAGTGTTACAGCTACAGCAGCAGCAAAAAGCGCCAATAGCCAGAGTATCAGTTTCATATGTTCTCCTTGTAACGATAGAATCGATAAGGGTTAGTATTAAATCGGAGATGAAAAATTACATGGGCACCAATCATGGCGGGTAGAAGCGATGGGATGGAGAGTCCTGCTTGAGCTTTGTTCTGAGCGCTTTCTTCCATTTTTTTAACTAAATTATTTCTGATTATGAATTAAAGTATCCCTGCAGGCTTTCTAGCAGACCTTCATCTCCAGTAGAAGGTGCCGTCATGATTTTCTCCAACCCAAGATTTTTGGCCGTTTGAGCAATACGTTCGTGAACTGTGAAAACTGGGGTCGATTTCAGCAATTGTTGGCCAAGCTTGCCTATTATGTCAAATAAATTATGTAGTCCTTCACTGCTGGTAATGATTACCGCATGGATTTCACCTCGTGACCAAGCAGTTAATAATGAGGTTACATCAACCTTTGGCTTTTTACGTTGGTAGCACTTCGCATATTCAAGAATGGCACCACGTTGAATGAGTGTTATGCCCAGTAATTGCCTGCCGCCATTACCACGAAAGATAACAACACGCTTACCGGTCATGTTTTGTAATTCCTCCTGTTTGAGCAGGGCTTCACTATCAAAATGCGCATTTGGAATGAGCACCTTGTTGACACCGTAGTGCTTTAAAGCATCTGCACTGCCTTTCCCGACAGCGGCAATTTTCAGATGAGGAGGTAACGACCGCTGTTGGATGATCAAACTCATCGCTTTGTTGACGGCATTAGGGCTTACAAAAATCGCCCAATCAAATTCGTCTAAGCGATTAATTAAGTTTAGCAGGGGAGTTAAATCTTTTACATCAGTTATTTCCAACACTGGAAGCAGGATGGGATTGCCGCCAACCGCGCGAATGCCATCCGCAAGAAATGCAGACTGATGCGCTGGACGAGTAACCAGAACATTAATACCCGTAAGTGATTTGCTGGTAGGCAATGTTATTTCCAGCCATCAGCAGGGGCTAAGCTTGCCAAGATTTCATCAGCACCTTGGGTAATTAGCTGGTGGGCCAATTGGTGTCCCATTGTGATGCCAGTGTCTGGCTTCCCATGTATTGCATCGCTGACAATGCGCTTGCCGTCGGGTTGGGCGACGAATCCACGTAGATGAAGTGTGCCGTTGATAATTTCGGCAAATGCTCCCAGTGGAATCTGGCAACTGCCACCTAATACACGGCTCATGGCCCGTTCTGCTTCCACGCAATAAGCAGTTTCCTGGTGATGTAACGGCTGCAGAAGTTCAACCAAGTCTGTGCGATCAGCTCGGCATTCGATTCCCAAAGCTCCTTGTCCTACTGCAGGCAAGCTTTGTTCGGGGTTCAGCAGCGCGGTGATGCGATCAGATAATTGAAGCCGTTTTAAACCGGCTGCAGCTAAAATGATTGCTGTATATTGCCCTTCATCGAGTTTACGTAATCGTGTTTGCACATTGCCACGCAGTGGCTGCACCTGGAGATGTGGAAACTGCGCGCGTAATTGGCTTTCACGCCGTAAACTTGAGGTGCCGATGATACTGCCTTCGGGTAGTGCAGCGAGGCTGTCATATTGATTGGAAACAAAAGCGTCACGGGGATCTTCCCGTTCAGTAATCGCTGCAAGTTTGAATTCTTCCGGCACATTCATCGGCATATCTTTCATTGAATGCACAGCAATATCTGCCCGGCCATCTTCCAGAGCTTGTTCTAATTCTTTGATGAATAATCCTTTTCCACCAATTTTTGATAAAGATTGATCCAGAATCTGGTCTCCGCGCGTTGTCATGCCGAGTATGCTGATTTCAGTTTGCGGGTATAATTCACCTAGACATTTCTGAATAAACTTGGCTTGCCACATCGCAAGTAAGCTTTCTCGTGATGCAATGACGATTTTCTGAGGAAATAATGGATTGGGCATTAATAATATAAAATGAAAAAATTACAAAAAATTCTTAAAAGTAATCATTCTAGCATGGTGGGCCCTCGCTTGGCTTGTTGCAAGTGTATTGGATTCTTTTTTAATCGTGAGTATGTATTGCAATGAGCGCTGCTGATTCAGAGAATAATGTTGTCAACAATAACTGGGTGCATGATAAAGATTTGCCATTGCGCGAAGATATTCGTTTTCTGGGGCGTATGCTGGGTGATACGTTACGTGATCAGGAGGGGGATAGCGCTTTTGAATTAGTTGAAAATATACGCCAAACTGCGATTCGTTTTCATCGGGATCAAGATCCAAAAGCACGCGATGAGCTTGATATGATACTCAACCAGTTAAGCGATAAAGACTCGCTACCTGTTGTTCGCGCATTTAGTTATTTTTCCCTCCTTTCTAATATCGCTGAGGATGTTCATCATAACCGGCGCCGGCGTGCGCACCTTCGCGCTGGATCTCCGCCACAGGCGGGTAGTGTCACGCTCGCTTTGGAGCGCGTGCTGGAAGGCAGGAAAGATAAAAGTGCTGCCGTTATTTTGGCTGATTTTTTTAATAAGGCGGTTGTTTCACCTGTTCTGACAGCGCATCCAACAGAAGTCCAACGAAGAAGTATTCTGGATTGTCAATTGACCATTGAGCGCTTGCTGAAAGAACGTGCCCGTACTGAACTGACACCCAATGAAATGCGCCATAATGAGGAAGGTCTGCGCGCTACCATTCAGATCTTGTGGCAGACTCGTATGTTACGCCCAACCCGTCTGACTGTTTATGATGAGATTGAGAATGGCTTGGCTTATTACAGTTATACCTTTCTGACGGAAATTCCGTATATCTATGCAAAGATAGAAGATTTGCTTGATCGTCTTTTGGGCAATGATGCTCCGTATGTGACTTCTTTTTTGCGCATCGGCAGCTGGATTGGTGGTGATCGTGATGGCAATCCCTTTGTTACCCATGAAGCGATGTTGCATGCGGTCGAGCGCCAGTCATCACTGGCTTTAGATTATTACCTGGATGAAGTCAATAAAATTGGCCGCACAATGAGTCTTTCTGAGCGTTTGGTGAAAGTCAGCGATGAGGTAAGAGCGCTGGCGGCGGCTTCACCAGATATCCCTAACCGGTCTGACGAACCATATCGGCGAATTTTTCTCAGCATAGGGAGACGTCTGATTGCAACATGTCAGTACCTAGGTCATCCGGCTACACAACAAAATCCGGCAGAGGCTGGGAAACCTTATAGGGATAGTGCTGAGTTTTTGCATGATCTCGATGTCATTATCCGTTCATTAAAACAGCATAAATCTTATTGGGTGGCGCGTGGCGCGTTACGCAATCTGCGCCGTGCTGTTGATGTATTCGGCTTTCACCTGGCGCCATTGGATATGCGCCAGCATAGTAAAATACATGAACAAGTAGTGGCTGAGTTATTTGAGCATGCCACACGCCGCAAAGACTATTTACAATTGAATACCGAAAAACGTATCGAGTGGTTGCTGTCAGAAATCAGCCAGCCACGTCCTTTAATTTTTTCTTATACAGATTGTTCCGAAACGGCGCAATCCGAGTTACGCATTTTGCAATGCGCGGCAGAGATTCAGCATCGGTTTGGGCGTGACTCCATGCCCAATTACATCATTTCCATGACCACTGGTGTTATCAATATACTGGAAGTTGCTTGGCTGCTGCAGCAAGTGGGCTTGTTAGAAGCTGGTGATAGTCCTCAACTGCATCTTAACATCATTCCGTTATTTGAAACGATTGCAGATTTGCGCAGTTGTAGCCTTATTATGGATCAGTTATTTTCGCTGCCTTATTATCGCAAGCTGCTGAATTCTCGTGGTAATGTACAGGAAGTCATGCTTGGCTATTCCGACAGTAACAAGGACGGCGGTTTTATTACGTCTAATTGGGAGATTTATAAGGCTGAAATTGAACTCACTAAAATTTTTGCCAAGCATCAAGTAGAGCTACGTTTGTTTCACGGTCGTGGCGGTACTGTCGGGCGGGGTGGCGGCCCCAGTTACCAAAGCATCTTGGCGCAACCGCCAGGCAGTGTTAACGGTCAAATACGCGTAACAGAACAAGGTGAGGTTATCAGCAGCAAATATGCGGAACCTGAAATAGGGAGACGAAATCTTGAAACACTGGTGGCAGCGACGATAGAAGCAACGCTGCTGAGCCATGATTCGATTGGTGCAAATGCCGATCGTTATTACTCAGCGATGGAAAAGCTTGCATCCGCTTCTTTTGCAGCTTATCGCAATTTGGTCTATGAAACACCGGGGTTTAAAAGTTTCTTTTTGCAATCTACGCCTATTCGGGAAATGGCAGGATTGCATATCGGCAGTCGGCCGCCATCACGCAAGAATTCCGATGCGATTGAAGATTTACGTGCAATACCCTGGGTGTTCAGCTGGAGTTTAAGCCGTATGATGTTGCCTGGCTGGTACGGCTTTGGCCATGCGGTAGAAACTTTTGTTCAACATGAAAATCAAGCTGGACAGGGGTTGGAATTATTGCAGGAGATGTATAAGGAATGGCCATTTATGCAGACATTATTATCCAATATGGATATGGTGCTGGCTAAGACGGACATGGGCATTGCTTCACGTTATGCAGAATTGGTTGATGACGTTGCTTTGCGCGAGCAGATTTTTGGACGTATCCAGGAAGAACGGGAAAGAAGCCAGAAATGGCTGTTTGCTGTGACCGGTCATACCGAGTTACTGCAAGACAATCCAACGTTAGCACGTAGTATTCGGAACAGAACGCCGTATATTGATCCGCTCAATCACCTGCAGGTGGAATTGCTGCGCCGTTACCGCTCCGGTGAGGACAGTGAGGAAGTGAAGCGCTCCATTCATCTAACAATAAATGGAGTGACAGCCGGCTTGCGCAATAGTGGTTAATTGAAGTTATTATAAAATCTTGCTCTTGAAGAGCATGGTAAGGAGGCTTTAGTGCAAATAAAGCGATTCATACTTATTCTATTCCTATTGTTTAGTTTATGTTCTCAATGGGCATGGGCTACATTGCCGATCCAGCACTGGCAAACATCTTCCGGTGCCCGGGTTTATTTTGTCGAGAATCATGATCTGCCAATGCTCGATGTCAGCGTCGAGTTTGCTGCAGGCAGCGGGATGGATACGCCTAGCAAATCTGGTTGTGCCAATCTGGTTCGGCATTTGCTCAGCCTAGGTGCGGGAGGATTATCTGAGGATCAAATTGCTACTGCATTAGCAGATGTTGGAGCGCAGTTGCATAGTCATTTTGATCGGGATCGTGCCGGTATCGCTTTGCGTACCCTAAGCAATGAACGAGAGCGAAAGCAGGCATTAGATATACTGGCGCGCATCATTCAATATCCAGAGTTTCCTCAGGATGTATTGGCGCGAGAAAAGGCCAGGATTATCTTGAGCATTAAAGAATCAAGTACCAAGCCTGATTACATTGCCGAACGTGAATTGATGAAGATGCTCTATGGGAATCATCCCTATGGATTAAATGATATGGGTGAGGTGGACACTGTGAATTCATTGCAAAGGGAAGACTTGCTGACTTTTTATCGATCTTACTATGTTGCCAAAAATGCAGTGATAGCCATTATTGGGGATGTGACCCGGATTGGGGCAGCAGCAATTGCTGAATCTTTAACGATGAATTTGTCTTCTAATCAACAAAACATTGCGATACCCGCTGTGCAAATTCCAACAGCAGAAGTAAAAAAAATCGCTCATCCAGCAACCCAGAGTCATATTCAACTAGCTTACCCAGGCTTACGCCGGGGCGATCCTGATTATTTTCCGCTTTTGGTTGGTAATCATATACTGGGTGGTGGAGGATTCATCTCGCGCCTGATGGAAGAGGTCCGCCAGCAACGTGGACTGGCTTATAGTGTCTACAGTTTCTTTTCTCCTTATAAGGAGCAAGGACCTTTTCAAATAGGTTTGCAGACAAAAAAAGAGCAGTCAGAAGAAGCATTTGTGCTGACGCAGAAAGTCCTTAAGGATTTTGTTAGCGGGGGGCCAACTGAAGAGGAATTGGTTGCTGCCAAGCAAAATATCATTGGTGGCTTTCCGCTGCGGATAGATAGTAACAGCAAGATATTGAGTTTTCTTTCCTTGATTGGCTTTTATAAATTACCGCTTACTTATTTAACCGATTATTTGATCGCTGTTGAAGCAGTAACCACTGAACAAATCCGCCAGGCATTCCAGCGACGAATTCAACCTGATGGAATGGTAGCTGTTATTGTGGGTGCAGCGGAGTAAAATAACGGTAACACATGACTATAGGACAGGGGAAAGTCCGTATTATTGGTGGTTATTGGCGTGGTCGCCAAATAGCCTTCCCGGATCGACCAGATTTAAGGCCTACTACGGATAGGATACGAGAGACAGTGTTTAACTGGCTGGGGCAGCATTTGGATGGCTTAAGCTGTCTTGACTTATTTGCAGGAAGTGGTGCGCTGGGCTTTGAGGCAGCATCTCGTGGCGCAGAACAAGTGGTGATGGTTGAGACAGATACTAGAGCTTATCAGGCATTGCATGAAAACAAGCAAAAATTTCAAGCAATGCAAGTTGAACTATTCCTGAGGGATGCGTTGAGTTTCATACATGCTGATGCGCGAAAATTTGATGTTATTTTTCTTGATCCACCTTACCGTCTCGGATTATTACCAAAATTATTGCCATTGTTACCATCTCATCTTGAAAAAAATGGACGGGTGTATACTGAGACGAAAGGTATCTGGGTTCCGGATAAACAGTGGCAGGCAAAGCGCAGCGGAAAAGCCGGTGAAGTATATTACCAACTCCTGGAGATAAGGGATTAATGGATAAGGCGATTTACCCTGGCACGTTTGATCCGATCACGCGTGGACATGAAGATCTTGTTCGACGAGCTTCGCGTTTGTTTGATGAAGTTGTGGTAGCGGTGGCTGTGAGCAGCGGTAAGAAACCATTCTTTACTTTAGCCGAAAGAGTAGATTTGGCACAAAAAGTCTTGGTAGATTGTCCGAATGTTAAAATTATGTCGTTTTCTGGTTTATTAATGGATTTTCTGAGACAACAGAGTGCGCGAATTATTTTGCGTGGATTACGCGCTGCATCTGATTTTGAATATGAGTTTCAGATGGCGGGTATGAATCGGGGAATGTATCCTGATGTGGAAACCTTGTTCATGACGCCATCAGAGCAATATATGTTTATTTCCGCCACCATTGTGCGTGAGATTGCATCCCTGGGTGGTAATGTGGATGCTTTTGTGCATCCTTTGGTAGCACAAAAATTGCGCGAAAAAATAACAAAATAATTTTGAGAGTATTCAATGCAATGGCATTAATTATTACTGATGAATGTATTAACTGTGATGTTTGCGAACCTGAATGCCCGAACGGCGCCATTTCGCAGGGGGAAGAAATTTATGAGATAAATGCGAACTTATGTACGGAATGTGTCGGGCATTATCATGAGCCACAGTGCGTGGAAGTGTGTCCGGTTGATTGTATCGTTATAAATCCTGATGGGATTGAGAGCAAGGAGCAATTACAAGCGAAGTATCAGTCACTGATTGGCGCTAATAAATGAGCTTTCTAGCGCCCCATCATCTTATTACCGTAAGGATTTTTTATTTAATCATCATAATCGCTAGACGATGCGGATGATACTTTAAAGTTATTTCCTGAAAGTAAGTCATTATTTAATAGAAGCAATTTTCAATTGCTCACTGCCGCGTAATTTTATCGTCAGTTTTTCCTCAATTTTTATTTGTTCTTCCCGTTAATAAGCAGGTTAACTCAGAGGCTTATGCCTGATATTGGTGAACGTTTTTTGAACGATTGACATTCCTGTTTCGCACTGTTACACAAAGGACATCGCAATGAATATATTAGAGCTGCTTGCTTTCGTCGTTAAAAACAGCGCTTCAGATTTACATTTATCTGCAGGCATGCCACCAATGATTCGAGTGCATGGCGAAATTCGGCGCATTAATCTGCCTGAGATGGATCATAAAGAAGTACACAATATGGTGTACGACATTATGAATGATAGCCAACGGAAATCTTATGAGGAACATTTGGAGTGTGATTTTTCGTTTGCGGTTCCGAATCTTGCTCGTTTTCGCGTCAATGCATTTAATACACAGCGTGGCGCTGCGGCCGTGATGCGAACGATTCCGTCCAAGGTTTTGAGTTTAGAGGATATCAAAGCTCCCGAAATATTTGCTGAAATTGCTAAGCAGCCACGGGGAGTTGTGTTGGTGACAGGTCCTACGGGTTCGGGAAAATCCACCACACTCGCAGCCATGATCAATGATATTAACGAAAATGAATATGGCCATATACTAACTCTCGAGGATCCTATAGAGTTTGTGCATGAAAGTAAAAAATGCTTAATTAATCAGAGGGAAATCGGACGGGATACTTTAAGTTTTTCTTATGCATTACGTTCAGCATTACGTGAAGATCCTGACATTATTCTTGTAGGTGAATTGCGTGACCTGGAAACCATACGGCTGGCAATGACGGCGGCTGAAACAGGACATTTGGTTTTCGGTACGTTGCATACCAGCTCTGCTGCCAAGACTATTGATCGTATCATTGATGTGTTTCCTGCAGAAGAAAAAGAAATGATTCGCGCGATGTTATCTGAATCATTACGTGCTGTTATTTCACAGGCTCTCTTAAAAACGAAGGATGGCAAGGGTCGTGTAGCAGCGCATGAAATCATGATTGGCACACCAGCTATTCGTAATCTGATACGGGAAGCTAAAGTTGCGCAAATGTACTCGGCAATTCAAACAGGCCAGAGCGTAGGCATGCAAACATTAGATCAGAATTTAACAGATCTGGTAAAGCGTAATGTGATTTCTATGGCAGAGGCGCGAAGCAAAGCGGCGAATAAGGATAACTTCAAGATTTGATCGATCGAACTGGGCGAGATTCAGGAGCATTTTATGGATAAAGAACAAGCGACAAAATTCATGTTTGATTTGCTGCGTCTAATGCTCAGCAAGAAAGCTTCAGATTTGTTTATTGCGGCCGGATTTCCTCCAGCATACAAAATTGATGGAAAAATGACTCCGGTTTCGCAACAACCATTATCCGCTCAACATACTGAAATACTGGCCAGAGCCATTATGAATGACAAGCAAGCGGCTGAGTTCGAGGCAACCAAGGAGTGTAATTTCGCAATAAATCCTTCCGGAATAGGGCGTTTCCGAGTAAACGCTTTCGTGCAGCAACAACGCGTTGGTATCGTGTTGCGTACCATTACAACCAAAATTCCCGATTTTGATGATTTGGGATTACCGCCAGTGCTCAAAGAAGTGGTAATGAGTAAGCGTGGTCTGGTGATTTTTGTAGGCGGTACCGGTTCGGGAAAATCCACATCCATGGCGGCACTCATCGGCCATCGTAATAAAAATAGCTATGGTCATATTATTACCATTGAAGATCCGGTGGAATATGTGCACGAACACATCCATTGTGTGATTACTCAACGTGAAGTGGGTGTTGATACTGAGTCATGGGAAGCAGCTTTGAAAAATACTTTGCGGCAAGCACCTGATGTGATTCTGATCGGTGAAATACGGGATCGTGAAACCATGGAGCATGCGATTGCATTTGCTGAAACCGGTCATCTATGTATGGGTACTTTGCATGCCAATAGTGCGAATCAAGCACTCGACCGTATTATTAATTTTTTTCCAGAAGAGCGACGTACTCAGCTGTTAATGGACTTATCGTTGAATTTAAGGGCACTCGTGGCACAACGATTGGTACCTGCAAAAAGTGGAAATGGGCGGGTAGCTGCGATTGAGGTGCTACTGAATTCTCCACTTATCGCTGATCTAATTTTTAAGGGAAATGTTCACGAAATGAAAGAAATAATGAAAAAATCCCGTGAAATGGGGATGCAGACATTTGATACCGCATTATTTGAGCTTTATGAAGCGGGAAAAATTAGCTATGAAGATGCATTAAGAAATGCTGATTCCATGAATGAGCTTCGGTTGCAGATAAAACTCGGCAGCGCTGAAGCTAAGGACAAAGATTTTACTTCCGGCATAGAACATCTAACGATAACGTAAATGTAATGCACAGTAAACAAAAGTTGAAGGCGGATGATCATTTCGGGAAATTCTGTGCACATTGACTGAACAAACTAATTAGTTTAGCATACGGCCTTTTTCAAGTGCAGATAACGCTGCTGTCTGTTCCAAGGATATAAATAAAGGATGTCTTGGATAAGAAATAGACCGCTTGGTATTGTGCTACGAGTGCAATTGTTTCTCACTTTGGCTATGACGAGTGTTCTTGTTGTTTTGTCTGATTTGCATAGCGCAATATCAGCGATGCTGGGAGGAATGGTTAGTCTGATATCTTCCGCAGTGTTTGCAATAATTATCTCGCATCATAAAGGCTATACAGCTGGTGAGGCAATTAGGACTGCTGTAAGAGCTGAGCTTATCAAGATAAGCTTAATTGTGATTCTGTTGGGGATAGTGTTCAAGAGTTTTGAAAATATTAATGCATTTGCGTTTATTGGTACATTTATTCTCACTGTATTGGCTCATAGCATGGCGTTGTTTGTATCAGATAGAAATATAAAAAATAAGATAAATTAGATAAAAAAGCAGGCAACGCATGGCATCAGGCAAAGAATTAACTCCAACCTCGTATATAGACCACCATCTAACCAATCTAACAACGCAAGTCGGCGACGGTTCGTTCTGGGTTTTGCATATTGATACGCTGGTTACCTCTCTCATTCTTGGTGTTATAAGTTTCGGATTTATTTGGCTAGTGGTACGAAAAGCAACTCCGGGAGTGCCATCCAAACGCCAAGCATTTGTTGAGCTTACGATTGAATTTATTGATAAAGAGGTGAAAAATACATTTCATGGGAATCGTCACAAATTTGTAGCACCTACTGCACTAACAGTTTTTGTGTGGGTTTTGATGATGAATGCCATGGATATTTTGCCAATTGATATTATGGCTTGGATTTACGAGCACGTCTTTGGGTTGCATAACTGGCGGACGGTGCCAACGACTGATGTGAATACAACTTTTGCATTGGCATTGTCAGTTTGGCTTCTGATGATATTTTTTAACCTAAAGGTCAAAGGAGTCGGCGGCTGGGCGTATGAACTTTTTTGTACGCCATTTGGGAAAAATCCTCTTCTTTGGGTGCTGAATTTATTATTTAACTTCATTGAATACGTATCCAAACCATTGTCACACTCACTGCGCCTGTTCGGAAATATTTACGCGGGTGAAATAATTTTCTTATTGCTCGGAATGTGGGCAGCAACCGGAGTAAGTGGTTCTTTCTTTGGTGCGATTCTAGGGGCGGGATGGGCGATATTTCATATTCTGATTGTTACTCTGCAAGCATTTATTTTTATGATGCTGACGGTTGTCTATCTATCAATGGCGCATGAATCGCATTAGTCTAAAAGCTTTATTTCGTAAAATCATTAATCTTATAAAAGGAACTTAAAATGGAGAATTTGCAGTTTTTGGCAATGATTCAAGCATATACCGGTATAGGCATCGGTTTGATGATCGGTCTTGGTGCGGCAGGTGCATGTATCGGTGTGGGTGTGATGTGCAGCCGTTTCCTAGAAGGTGCCGCACGTCAGCCTGAAATGATACCGACTTTGCAAGGTAAAGTATTTCTTTTGCTGGGTTTAACGGATGCATCGTTTATTATTGCTGTGGGTCTGGCAATGCTGTTTGCATTCGGTAATCCTTTGCTGGCAGTAATTCAATAAGAATGTTATGGCTGTATAGATTGAATAGTGTGGGCTTGTCATGAATATTAACTTTACTTTAATCTCTCAGGCGATAGCCTTCTCAATATTTATCTGGTTTACTGTTAAATATGTATGGCCGCCCTTGTTGCGTGCAATCGAGGAGCGTCAGAAAACTATTGCTGATGGATTGGCTGCGGGAGAGAAAGGACGTCACGAATTGGAATTAGCAAGTCAACGTTCATCGGATGTGCTAAAGGATGCTAAGCAGCGAGCTTCAGAAATAATTTTGCAAGCCGAGAAAAGAGCCACAGAAATCGTTGAGGAGGCAAAAATATCAGCAAAAGAAGAAGGTAATCGAATTATTGCGGGTGCTAAAGCAGACATCGCGCATGAAATGTTTAGTGCGAAAGAAGCTTTGCGGCAGCATGTTGCTGAACTAGCGGTTGCGGGAGCTGCAAAAATCCTTCGTCGTGAAGTGGATGCAAAAGCGCATGCAGATCTTCTTGATTCTATACAGGAAGATCTAAAATAATGACTGAAGCGATTACCGTTGCAAGACCGTACGCGGATGCGGTTTATAAGCTCGCTATGAAAAGCAATAGCTTATCTCAATGGTCAAAAACATTACAGCTTGCAACTGCGATCGTTGAGAATGAGCGTGTCAGATCGCTGATTGGTAATCCAGCGGTTTCTGCGAGACAGCTAGGTGAAATATTTTTAGAGATCGGCAAGAGCAAATTCAATGCAGAAGCTCACAATCTTATTATGCTGCTGGCAGAAAATAAGCGCATATCCGTATTGCCTGAGATCAGTCAACTGTTTGAATATTTAAAAGCGCAGCATGAAGGCGTTTTAGAAGCAAAAATTGTCAGTGCATTTGAAATAGAAAGTAGGCAACTGAAAAAATTAGTTGATGATCTTGAGCGAAAATTTAAACGTAAGATAGAAGCTCAGGTAAGTGTTGACCCGGAATTGATAGGTGGAATTAAAGTTGAGATTGGTGATGAAGTTCTTGACGTTTCAGTCCGCGGTAAACTTGAAGCGATGGCTATTGCCCTTAAAAGCTAGGAGTTAAATGAAATGCAGTTAAATCCATCCGAAATCAGTGAGCTGATTAAAAAAAGGATAGAAGGACTTTCTGATACAGCAGAAGTTCGTACTCAAGGAACTATCGTGTCTGTGACAGACGGTATTGTTCGTATTCACGGCTTATCTGATGTGATGCAAGGTGAAATGTTGGAATTTCCAGGCAATACATTTGGTCTGGCACTGAATCTTGAGCGTGATTCAGTAGGTGCAGTTATCATGGGTGCTTATGAGCATATTCGCGAAGGTGATGCTGTTAAATGTACTGGACGTATTCTGGAAGTGCCTGTTGGTGAAGGCTTGCTGGGGCGGGTTGTCAATGCACTAGGACAGCCTGTAGATGGCAAAGGTCCAATCACCGCAGTGCGGTCGGAGCCTATAGAGAAAATTGCACCGGGTGTTATTTGGAGGCAGTCAGTGGATCAACCTGTTCAGACAGGGCTGAAATCAGTAGATTCGATGGTGCCAATCGGACGTGGTCAACGTGAACTGATTATTGGAGACCGACAAACAGGTAAAACTGCAGTTGCCATTGATGCCATTATTAATCAAAAAGGCCAAAACATGCTGTGTATTTATGTTGCGATCGGACAAAAGGCTTCATCGATAGCAAATGTAGTACGCAAACTTGAAGAGCATGGCGCAATGGAGTATACCATTGTGGTAGCTGCAACCGCTTCCGAATCAGCAGCGATGCAATTTATCGCACCTTATTCCGGTTGTACCATGGGTGAATATTTTCGCGATAAAGGTCAAGATGCTCTGATTGTTTATGATGATCTAACAAAACAAGCATGGGCTTATAGGCAAATTTCATTGTTATTGAGACGTCCGCCAGGTCGGGAAGCTTATCCTGGTGATGTGTTTTATTTGCATTCACGGTTGCTGGAAAGAGCAGCTAGGGTCAGTGTGGCTTATGTAGAAAAGGCTACAAATGGAGCAGTAAAAGGCAAGACAGGATCACTGACAGCTCTGCCAATCATTGAAACACAAGCTGGTGACGTGACTGCTTTCGTGCCGACCAATGTGATTTCAATTACAGACGGGCAGATATTTTTGGAAACAGATTTGTTTAATGCAGGTATTCGTCCAGCTATTAATGCGGGTGTATCAGTATCGCGTGTAGGTGGTGCAGCACAAACAAAAGTGATCAAAAAATTAGGCGGCGGCATTCGCTTGGCATTAGCTCAGTATCGTGAACTGGCAGCATTCGCCCAGTTTGCGTCTGATTTGGATGAGGCAACACGGAAGCAGTTGGAGCGCGGAAAGATGGCGACTGAACTGATGAAGCAACCGCAATATGCCACGCTCAGTGTTTCTGAAATGGCCCTCACTTTGTTTACGATTAACAATGGATATTATGACGATGTCGAAGTTAAACGGGCGCTGACATTTGAGTCTGCTTTAAAAAACTATATACGCAGTCAGCATGGTGCAATTCTTGAGAAAATTGAAAAAAATAAAGAACTCAATGCTGAAACAGAAAAAGAGCTGGCTGCAGCAATTCAAGAATTCAAGCAAAATGGAACATACTAAGCAATGGCCGGCAGTAGAGAAATACGCAATAAAATAAAGAGCGTAAAGAATACGCAAAAGATTACACGCGCCATGGAAATGGTGGCGGCATCTAAAATGCGTAAAGCTCAAGATCGTATGAAAAGGGCTAGACCTTACGGAGAAAAAATACGTAATGTCGCTGCGCATATGAGCAGAGCAAATACAGAATATCGTCATCCATTCTTGATCGAAAGAGATACCGTTAAACGCATTGGTATTATTGTTGTGACCTCCGACAAGGGTCTTTGTGGTGGATTAAACACTAATATCTTGCGCAAAGCGCTTAATCAAATGAAAGCTTGGCAAGCAGAAGGTGAGCAAATCGAAGTGTGCAGTATAGGCAACAAAGGGTTAGGTTTCATGAGTCGAATAAGCGCTAACGTGACTTCACAGGTCGTGGGGCTTGGCGATACACCCGATATGGCGAAGCTCATTGGTGCGGTTAAGGTAGTACTGGATGGTTACGAGCAGGATCGATTCGATCGAGTCTATATTTTTTATAATCGCTTTGTAAATACCATGAAGCAAGAACCTGTAATGGAGCAATTGCTTCCTCTGACAGATGAGCGTATACATGGCAGCGAGCAACATAATGATAAGCCAAAAGTGCCATGGGATTATATCTATGAACCGGAAGCACGGCCTGTCATAGACGATATTATGATACGTTATGTAGAAGCATTGATATATCAAGCTGTTACTGAGAATATGGCGTCTGAGCAATCTGCAAGGATGGTGGCTATGAAAGCGGCATCTGATAATGCAGGGAATGTCATTGATGAATTAACATTGATCTACAATAAATCTCGACAAGCGGCAATTACCAAGGAATTGTCCGAGATCGTCGGGGGTGCTGCGGCTGTTTAAAAAATTTTTAGTAATTAGGGAACAACAATGAGTGAAGGAAAAATTGTTCAGTGTATTGGTGCAGTAATTGATGTGGAATTCTCACGTGAATCAATCCCAAAAGTCTATGATGCATTAGTAATGGAAGGTACCGAGCTTACATTGGAAGTGCAACAACAATTGGGTGATGGTGTGGTGCGTACCATTGCACTTGGATCTTCTGAGGGTCTGCGCCGTGGAATGAGAGTTAGAAATACCGGTGAACAGATTACTGTTCCTGTCGGAACTAAGACATTGGGTCGTATTATGGATGTTCTAGGCCGTCCCATTGATGAAATGGGTGAAATTGGTGCAGAACAAAGCATGTCTATTCATCGTGAAGCGCCCGCGTTTGATGAATTGTCAGCATCTACGGAGTTATTGGAAACTGGCATCAAGGTGATCGATCTGATCTGCCCCTTTGCAAAAGGCGGTAAAGTTGGATTATTTGGCGGTGCAGGTGTCGGCAAGACAGTCAACATGATGGAGTTGATTCGTAATATTGCGATTGAGCACAGCGGATATTCAGTATTTGCAGGTGTTGGTGAACGTACTCGTGAAGGAAATGACTTCTATCATGAAATGAAAGATTCTAAAGTTCTTGATAAAGTTGCATTGGTATATGGTCAGATGAATGAGCCACCTGGCAATCGCCTGAGAGTGGCATTAACAGGTTTGACGATGGCTGAATCATTCCGTGATGAGGGTCGCGACGTGCTATTCTTTGTTGATAATATTTATCGCTATACACTAGCAGGTACCGAGGTTTCAGCATTGCTGGGCCGTATGCCATCAGCGGTGGGTTATCAACCGACGCTGGCTGAGGAGATGGGACGACTGCAAGAGCGCATTACCTCAACAAAAACAGGTTCTATTACATCCATACAAGCTGTTTATGTACCAGCTGATGACCTGACTGATCCATCGCCAGCCACTACCTTTGGACATTTGGATGCAACCGTTGTATTGTCTCGTGATATTGCTTCTTTAGGTATTTATCCGGCGGTGGATCCCTTGGACTCAACTTCACGACAGTTAGATCCACAAGTTGTGGGTGAAGATCACTATAATACTGCACGGGCCGTACAGCAAACATTGCAGCGCTATAAGGAATTAAGAGATATTATTGCTATTTTGGGCATGGATGAATTGTCACCTGAAGATAAATTGGCAGTTAGTCGGGCACGTAAAATTCAGCGATTCTTATCACAACCATTTAATGTGGCCGAAGTCTTTACGGGATCTCCAGGAAAATATGTACCTCTTAAAGATACTATTAAAGGCTTCAGAGGTATTGTGGAAGGTGAATATGATGAACTGCCAGAACAAGCATTTTATATGGTCGGAAGCATCGAAGAAGCTGTAGAAAAGGCTAAAACACTTCAATAACTGAGAGATAATTTTGATGGGTATCACTTTTCATCTTGATATCGTTAGCGCCGAGGAATCTATTTATTCTGGCCCGGTAGAATTTTTAGTTGCACCTGCTCAAATGGGTGAAGTGGGTATTTATCCACATCATACGCCGATGTTGACAAGAATCAAATCTGGAATGGTGCGTATCAAAGCGCAATTAAAAGAAGAAGAACTTGTTTATGTATCTGGAGGTATGCTCGAAGTGCAACCCGATATTGTTACCATACTGGCTGATACTGCAGTGCGTAGTCATGATCTTGATGAAGCAAAGGCCTTGGAAGCGAAACGTGCAGCGGAAGAAGCGATGAAAAATCGTGAATCTGAATTGGATTATGCAAAAGCACAGGCTGAATTAATGGAAGCCATGGCACAATTGGCTGCAATTGATAAGCTAAGAAAACGTAAGCATTGATTATTTTACATTCTTAGTAAAAGGCGACACATGTCGCCTTTTTTATGCCTGTAATTCTAAGCTGACTGCATTAAAATTTCACTTTATGGGAAGCTCGAGATGATTGATGTATGGTTCTGAATTTTACCGAATCATTGAAATTTAAGAAAGGCTCAATATGATGTCAAAGCTTAATGTCGTAATACTTGCAGCAGGTGCTGGAAAGCGCATGCAATCTTCTCTTCCTAAAGTGCTACATACCTTGGCAGGCAATCCGCTGCTCTTGCATGTAATCAATACCGCTAGACTATTGTTACCTCATAAGATCTGCATTGTCATTGGCCATGGAGGGGAGATAGTTAAACAATTGATCACCGGCGATGATCTCAATTGGGTCATGCAGGAGCAGCAGCTAGGAACAGGGCATGCGTTAATGCAAGCGCAATCTCATCTTGATAAGGATGGTTTGACGCTTATTTTGTATGGAGATGTTCCTCTCGTTAGCCTAGATACACTTCAAAAATTAATCAGTACAGCACAAGGAAAATATTGTGCATTGCTAACGGCAGTGGTAGAAGATCCAGAGGGCTATGGTAGGATTGTGCGTGACCCAGAAACAAAAGTAATCACGGCGATTATTGAACAAAAAGATGCCAGCACTGTGCAGCAAAGCATACATGAGATTAATACTGGAATCATGCTCGTTCCTAATATTCATCTGCATGAGTGGTTACCCAAACTTGAGAATAAGAATGCCCAGCATGAGTATTATTTGACAGATATAATCGCAATAGCTGGCAGGCAAAATGTTCCTGTCACATCCTCACAACCTACAAATCTCTGGGAGGTAATGGGTGTTAATAATAAACGTCAACTGGCCGAGCTTGAGCGTATTTATCAAAAGGAACAAGCAAATAAACTGCTCGATCAGGGAGTCAGTCTGGCGGATCCAGCGCGAATTGATGTACGAGGAGAGCTTATTTGTGAAACTGATGTTAAGATTGATGTTAATTGTGTTTTCGAAGGAATTGTTAGACTGAATGATCGTGTGCAAGTCGGAGCAAATTGCATATTAAAGAATGTAACTGTAGCGACAGATACGATCATCTCACCTTATAGCTTAATTGAAGATACAGAAATAGGCGAAAATTGTAGGATAGGTCCCTATGCGCGTATTCGTCCGGGTACGAGGCTTTCAAACAAGGTACATATTGGTAATTTTGTCGAAGTTAAAAATAGCCGCATAGCAGTAGGCAGTAAAGCTAATCATTTAAGTTATATTGGTGATTCCATAGTTGGAGAAAATGTCAATATCGGTGCGGGAACGATTACGTGCAATTATGATGGTGCGAATAAGCACCAGACAATCATAGAAGATGACGTATTTATTGGATCTGATACACAACTTATTGCACCGGTTAAAATTGCTAAAGGTTCAACAATTGGCGCTGGATCAACGATTACAAGAGATACCCCAGAGGATGCTTTGACTCTGACGAGAGTTAAACAAGTCAGTTTTTCTGAATGGAAGCGTCCAACAAAGTCAAAATAATGGTGTCGAGCATATTTTGTTTTTCTATTAGGATAAGTGGGAGGGAAATCTGAATGTGTGGAATAGTGGGTGCAATTGCGAATGTCAATATCGTTCCTGTGCTATTGGAAGGGTTGTTGCGCCTCGAATATAGAGGATATGATTCTGCTGGCCTGGTGGTCACTAATCACGGATTACAAAGATTACGTACCACAGGCCGTGTAACCGAATTGAGTAAACTTGCAGCACAGCAAGAAACATGGGGATTAGCAGGGATAGCACATACCCGATGGGCAACCCATGGAGCGCCTTCTGAACGCAATGCCCATCCTCATTTCTCCGACGTGGAATCACGAGTTGCTGTTGTACATAATGGAATCATAGAGAACCATGAAGAAATACGCTCTCATCTGAAAAATCAGGGATTCAAGTTTTTCTCAGATACTGATACCGAAGTAATTGCCCACTTGATAGCATTTAAGCTTAGACAAACACCTGATTTGTTTAAAGCCGTCTGTTTATCTCTCGCAGAATTACAAGGAGCTTATGCCATCGCTGTTATGGAAGAAGCGCATCCGGAACGTATTGTAGCCGCGCGGAATGGTGCTCCCTTACTCATAGGGGTAGGAAAAAATGGCAATTATATAGCATCTGATTCTTCTGCTTTGTTACAAACGACGCGCGATATCATTTATCTCGAAGAAGGTGATGTTGCTGAATTAAATAGTCATGGCTATCGAATTGTAAATTGTTTGCACAATCAATTAGGGGAAGCGGTTGAACGCACTGTACACGAAAGTCACTTATCCAATGAGGCAATTGAATTAGGTCCTTATGCACACTTCATGCAGAAGGAAATATTTGAGCAGCCGAGTGCTGTGGCCAATACCTTGGAAATGGTATTTAATGCACGGTCAATTTCACCTAATTTGTTTGGGAGTGAAGCGGAAAAAATATTTTTCAAAACGAAACATATCCTGATCCTGGCATGTGGGACCAGCTATCATGCGGGTTTGGTGGCACGATATTGGCTAGAGACTGTTGCTGGGCTACCTTGCAATGTTGAGATTGCTAGCGAATATCGTTATCGCGACCCTATTGCAGATCCAGATACGTTGGTGGTAGGGATTTCTCAGTCGGGAGAAACCGCAGATACTTTGGCAGCGCTAAGTTATGCTAAGAAACTAGGTCATCAGCATAGCTTGGCTATTTGTAATGTACCAGAAAGCGCATTAATACGACAAACTGATTTGCGTTTTCTCACTCGAGCAGGTCCTGAAATTGGCGTAGCTTCAACGAAAGCATTTACTACCCAATTAGCATCACTTTTACTGTTCACAGTGACACTGGCAAAAATGCGTCATCAATTGTCCAATGAAAGTGAGCATCAGATGATTGCAGCGTTACGTCATTTACCAGCGGCGTTGCAGAATGCGTTACAAGTTGAATCACAAGTTAAGACTTGGGCCAAAAGTTTTGCTAAAAAACATCATGCCTTATTTCTGGGGCGAGGCGTTCATTATCCCATCGCTATGGAAGGAGCGCTTAAGCTTAAGGAAATATCCTATATTCACGCAGAAGCTTATGCAGCCGGAGAATTAAAACATGGCCCATTGGCTTTGGTGGATAGCGAAATGCCTGTTGTTGCGATTGCTCCCAATGATCAGTTGTTAGGTAAGCTTAAATCAAATCTGCAAGAAGTGCATGCGCGGGGGGGTGAACTTTATGTATTTGCAGATGCTGATTCTCAGATAACTGCAAGTGAGCATTTGCATGTAATTCGATTAGCGGAACATGCAGGATTACTTAGCCCAATTCTTCATACCATTCCATTACAGCTACTGGCTTACCATGTTGCCTTGGAGCGGGGTACGGACGTTGATAAGCCGCGTAATTTGGCTAAAGCAGTGACAGTGGAGTAACAATGGCTTAGGTCAGATGAGGTTTTTTGACAAACATAATAGGTTATAAAAGTAACCTTGATCCCTAAGCTAGGGTATAAATATAGACCTACTTCGGTAAAGGGTATAAATTTAAAATGGCAGGTCATAGTAAATGGGCTAATATCAAGCACAAAAAAGCTGCGCAGGATGCTAAGCGCGGTAAGGTATTTACGCGACTCATCAAAGAAATAACTGTTGCTGCTCGGCTGGGTGGTGGAGATATCAATTGTAATCCGCGCTTACGATTAGCCATCGATAAGGCATACGATCAGAATATGCCAAAGGATAATATTGAACGCGCAATCAGACGTGGGAGCGGGGATTTGGAAGGTGTGGATTATGAAGAGATTCGCTATGAAGGGTATGGAATAGGGGGCGCGGCGGTAATGGTTGATTGCATGACCGATAATCGCGTTCGTACGGTAGCTGATGTGCGCCATGCTTTTACCAAGTATGGTGGTAATTTAGGTACGGATGGTTCGGTCAGCTTCCTATTTAAACATTGCGGCCAATTAATCTTTGCACCCGGAACCGATGAGAATAAGCTCATGGAAGTTGCATTGGAAGGAGGTGCTGAAGATGTGATTAGTAATGATGATGGAAGTATAGAGGTGATTACTGCGCCTTATGAGTTTATAACGGTTAAGGAAGCTCTGGAGAAATCTGGTTTTAAAGCGGAATTAGCAGAAGTAACCATGAAGCCAATCAATGAAGCGTTATTAGTTGGCGATGATGCGGTTAAAATGCAGAAATTACTGGATGCGCTAGAAAGCCTTGATGATGTGCAGAATGTGTACACTACAGTAGTTTTTGACGAATAAGAATTATAGAGCAGGTGATAGAATTCGTATTCTCGGCATAGATCCTGGCCTACGGATTACTGGTTTTGGTGTAATAGATAAAAATGGCGGCAATCTAATCTATATCAGCAGCGGTTGTGTTAAAACGTCTGAAGGTGAGTTGCCTGTTCGTCTCAAATTGATTCTGGATAGTTTGAATGAAGTTATCACCCAATATCAACCTGAGCAGGCAGCCATTGAGCAGGTTTTCGTCAATATCAACCCCAAATCAACATTATTGCTGGGTCAGGCGCGTGGTGCGGCCATTTGCGCCGCAGTGATGAACAATCTGATAGTGGCTGAGTATACCGCACTGCAAGTTAAACAGGCAGTTGTGGGCAATGGTCATGCAAAAAAAGATCAAGTGCAAGAAATGGTCATGCGCTTATTGAGTCTGGCCAGTAGTCCGAGCGCCGATGCCGCAGATGCTCTAGCGTGCGCGATATGTCATGCGCATGGCGGACTGGAATTGGGAGGAGTTTCAATAACAGGTTACCGCATGAAACGTGGGCGTTTAGTATGATTGGGCGATTGACCGGTACATTGCTGGAGAAACATCCACCACAGGTGCTGGTAGATGTACAAGGTATCGGCTATGAAGTTGATGTGCCAATGAGTACCTTTTATGATCTCCCAGCAATTGGAACAAAAACTACGTTGTATACACATCTTGTAATACGTGAAGATATGCACTTGTTGTTTGGCTTTGCAACGGAATCTGAACGTCGGACCTTCCGTCAACTAGTAAAGATTTCTGGGGTCGGTGCAAGAACTGCATTAGCTCTTCTATCCGGTTTGAGTGTGTCTGATTTACACCATGCTGTGGCTACACGAGATAGCGCGCGGCTTATCAGAGTTCCTGGAATCGGCAAAAAAACGGCTGAGCGCTTATTGCTGGAATTACGGGATAAATTGGATTCTGCAATGATCAACTTAGATCAAGCCATACCTGTTTCTACTCATGGTGATGACGTACTTAATGCTTTGTTGTCATTAGGTTATAGCGACCGGGAGGCCTGTTGGGCTGTCAAGCAAATTCCTGCCAATGCCAATGTAACTGATGGCATACGTCTGACACTGCAATTGTTATCCAAGGAAAGATGATATATACATAACCGGGCTACTGAATGATTGAAACAGATCGATTGATTACTGCAGTGTCTCCATCACCTCAGGAAGAAATTCTGGAGCGTGCACTACGCCCTAAACAACTAGAAGAATATGTCGGCCAGGAAAAAATTCGTGGCCAGTTGCAGATCTTTATTGAAGCAGCCAGAAATCGTAACGAAGCGCTTGATCATGTTTTGTTATTTGGTCCACCAGGTTTAGGCAAAACTACTTTGGCGCACATTATTGCCAGGGAGATGGGGGTTAATTTGCGTCAAACCTCTGGGCCGGTTTTGGAGCGTCCGGGTGATTTAGCGGCTTTGCTGACGAACCTGGAGCCCAATGATATTTTATTTATTGATGAAATCCATCGTCTTTCTGCAATGGTAGAGGAGATTCTTTATCCAGCATTGGAAGATTACCAGTTGGATATCATGATTGGCGAAGGCCCGGCTGCGCGTTCTGTAAAATTGGATCTGCCGCCTTTTACTTTGGTTGGTGCTACAACGCGCGCCGGCATGCTTACTAATCCATTACGGGATCGCTTTGGAATAGTTTCACGACTGGAATTTTATACCCCAACAGAATTGGGCAAAATTGTTATTCGTTCTGCAGGATTATTGAATGTAAAAATATCATCGGATGGTGCCTTTGAGATTGCGCGCCGTTCAAGGGGTACTCCACGGATTGCTAATCGATTATTACGTCGGGTTCGTGATTTTGCCGAAGTTAAAGCCGATGGGCATATTACTCGTTCAATAGCAGATGCGGCTTTAAGTCTGCTGGACGTGGATGCAATAGGACTGGATGTCATGGACAGAAAATTATTGCTAGCCGTGTTAGAAAAATTCGGTGGAGGCCCTGTCGGAGTTGATAATCTTGCAGCAGCTATCGGTGAAGAGCGAGATACTATTGAAGATGTACTGGAGCCTTATTTGATTCAGCAAGGGTTTCTTAAACGTACCGCAAGGGGACGTATGGCTACGATAGCCACTTATCACCACTTTGGTATTGCTTCACCGGGAAACGGGCTCAATGGCGATCTGTGGGAAGAGAGCAAGTTATAATTAATTGAATTTGTAGTTTTAATTTATGCGAACCCAAACATTACGCATTACTATAATCATCTTCCTAACGCTGGTGATCATGCTGTATTTTTATACCAACCGCGAAAAAGACTTTTACAGTAAAAGTGCAGAACCTGCTATTGCGCAAATATTAACCGAAATTTCCAGCTGGGAGAAGCGCGCGCTTCTGACTCACTTAGCACCCGAAGCTAAACAAGCAGTAAGTGATGAGCAGCTCGACAAACTGATGGATTTTTATCGTAGTTTTGGTCGGTTTCAGTCAATTCAGGAGCTTAATTTTTCGCGTACAATGAGCGCGCTTTCTTTAGTAGGTGAGAAGCGCATCAATTATTCAGGTACCGCGAACTTTGACGCAGGTCTTGTTAACTTAAATATTACTTTGGTGGAGCGAGGAGGATTCTTTCTGGTTTATAACTTTACGTTAACGAAGGCTACAGAAAAATAGT
>CBFGXU010000005.1:0-37752 GCA_965652935.1 uncultured Nitrosomonas sp.
GAACCCTCGTCGTAAGCTTGGAAGGCTTCTGCTCTACCATTGAGCTACACCCGCGCATATCTTTCTTGTATATCTAATCTATAGGCAGAGGTGCAAAACCATTGATAATCAAACTGATTACTCCCTCAACCTCACTTTCTATACTGATTTCAGATATGGTGGAGGGGGAAGGATTCGAACCTTCGAAGGCAGAGCCGTCAGATTTACAGTCTGATCCCTTTGACCGCTCGGGAACCCCTCCAAACGAAACTGGCAATTATGAATATATTACATTCATAAGTCAATAAGTTTTAAGCGACTATCACTCTAAGTGAGCTGATAATAAAGATTACTAAACTCGCGACTCATCTATATTAAACGGATTCTCGGATCAACAAGGGTATAAGATATATCTGTTAAGACTAAGCCTACTATATACAGTACCGAACCCAAAAAAACCATGGCTCTTACAATCGCGAAGTCCTGTGAATTAATAGCATCAATGGTGTAGCTACCAAGACCCGGTATACCAAAAAACGATTCGACCAGCAAACTGCCTAAAAACAGTAAAGGCACCACCACAACTACACCCGTTAAAATAGGAATCAGTGCATTCCTTAATACGTGCTTAAATAAAACAATGCGTTCCGACAGTCCTTTCGCTCTAGCTGTGCGCACATATTCCTTATTCATTTCTTCTAAGAAAATTGTGCGATACCAACGTACATTAGATCCAAGGCTACTCAGTATGCCTATTATGACAGGCAATAACAGAAATTTCCCTGCATCCAATCCACTCCCGTAACCTGAGATAGGCACCAAATGCCATAGCTTGCTTATTAGAAATTGCCCAGCAATAATATAAAACAAGCTGGAAATCGACATGAGCGCCACGCATAGAACTACCCCCCAGAAATCGATGTAAGTCACACGAAAAAAAACCATCAGTAGCGCAAAAGTAATATGCACGATTAATCCCAGGATAAAAACAGGCAGTGCAATCGCAAGACTAGGAATCATGCGTGACTTGATTTCCTGCCCAATATCACGCCCGTCATCTGCCCTTCCAAAATCAAACAAAAACATTGACACTGATTTTTCGAAGAAAATGGTTTTAGTTAGCTTCCTCCATCTCTCTTCTTCCTCATTGAAAAATAAGGGCTTATCATAGCCTCGTTCTATTTTCCATTTTTCAATTGCTTCAGGCGATACATATTTAATACCCAATTGCATACGCGCCATATCATCAGGCGTGTTAACTACAAAAAACAAAGCAAAGGTAACCAGATTCACACCGACAAGAATTGGTATCGCATACAGAACACGCCGAAGAATATAGCTAAACATTGTTACTGCTCAGTTGTAACTTCAAGATGATCTGCTACTGACCGCAGTGCTACTTTCCCGGCGTCGGAAGGCCTTGACTGCCGGCACAAAACTGATTATCAGCATAGCTAGCATCACACCTATTGGCCCCAAGATGGGTTCATTCCATTCACGTCTTTTCTGATCTCTCAAGTTCGCATCGATCCTGAAATATTTAAGGTTATTATTCGATATTCTGTTTGGCTTTACATTCTGATACCAGGTGTGATACAAACTATAGTCTTTCGGATGATATCCCCATAGCCAGGGGGCATCGTATTGTAATATTTCAACCATTCGATCAATTATCTGCTGTCGCTTGGGCCCATCTTCCATATTCTTCATTTGTTCGAATAATTGATTATATTCTGCATTATCATAGTTAGCTGCGTTTTCCCCATTATTGCCTACTTTACGTTGCGGACCATATAACAAAAAAAGAAAATTCTCTGGATCAGGATAATCTGCATTCCAACCCCACTCAAAAATCTGCGCATTCCCTTTACGGATTTTGTCTTGGAAGCGGTTATAATCGGTGCTCCTAACCACTAGTTGTATATTTAATTTCTGAAACTGTTTACGCATCCAGTCAAGCTTAGACCTATCTTCTGCAGTACGTGCTGTCACATCAAAATACAGAATCAATGGTACGCCAGTTTTCTGGTCTATTCCATCTGGATAACCCGCTTCAGCGAGCAGGGCTCTTGCTACCTGAATGGATTTACGTTGCGGCCGATCATTAAACCAGTCATATACAATGGGATTAATACCTTCTTCTCCTTCTCGATAACCCGCAATACCTGGCGCAATAGGACTTTGAGCAGACAATCCGCGGCCATTTGCAAAAATTGAGATAAATTCCTCATAGTCCACAGCAATTGAAATCGCCTGCCTCAATTTCCTTGCCGACTTGCGCTGCTGTTCATTACCTCCGCCAACCACCGGATCAAGCATATTAAAGCCCATATAATAAGTAGATACCGCCACAGTTGTCTCCAGCCTTATTCCTTGCGCTTCCATTTCTTCGGTAACGGTTGCTTCCCCCTGCCCTACCAATTGCACAGCCTGATCAAAACTATCTGAGCCAATTCCGCTAGCATCATAGTAGCCTTGCAAGAACTTATTCCATCGCGGAATACTTTCTTTTTCCCGGGTAAAAATGACTTTGTCAATAAATGGCAATTCCTTGCCAGCGTCCATTAACAAACCCTTTTCTTGATCTCCTGGCATACCTTCGGTTGGATAATATTCACCATGAAAATTTGGATTTCTTTCCAATATCATCCTTAAATTTGGATTATTTTCTGTGAGCATATAAGGACCAGTACCAATCGGATACCAATCCAATGTGATATTCTTTTGTATCAATCCCTTCTGAGAATAGAATGCATCAGCTTCCCAGGGAATGGGTGCAAAAAAAGGCATCGCTAACCAATAGATAAATTGTGGATAGTTACCTTTTATTTTGATGTGGTAAGTATACCTATCGACGACTTTCACCCCTTCTAAAGGATAATTTCTTAGATCCAGATACGTTCTTCCCTTAAATTGTTCTTGATCGGCTTGCTTTAAGAGATTTGCATAATCCCTCAGCCCCACTATATAGTCTGCCATCAATCCGTATATCGGAGAATGTAGTCGAGGGTGAGCCAATCTCTTGATCTGATAGATATAATCTTCCGCTATTAATTCACGTGTGCCGGTTTGGGAAAAATCAGATAAGTTGAATATGGTAGCTAGTTCATTACCCAAATCATGATACAACCAATCGTCCTGCTCGTTTTTTGCAAATGCTGGATGCGGTTGAAAGAAAATCCCCGGTTTAATTGAAATTTCATAAATACTATAAGCAATATCTGTAGCTGGTGCATCATTCTGTAATTGGTGACCTTCAATATCGAAATGCCTTACCGTCGGCATTTCTTTTGCCGTTGAAGGTATTAATGCAAAAGGCCGTTTCAAATAATGATACTGCAATGGAGGCTCATAAATCTGTGCAGTAAATTGAATTTCATTGGAACTGTAGGACTGCACTGGATCAAGATGTTTAGGGCGTTCAGTGAAAACACTATACAGTATATTTTTTCCAGTTTCGTCTGATGAATATGGATTATTCCAACTATGTTCACCACAGGCAGATAAGAAAATCATGGATAAAATTAGTAACCACGATATATTAACCATTTGGATCATGATAACCATAGTGTATATTGATTTAGATAAATAGCCGTGCCTCGTAGACATCACTATTGCACAACTCCCCCTTCTCCTGGCCTTCAGCTATAATTCGTCAATTCTCTAAATTTTACAAGGAAATTGTATGGGATTCCTCAAGGACAAACGTGTACTTATTACCGGCCTTCTTAGCAACCGTTCAATCGCTTACGGTATCGCTAGGGCAATGAAGCGTGAAGGAGCAATATTAGCATTCACTTATCAAGGCGAAGAAGTGCGGGGACGAGTCCAGAAGCTGGCGCATGAGTTTGACAGCAACTTGTTATTTCCCTGTGATGTAGCCAGCGATAACGAGATCACATTATGCTTTGAAAACTTACAAAAACATTGGGATGGTTTGGATTGTATTATTCATTCTATTGCCTTTGCCCCACGTGAAGCATTAACTGGCGATTATCTGGAAAGCATCAATAGAGAAGCTTTTCGCATTGCGCATGACATCAGTGCTTATAGTTTCTCTGCACTAGCTAAAGCAGCGCTGCCCTTAATGCAAGATAGGAATGGCTCACTGCTGACATTAAGTTATTTAGGTGCAGTACGAGTAATGCCAAACTACAATGTGATGGGTTTGGCTAAAGCCAGTCTTGAAGCAAATGTTCGTTTCATGGCTTCCAGCCTGGGTCCCAAAGGGATACGAGTAAACGCCATTTCTGCCGGACCGATTAAAACCCTGGCTGCAGCCGGCATTGGAAATTTTGGAAAATTACTAGGTTACACCGAAAAGGTTTCACCATTACGTCGCAATGTCACAATTGACGAAGTGGGAAATGTTGCAGCTTTTCTGTGCAGCGATCTAGCCAGTGGTATTACGGGAGAAATAACCTATGTCGATGCAGGCTTTAACACGGTCGCCTTTAATCTCATGGACTAAATCAATTGCAGAGCTAGACTAGAAACTATCCTGCTTGACTTTCACATCATACTTTTTCCTGAGCCCGGCAAGATAGGAAGATACCTCTTCCTGAGTAATCATCTGCTGTAACTGTTTACTAAAATTATTAAGCTTTGTTTCTTCTGCAGGATCCGGTTCTATAACTTTATTAATTCGTATCAGATTAAAACCGCCTCTTGGATTTACTGCTCCTATATACACTGGCAGATGATTAGTTTCTGCTCTAAAAATTGCTCGCAAGATTTCATGATCCTGGCCTTGTGATTGTATGTAAGAAACCTGCTTGGCTTCATCCCAACTGACATCCGCATCTTCACCAGCCTGTAAGCGCGCAAGTTTCGCTTCTCCTTCTTCGATTGCCTTTGCTTCAGCCATTTGCTTCTTGAGCTTCTCGATAATTTGATCCTTAACCATTATTAATGATTGTGCAGTGGCAGGTTTATGTTCAATGATACGAGCCGATACCCATGTATCGGGTTGCACTTCAATAGCTTCGGTATTACGCTGATTAGAAATCGCATCATCAGAAAAAATGGCTGATAACAATTTCTCATTAGCAATGATAGAAGGCTCTATTGAATTTCTTGTGATCCAATCCGATTGTTGTATCGTTAATTCAAACTTTTCCGCTGCCGCTTGAAGGCTATCAGATTGTTCATAGACAATATTCCTGAAATCTTCAGCAATTTCTCCAAAAACACTCCCTACCATCTGCAGTTTGAGCTTATTCTCAATTTGTTCTCGCACCTCTTCCAAAGAGGGGCGTTTTTCCTCCTTAATATCAGTTAACTGGATTATATGTAAGCCAAAATCCGTTTCTACAATGTCACTGATCTCACCTAATTGCATGGAGAAAATCTTATCCTCAAAAGATTTCACCATAACGCCACGACCAAAAAAGCCAAGATCTCCGCCGCGAGTTGCGGAGCCAGGGTCATCCGAGTGTTCTTTTGCAACTTCTCCAAACTGTTCTGGATGCTGCTTAACTTGTTCTAATATATTTTCAGCTTTCTCCCGCGCCAACCGTTTCTCATCTTCTGAAGCATCAGTCGAAATACTGATCAAGATGTGACTGGCCTTGCGCTCTTCAGGTTGACTAAATTCGTCTTGATGTTCTGCGAAATAAGCATTGATTGCTTCATCACTGACTGTTTCATTTTTCGCAACTTCATCCAGTGATAGAACCAAATATTCAATCCGCATGCGCTCGGGCAAATAGAAGTCCGTTTTGTGTTTTTCATAGTAAGCAATGATATCTGCTTCTTCCGGGGTCACTTGCGATAAAAATTGCTCTGGTTCAATCTTCGATTGATTTACTTCACGTTGCACCTCACTTAGATACTTCACTTTTTCAGCAACCTTTTTGGGCACAAATCCATTTTCGCTATAACCATCTAGCAATTGCTGCAATAAAAGCTCTTGACGCACGCGCGATTCAAATATTGTCGGCGTCAGCCCTTGATTACGCAATAATTCCTCATACTGCTGTTTAGAAAACTTATTGTTTCTCTGAAATGCAGGTACATCACGGATTGTTTTTATGAGTTGTGAATCTAGAACAACAAATCCATTGCTAATGGCTTCTCGGCGAAGTAATCGTTGTTGGATGAGCCTTTCCAAAACTGAATTTTTTACTTCAAAACTATCCAACATTGCGCTATTAAAATTCGCGCCCAGCATGGCACGCATTCTTTCGTGATGATCACGCAATGCTTGTTCATATTCACGCCGTGGTATCTCTTCACCATCAACTATCGCAACATAACCTTCGTCATCCATATTACGATATGATTCAACACCCCAAAACAAAAAGGGCAATACCGCCAGACCCATTATGACTTGAACGACGCGTTTCTTACGGTTGACGAAATCAAACACAATTTTAGAACCTGAAAATACGAAGAAGTAAAAAAAACACCGAAAAATTATCGTAACTGTAACTGATAAATTTTTTTTGGCGGAGTGGACGGGACTCGAACCCGCGACCCCCGGCGTGACAGGCCGGTATTCTAACCAACTGAACTACCACTCCTAGAACTCGTTAAAGCTCGACTGGTGGGTGCTGACGGGATCGAACCGCCGACATTCGCCTTGTAAGGGCGACGCTCTACCAGCTGAGCTAAGCACCCAATCATAAAGTTCGTCAGTTTACTGCATCTTTGAGTGCTTTACCAGCACTGAATTTAGGAACCTTTGCTGCTTTGATTTTAATAGCCGCACCGGTACGTGGATTGCGACCTGTACGTGCAGCTCTTGTACCAACTTTAAAAGTTCCAAATCCGACCAATGTTACACTCTCATTTTTTTTAAGCGCTCCTTTTATTGCGGATAATGCTCCATCTAACGCACTACCTGCTGAGGCTTTGGAAATTTTTGCTGACTTTGCGATAGCTTCAATAAGTTCGGATTTGTTCATATAATTCCCCTTCTAAGTTAATGGTAATTAAATCACAAGCAAGTACTGCAACCGCTCTTATATCAAGCTGTCAACGCCTGGTCAAGCAAATTAAGGCTTCCCGTTACATCGCTGATTTAGTCACTTCACTCATTTTGCCAAGAATTATTATTTATATTCATTATAAACTTATTAAAAACAAACAATTAATTAACTTAATCCCAAAACAATCCGAAATTCTTTATTTATTAATAAATCTCTGTTTTCTGCTCGCGATTTAACAACATCTCAACCGCGCTTCGGGCCGCCACACCCTCATGAATGATACTGCAAACCGCCTGGGTAATTGGCATTTCAATATTCAACTGATTACCTAATTGCAATACCGATCGCGCTGTATGCACACCCTCAGCAACATGTCCTAATTCATTCAGAATATCGCTTAATGACTTTCCTTCGGCTAGCATCAGCCCCACTTGCCTATTTCGCGACAAATCGCCAGTACTCGTCAGAATTAGATCGCCAACCCCAGCTAGCCCCATGAAAGTCTTCATATTTCCACCCAAGCCGAGTCCCAATCGGGTAATCTCCATAAGTCCCCGCGTAATTAATGCGGCGCGCGCATTATGTCCAAACCCAAGGCCGTCAGAGATGCCTGCTGCAATGGTAATCACATTCTTTATGGCACCCCCTGTTTCCACGCCGATCACATCCTGACTGGTATAAATACGTAATCTCGAACTATGCAATTCAGCAGCTATCTCGCTGGAAAAATTTGTATCTTTAGATGCCAGCGTTAACGCGGTAGGCAAGCCTTGTGCCACTTCTTCTGCAAAACTAGGACCAGAAAATACCCCGCAGTAAGGCAATACAGCAGAGTATTCTTCTTCAACTATTTGATGAGGCAGTTTGGAGGTTTCTGATTCAAATCCTTTGCAACCCCATAGAATCGGTACTTTAATTTTGCTTGCGACAATTGCGCGCAAAGTTTCGCGTAAACCTACAATAGGCACAACAATTAAAACAAGATCTGCGGTGTCTAATGCTTCAGTGAGCACTGCCGTGATTTTCAGAGACTCTGGCAATACATAACCCGGCAAGAAATTTCGATTGACTCGATGAACCTCCATCTCGATTGCATGATCTGGATTCTTCGTCCACAGACTGATTTGATGACGCGTCGATAAATTAATTGCTAATGCTGAACCCCATGCACCTGCACCCACTACTGCAATTTTCATGAACCCCAAACCTGATTGACTTTGACATAGCCTGTCTGTCCATCGGAGTGACGCACTTTTACCCAGCCCTTAGTACCAGAATCTAGCCATTCCAAAACAATATTCTCTTCGGCTTGGAATACTAGTTTTGAATTCGTATCTGCGGATTGATATATATCAGCGAGTGGCGCTGTCACAACCACATAACGCTGCTGACTTAATGCTTTCTTCTCCACCCACGCAAGACTACCGCTACTGTCACGCACTTTTGCCCAACCCTCCACGTTGACGATGACCTCAACTGGAAGATGAAGACTTGCCACATATAATTTATCCGCCCTCAGCGAAGGCGCGTCATACATCACAACAGCATTCTCTGCTATCGAAAAATATTCCATCTCGGCAACTGCATAACCTGGCACAAACAACAAGATACCGATCAAAAAAGCGTTTACTTTGCTTTTTAACGAAAATACTTTAATCAACAAGCTTTTTCTCATCGACATACATCCAAATCCTTCAGCTCTTTCTAATTTATTAGTTCTCGCTTTTATTGGTCTCTGCTTTTTTTTGGTGATAGATCGCTTCAAAATTTACTGGACTGAGAATGACGGGTGGAAAACCAGCTCGCGTCACAGTATCTGACACGACTTCTCGCAAATAAGGAAATAGAATGTTCGGACATCCAACTCCCAGAACAGGATCTATTTCTTCATCAGACAAGTTTCGAATACGAAAAATACCCGCTTGATGGACTTCAACCAGAAACATGGTCTTGTCTTTGATTTTAGCTGTTATTGTCACTGTTAACAGCACTTCATACAATCCTTCGTCAATACTCTGATGCTTACCCCCGAGTTGCATGTTAATCTCAGGTGCGTCTCTTTCCAGAAAAATAGTGGGCGCATTAGGGATTTCCAGAGATAAATCTTTTACATAGATCTTTTCTATAGCAAAAATTGGTTGCGGCTGTTCGCTCATCTTTATACTTACTCGGAAGAATGTTTAAAAATTAACGTCCTCTAACTGGAACTGCCTCATTCCAATTATGATCACGTTGTCAGTAGTGTAGATAATTCACCTTTGCGATCGAGTTGTGTTAAATCATCATAGCCACCCACATGCCTCTCGCCAATATAAATTTGTGGAACTGTGCGACGCCCTGTTTTATCTATCATCTCAAGACGTTGAGCTGGTTCTAGATCAATGCGGATTTTTTCGATATCTTGAACCCCTTTCGCACGCAACAAACTTTCTGCCATTCTGCAATAAGGACAGAAACCGGTTGTGTACATAGTAACTTTGGCCATTACTGCTATCTTTTAACAATAGGTAAATTTGCTCGCTTCCAGGTATCAATACCACCCATCAGATTAAATACCTGAGTAAACCCATTCTTTTTTAGAAACAAGCTGGGATGATTCGATCGAATACCACTGCGATAGATAACTACAATAGGTTTTTCCTTAAATTTTTGCAGTTCAGTCCAACGCTCTTCGATTTTCTCTGATGGAACATGCTTTGAATTAGGCAAATGACCCGCCGCATACTCACTATCATCACGGACATCAAGCACCAATGCTTCTTGATAATTGATCAATTGTACAGCAACGCGGGTATCTATCTCTTTTATGCCACGCTGCGATACTAACGGCCACAACAACAATATGCCACTCACTACCGCGGTAATCGCAAACAACAAGTTCTCGAGCCTAAGAAGAAAATGATCTTGAAAAAATGATAATTCCATATAACTTTTATTTCTCAAATAAAGTGATTTTATCAGAAACTAGAAAATCGCGAGATTTCATCAACCTCGCTAGCCAAATCTGTGCATATTAACATTATGTCTGCAAGTCATAAATCTCTACATTTCTAGTATTTTGAATCCCGTGCTGGAAAAGCCCATTCAAATCAAAACTGCATTTTTTATTTTCCACAAAAAAACTATTTTTCATTTATATTACATTCGTGCTGAAAATCAGTCAGATGCTGCATTTCCAGGTAAAATATAATAAAATATAAAGATTATTTCCCTTGATCATTTTCCTTTCACAAAAGATAAAATATGAAGAAAATTGTTCTCCTGCGGCATGGAGAAAGTACCTGGAATAAAGAAAATCGTTTTACAGGCTGGACAGATGTTGATTTAACGCCCAAAGGCCTACAAGAAGCCCAAAATGCTGGGCGACTTTTACGGGAACAAGGTTATGTGTTCGATATTGCTTATACATCAGTTCTCAAGCGTGCAATCCGCACCCTATGGATAGCGCTTGATGAGTTGGATCAAATGTGGGTTCCGATTCAGCATAGTTGGCGATTGAACGAACGCCATTATGGCGCGCTTCAGGGATTGAACAAAGCTGAAACCGCTGCTAAATACGGGGATGATCAGGTCTTGATTTGGCGGCGCAGCTATGACACTAGACCACCCGCATTAACAATCGATGATGCTCGATACGCTGGTGCTGATCCGCGTTATAAAAATCTGACTCATGACGAAATACCCTTGACCGAGTGTCTCAAAGATACTGTTGCAAGGTTTCTACCTTACTGGAATACAACCATTGCACCGCAAGTTAAAGCAGGCAAAAGCATTATTATCGTGGCACACGGTAACTCATTACGTGCGCTGGTTAAATATCTGGATGATATGTCGGAGGAAGAAATTCTTACATGCAATATCCCTACGGGTATTCCCTTGATTTATGAGCTAGATGATGATATGAAGCCCATTCAAAACTATTACCTGGGAAATCTCTCCGAGATTCAAGAAGCCATGCAGATGGTGGCCAGACAGGGAAAATCAAAAGCTTAAAATATATTGTTGAGCAATTTATATTGAAAATCAGTACGTCCAATTTTATTTATATCCAGTATCTCAAGCTAATGCTGATTGGCATCCTGCCTTCTTTTTATCCATTTTCAGCTTTTTCGGACAATCAGGTGAATCTTAAGGCATTGCGCGAACGCATCCAGTCTTTGCAAAAGGATCTGTCAAATAAAGAAACCATAAAGCAGAATACTTCAGACATTCTGCAGGAAACTGAACATGCAATCAGCGCTATTAATGAAAAGCTAATCAAACTCATTGAGCATGACCGACAAGCCAATGCGGAATTCAAACAATTACAAATACAGCAAAGACAAATTAAAAACGAAATCGAAACAGAACGAAATCAACTAGAAAAGCTGCTTTATCAACAATATTTGGGAGGACAGCAAAATTATTTGCGGTTAATATTGAGTCAGCAAGACCCTAACCAAATTGCAAGAGATATTCATTATTACAGGCAGCTTTCCCTCTCGCGTTCAGGCAGTATTAAGAACCTTCAGGATAACCAATACAAAATTAATGCATTAGCCGATGCGAGCCACCAAAAAAAAGAAGAAATTACTGCTATTCAAAGCGAATATTTCGCACAACGTAAAAAACTTGAACAGGAAAAAGGCAAACACCAAGTTCTACTAGCACAAATATCTGATCAAATTACCCAGCAACAACAAGAAATTAATAAACTCGAAAATGATGAGAAACGCCTCGCCAAATTAGTTAATGAAATTAATAAATTACTTGTTCAAGAGAAATCTAAGAATGCGCTGACCAACAGCAAACTTCCTGACCCTTCTATCTCGGGCATTCCCTTCCCATCACTCAAAGGCAAGCTAAATTTGCCCGTGCGCGGGAAACTTCTGAATAGCTTTGGTGGTCAACGTTCAGGTAAGCAGGTGACGTGGAAGGGATTGTTTATTCAGTCCCCGAGCGGCAATGATGTTAAAGCTATTTCTGGAGGTAGCGTGGTATTTGCAGACTGGTTGAGGGGTTTTGGTAATCTGATCATTATCGATCATGGAAACGGCTATATGAGTCTTTATGGCAATAATGATACCCTCCACAAGCAAGTAGGGAATGTCATTAGAGGAGGCGATACAATAGCAACAGTTGGAAATAGCGGTGGTAATGCAGATTCAGGTTTATACTTTGAACTGCGTCATAGAGGAAAACCGTTTGACCCTATGACATGGATAAAAATAGAATGAACATCACATTTATTGATAGATCAATTCGATCAGTGCGGAGATAGCATCATGAGTAACGTAATCAAAAAAACAGGCTTAATTCTAATCGGCATAATTACTGGGATGATGCTTAGTCTGAATTTCTCTGCAATTGCCAAGAAAGATAATCTGGAAGCGATTCATCCGCTTCCAATCGAAGAATTACGCACATTTGCCCAAGTATTCGGACGAATTAAGAGTGATTATGTTGAATCTGTAGAAGATAAGAAACTCATTACCGAAGCTATCAATGGCATGCTGGTGGGGTTAGATCCTCATTCATCCTATCTCGACAAAGATGATTACAAGGAACTACAAATCGGAACACAAGGTGAATTCGGTGGATTAGGTATTCAGGTTACGATGGAAGATGGAGTGGTAAAAGTTATTTCCCCGATTGAAGATACACCGGCATTTCGTGCCGGAATCAAAACTGGCGATTTGATTGTTAAGCTGGATGATACTGTTGTTAAAGGCATGACGTTGAATGATGCCATCAAGCTCATGCGTGGCAAACCAAAGACTTCGATAAAGATAACGATTGTGCGTGAAGGTGAATCAGAACCACTGGTTTTTAATTTAGTACGCGACATCATAAAAATTCAGAGTGTCAAATCCAAAATGATTGAGCCAGGTTACGCATACATCCGTATCACACAGTTCCAAGAACAGACGGGAGAAAATTTAGCGCAAGCCATCAAGACCCTCTTTGCTGAAAATACGGGATCGATGAAAGGATTGATATTGGATTTGCGAAATGACCCCGGTGGGTTGCTCAACGGTGCTGTCGCTGTATCAGCCGCGTTTCTTCCAGAAAATGCACTGATTGTCTATACAGAAGGCCGCAGCCCTGACGCCAAAATGAAGTTGCACGCAACTCCAGAGTATTATCTTCGTGGCGAGGAGGACTATTTAAAGGGATTGCCTCCCGAAGTTAAAACCGTTCCGATGATCACCTTAGTTAACGGCGGCTCTGCTTCAGCGTCAGAAATTGTTGCGGGCGCTTTGCAAGACCATAAACGCTCTATTGTGATGGGATCACAAACGTTTGGTAAAGGATCTGTCCAGACAATATTGCCATTAGGAAACAATACGGCGATTAAATTAACTACTGCCCGCTATTTCACGCCTAATGGCCAATCTATCCAAGCACAAGGAATTACACCTGACATTCTGGATGAAACTGATCACGGTGATGATGAGGAACGCTTGCGTGAGGCAGATCTGAATCGCCATCTATCCAATGGAAAAAAAGCAGAGACAAAAGCAAAAGCGATTCTTGAAACCGAGAAAGCAGCACAAAAGCCTGTAAGTACCAAGAAAGAGAAAAAAAATAAAGACAAGAAAAACAGAACGCCCATCGAATTTGGTTCTGCAGAAGATCTTTTGTTGACTCAAGCAATGAATTATTTTAAGGGTATTACTTCATCGCCTGAGAAAAAGGCTGGAAAAACAGATAGCTAATTTCAGGGATTGTGAATGATAACCAACTGCTCCGTTATAGCCGTCATATTCTGTTACCACAAATTGATATTCAGGGGCAGGAGAAGCTTAATCAATCAAGCATATTAATTGTTGGCGCTGGCGGCCTTGGTTCTCCTGTGGCCATGTACCTTGCTGCCAGTGGTGTAGGTAACCTGATCCTCTGTGATGGTGATCAGGTTGATCTGACTAATCTGCAGCGGCAAATTATTCATGATAGCAACTCGATCGGTCAGGCTAAAGTTCTCTCCGCAAAGCAATTACTCGCCAAAATTAACCCGGAAGTAAATGTTAACGCGATTCAAGAGCATGTGGATGGGCTAAGACTGCTACAGCTTGCCGCAGAAGTGGATGCAGTAGTTGACGCCAGTGATAACTTCAGCACCCGCTATCATGTGAATCAGGCTTGCTTTTTGCATAAGAAACCGCTGATTTCTGGCGCCGCAGTACGTTTTGACGGTCAAGTCAGTGTCTTTGATTTACGCCACTCAAACAGCCCATGCTATCACTGCCTATATCCAGTCAATGAGGGGCAAGAAGACACACCCTGCGCAATCATGGGTGTATTTTCGCCAGTGGTAGGTATTATCGGCTGCATGCAAGCTGCAGAGACCCTAAAAATTTTATTAAATATCGGAGAAACTCTGAATGGCCGTCTCCTATTATTGGATGGTCTTACGATGAACTGGCGTTCAATCAAGCTGCACAAAGATCCCGCCTGCTCGGTATGTAACACAGCAACCACTCCTGCTGTCGCAATGAGCAGTTAATCTTTGCACTTAAAGAAACTCCGACGGAAGCAAAGTCAGTCGCTGTATTTCCCAATTAGCAAGCGGGTCGCGTCTGAATTCACTTTTCACAAACTGGTACCAACGGCCAATGATAAAGCACATGAATAAATTGGCTTGCGCCGCAATATTAAAACGGGCATCCATTTGACGCTCACTGACTGCAAATCGTAACGCCTGCTTTAAAGTCACCTCTAACCGATCGTGCAGCTGATTAATCCGCAACTGCAAGCGCTCACTTTCATTAATTAGCGCATCACCGATTAAAAGACGCGTCATCCCAGGGTTTTTTTGCGAGAAACCCAGTAGCAGCATGAGCAGATCTTCAATTCGCTTAGTGCCACAATTTTCTTCTTGCAGAATCTTATTAATCAGCACAAACAATGTCCGCTCAATAAATTCAATCAACGCTTCAAACATTTGCGATTTACTGGAAAAGTGGCGATATAGCGATGACTCAGAAATTCCCAGTTGAGCGGCTAACGCTGCGATAGTAATTCTAATTCTCTGCGGGTGCTCCAGCATCCCGGCCAGAGCTTGCAAGATCTGATCTTTTTTCTCGTTTGATTTTACTGATTGAGATGCACGTTTCAATTGGATAACTATGAATAAATAAAAGCAATAGCTGAAATATAGCAAAATAACAAACCCACGCGGCAACTATTAGCTCTCAATTTAAATTCCTTGCTCATCAGTTTATTGCGCAACTACTCAATAATCATTCTAAATCAATACATATATTAATACAGCACAACTAGACCTGTTTACCTTAAACAAGCTAAAATTGTCAATTTTTGGGTTTCCCTTCATGCATACTTGGCGAAGAGCATCGGTATACGCTAAGACATCAGTTGCACTGACCATAGGCAATTTTGATGGTGTCCATTTAGGCCATCAAGCAATACTGACACGCCTAAAAGACGCAGCCCATAAATTGGGGCTTCCCGCATGCGTGATGACTTTTGAGCCGCATCCGCGTGACTTTCTTGCGCCAATCCAGGCACCCACCAGGCTGACCAGCCTGCGGGAAAAACTGAAATTACTCGCCCGGGCGGGAGTCGATTGCATTTATATTTACCGCTTCAATGATAGTTTTGCCAGAATCAGCCCAGAACAATTTATTACGCGCATCTTGAACCAAGAGTTGTCAGTCCGGTGGTTACTGATAGGAGATGATTTTCGTTTTGGCGCCCAGCGAGCAGGTGATTTTGCTATGTTGCAAGCTTTGTCAGCAGCTAATGGCTTTGAAGTAGAAGTCATGCCCAGTGTGACCGTAGATAGCCAGCGCGTTTCCAGCACCACTATACGGCAAGCCCTTGGCCGCGGCGACCTGAATACAGCCACGAAATTACTGGGCAAGCCATACAGCATCAGTGGACGTGTCATCAACGGTGATAAATTAGGTCAGCAAATAGGATTTCCGACGGCAAATATCCACTTGAAAAACTATCGTCCACCACTTTCAGGTATTTTTGTAGTAGCTGTGCATGGTGCCATCCCATCATCACCCCCTACGATACTGGCTGGTGTTGCCAGCTTGGGTGTGCGGCCCACAACCCATGAGAATGGTAGACTCGTACTGGAAGTGCATTTATTCGATTTTAGTCAACAAATTTACGGACAGCACTTACAGGTCGATTTCCTGCATAAGCTGCGTGATGAAGAAAAATATGCGGATATCGATGCGCTCATCCAGCAGATTAGACAAGATATCGCACAGGCCAAGGACTATTTCAAAACAACGCCGATTCATTCAAGTAGCCTGTGCAGCGCTCTTTAACACATTCATTTTAGATTCATGACTGATTATAAAAAAACCCTCAATTTACTTGATACGCCTTTCCCGATGCGTGGCAATCTCGCCAGCCGTGAACCCGTGATGCTGAAAGCCTGGCAAGAAAAAAATTTGTATCAGAAAATCCGCTCCGCCAGCAAAGGACGCCCTAAATTCATACTGCACGACGGTCCTCCTTATGCCAACGGCGACATTCATATCGGTCATGCGGTTAACAAAATTCTCAAGGATATCATTATCAAAAGCAAAACACTGGCCGGTTTTGATGCCCCGTATGTCCCGGGTTGGGATTGCCATGGCTTGCCCATTGAGCATCAGATCGAAAAAAAACAGGGCAAGCATTTGCCTGCTGATAAAGTCCGCGAGCTTTGCCGCGCTTTTGCAAGAGAACAGGTAGAACGTCAGAAAGCTGACTTCATACGGCTAGGCGTGTTGGGCGACTGGGATAATCCTTATCTCACCATGAATTTCAAAACAGAAGCCGATATTATTCGTGCACTTGGAAAGATTTATCAGAACGGCTATCTGTATCAGGGTCAAAAACCAGTCAACTGGTGTATTGATTGCGGTTCCGCATTGGCTGAAGCGGAAGTAGAATATGAAGACAAAACCTCACCCGCCATTGATGTAGGTTTCGCAGTTCAATCACCCAGCTCGGATACAAACCAGCAACTGCTCAGCAGTGCTTTTGGTATCATTATTCCTGCGGATACTCAAATTTATGCCATCATTTGGACCACCACGCCATGGACATTACCGGCTAATCAGGCAGTCAGCGTTCACCCTGATTTCGACTATGCGCTGGTCCAAACCGCACGCGGTTTGCTGATACTTGCAAGCGAGCTTAAACAGGCCTGTCTGGAACGCTATCACCTAATCGGCGAAACTCTCGCTACCTGCAAAGGACAGGCCCTGGAACATCTGCCTCTGCAGCATCCATTTGAGCAGCGCACGGTAAAAATCATTTGCGGAAAACATGTTACGCTGGAAGCTGGTACAGGACTTGTACATACCGCACCAGCGCATGGCCTGGATGACTATTTTGTCGGACAACAATATGGCTTGCCCAGCGATAGTCCAGTTGACGGCGATGGGAAATTTACGGCCAATACCCCTTTGGTTGGCGGTCTTTCGGTATGGAAAGCCAATGATATCGTGAACGAGGCGCTCAAAACCAGCGGACATCTGTTTTGCCTGAGAAAAATTGATCACAGCTATCCTCATTGCTGGCGTCACAAAACACCGATCATTTTTCGTGCAACACCACAATGGTTTATCGGCATGAACCTGAGCCAAACAGCTGCAACTGCACAGGAAAAAACCCTGCGCGAGCTGGCTATGCAAGCCGTCGATACAACCGAATTCTATCCGGCATGGGGCAAAGCCCGCCTGGAAGCGATGATTAAGAATCGCCCGGACTGGTGCGTTTCACGCCAGCGTAACTGGGGTGTTCCGATGACGTTTTTTGTTCATAAGGATACCCATGCGCTTCATCCGCATTCGCTCGAATTACTCGAGCAAGTAGCGCAAAAAGTAGAGCAACAAGGCATTGAAGCCTGGTTTGCATTGGATCCTGCTGAGTTGCTGGGAGAGCAAGCCACGGATTACAAAAAGCTGACCGATACGCTGGATGTCTGGTTTGATTCCGGCACCACGCATGACACTGTCGTTAAGCCTGATGCACAGCTCAAATTTCCGGTTGATTTATATCTGGAAGGTTCCGATCAGCATCGTGGCTGGTTCCAGTCTTCGCTGCTGACAGGATGCGCCATTGATGGCCGAGCGCCTTACAATGCACTACTGACACACGGATTCGTGGTGGACGGTAACGGCCACAAAATGAGCAAATCCAAAGGAAATGTCATTGCACCGCAAAAAATAATGGATACTTCCGGTGCTGATATTCTACGGTTGTGGGTCGCCTCAACGGATTATTCCGGTGAACTCTCCATCTCCGAAGAAATTCTGAAGCGCGTGGTAGAAAGCTACCGGCGCATCCGTAATACGCTGCGTTTTTTACTAGCCAATCTGATGGATTTTAATCCGCAGACAGATTTGATCGACATTTCAGACTGCCTTGAAATTGACCGCTACATGCTGGCGTTTACGGAAGCCTTCCAGGAAGATTTAACGCAAAGCTATCAGCGGTATGAATTCCATCAAGTGGTGCATCAGTTGCATAATTACTGTTCTGAAGACTTGGGCGGCTTCTATCTGGATATCCTCAAGGATCGCCTGTACACAGCGGCTGCCAAAGGTATGCCACGCCGTTCGGCACAAACTGCGCTGTACCATATCGCACATAGCCTGGTACGTTTGTTTGCGCCGATCCTAAGCTTTACTGCAGAAGAAGTATGGGAACACCTGACGAATAATACTGAGGGCAGCGTACTGCTACATTGCTGGCATCATTTTCCTTCGCAGCCAGATACCGGGCTACTGCAACAACGCTGGAAGAAAATACGCACTTTGCGCTCCCAAGTACTGAAAAAACTGGAAGATTCCCGGACTCAGGGAGAAATCGGTTCTTCATTGGGGGCAACCGTGGAAATATCAGTCAACAGCGAGGACTTTGTTCTGCTCAATACCTTGGGCAATGATTTGCGCTTTGTACTGATTGTCTCGGAAGTTAAACTCATTCAGGTCAGTAACTCGCAACAAGAGAATATTTCTGTTGCACCCAGTGCACACGCAAAATGTGAACGCTGCTGGCATTACCGCCAGGACACAGGTCATTATCAGGAACATCCGAGTTTGTGCGAGCGCTGCGTAACCAATCTGTATGGCAGCGGTGAAGAACGGCATTATGCATAACATTATTTAGCGGAAATTTATCACCATGAAGCTTTACATTAGCCTGAGCATTGCGTTAATCGTTCTAATGCTGGACCTCGCCAGCAAATATTGGATAGAGTCTATGCTAGAGTTTGGTCAGAAAATCCCACTCACCAGCTTCTTTAACTTAGTGTTAACCTATAATCCAGGGGCCGCCTTCAGCTTTCTGAGCGAAGAATCCGGCTGGCAGCGCTGGTTCTTGAGTGGCGTTGCAGGTATTGCCGTTATCCTGATCATCTACCTGCTTAATAAATACCATCATGAGAAATTGTTCTGCCTGTCATTAAGTTTGATTCTGGGCGGAGCTTTAGGAAATTTATACGACCGCCTTACACTGGGCCACGTCATCGATTTTCTGGATTTCTACATTAGCGACTATCACTGGCCCGCCTTCAATGTCGCCGATTCAGCTATTTTTGTCGGTGCCACACTGATGATTTACGAAAGCTTTCAACAAAAGAAAGATCCGCAAGAAGTCGAAAAAAAAGCTAAGTAATCTTCATTTATAATTCAATTACTTAAATATTACTTGCTTGATTTCTTTTCCTTCGTAATCGGATTTTGTAAGGTATAGCCGTTTTCTTTCATTTTATATCCGCCATAAGCGCCCGCACCAGCAGCCACTAACGTCCAGCAACCGGACAGCAGTGGTAACATTACCAGAAAGGCAATCAGACATAGGCTCTGTTTTCTTTTCATGATGGATTCCTGTTCAAAAATATCTAAAATCTTTTACGGCAAATTTTTGTTAATTGTCCAGATTATAAATTATCCACCGAACTTGCCAACCCTTGCGGCTTTGCTCAGAACATGGACAATTGCGAGAAGTGTAAAGCATAAATGTGAACAATAAGAAAATATTAATCCCAATATTCCGATTAATGACCCAACTAATCCCACCTGCTCTGATTTCCTCATTAATGAATTCGTTGCCGTACTTCAAGAAAAAAGCAGGTCACTGTCTTACCTTCATCCAGTATGACGCTTTCATCATTTGAAACACTGAAAAACATCGATTGCATTTTCTTTATAGGCAAATGATCCAAATGCACGTGTTCTGCTTGAGCAACTCTACCCGAAAGATGAATACGTAGAATGAGGGAAGGATATTGGCTTTATTATCAATGTACAAAAATGTCTCCAAGGAAGTCGACCCGCAGGTGATTCCATAGCTTGAAAAAGACAAGGGTGGCTATGCCGCCGTAGCGCTTAACGCTTATATCCCGTCCTTACCATTTTTCTGTTGAACCATGGGATAAAACCAAGGCCAACACAGCAATTCCTTGATCCGATCTGTTAAAACTTGGGCCTTGTTCATTCAATCAGATCAGCGAATTCACTTTTCCTTAACCTTAACTTTCACCTCAAAATTCCGAATCAGATTATTAAACATCCGCTCAGCTCACAAAAAAATTGCGCATCATTCCCATATCTTCATGTTCCAGGTTATGGCAGTGATAAAGAAATAAGCCGGTATAATCCTCGAATGGTTTAATAATTTCAATCTCTTCACCAGGCATGACCAAAACAGTATCTTTCCAGCCACTGTCTATAAATCCATCTTTAACCGTATCATAGCCGCTCTCCAGCTCGTTTTGCGTTCGCGAAAGAATCTGAAACTGCTGACCATGCAGATGAATGGGATGTGGTTGCGACATCATCATTCCCATCCTGCCTCGACCACCGCGCATTCCGCCACCACTCATCATTCCGTGCCTTTCGTGAAATATCCTGATCTTTTGGATGCTATTCACGGGAATCTTTTCAATTTCCAAGTAATCCTGCAAATCGAATGTTCTGCCATTCAATTGAAACGTCATGTGCCGCATACCCATCGCAATAGGGACAACTTTCCCGTGGCTGGAAATGTCTTGAGTAGTCAAGCGATGCATAGGCGCTAGCTCGCTCGGCAAATGGGGTGAATCACTCATTTGTTCAGTAATATGAAACCTAGCAATAGAAATTGCTTCCACCTGACCCTGACCACTCATCATACCCATTCTTCTCATTCCCATTCCATGACCCATTTCACCAATCCTATGAGAAGAGACACGGTATGGTAAGCTCTGCAATATAATTTCGGAACCGGTTTTACGACCGCTAAAATCAACCCATAACTCAACCCGTTCAGCTGGTGAAAGCATTATATAAGGCAATGTTTCGGGTTTCTGCAGCAATCCACCATCAGTACCAATGACAGTAATCGGTGCACCGTCATTCCAGCCCAGCTTATAGATTCTTGCATTCGACCCATTCAAAATACGCACGCGATAAGCCCTAGCCTTCACAGGAATAACGCTGTTCTGCTGGCCATTTATTAGTATTTTGTTGCCATGAAACCCCATCATCAGTTGGTGCATGTTAAGGTTATAAAGAAATTGATTACCATTCGTAAAGCTACGATCCTGAACAACAAGGGGAATATCATATTCACCACTGGGCAATTCCAGTTTCTGCTCAATGTCATCGGTTATAATGATAAGCCCTGCTAAGCCTTGATATATTTGCGTAGCCGTCATTTCATGCGTATGTGAATGATACCAGTAGGTCCCAGCGCGGTTCTTAACCTCAAACTCGTACACATATTGTTCACCCTTGGAAATTGCATACATAGGATGCCCATCCATAACCTGTGGTACATGCATACCATGCCAATGCGTGACACAAGGTTCTGGCAATTGATGAGAGAAATATATTCGGACTTTCTGCCCTTGATTAAAATTAAGAATGGGTCCTAAATAACCCGGCATTTCTTTCAGCGTCGTCTGAGGTCCTTTCAAGAGTTTTCCATAGTATTTAAAAACATGGGTATGCGCTCCCGGCAAGAGAGGAATTTCAGCGGTCTGAGCAGTTAATGCGATTTCAACATCAGCTTTGAAAACAGCATTGGGTGTCTTGTTTATTTTCCGGCTTTCAGCGAGTACAAAATGAGGAAATAATGAGGCAGTTAAGGTACCGAATGCTGCGTATTGCAGAAATTGACGTCTTTTATAATCCATGGATGTCATGATAATCCTCCAATGTGCTAGGGGTAGTTTTATAAGAAACTACCCTACTCTAAAGACATACATAAATTCGGATTAGTTTTTATTTTTTAATTTAAAAACAAATGGCCAATAATAGAATTGCTTTTAAAAAAATATACTACCTCAATCACTTGCAAGATCTTTTGCAAATCCAAGCCACACTAATCAGCGTTATTATCGAGGCGATAAAATTTCTCTATGCAAGCTTTCGGAAGTCAGGGACTACTCAGTGCGCTAATTAACTGAAATAAATATGAAGCAAGGATATTATTTTTTTGAATTTTGCTCGTAGCTGAAAAAAGACGCAGTTCATATAAGCCATTTATCGTAACGGCATTAATCTTCTTGAATTAGCTTGACTTGCAGATTTAAATAGCATGCGTGACCATATTTTTTGTGTTTGTAACGGTTATTTGCGTTTTAACTGATCAAATTAGGAGAAGCGACCATGAATGACCATCAGAATCAATTATCGCGCCGCAAGATCATAAAATTCATGGTCTTAGGAGCAACCATTCCTGTATTAAATTCGTTTGCCGGTCAAGTGCACGCGGCAAAAGCTTCAAAAGAGGCAATGCAGTACCGCGATAAGCCAAATGGCCAACAGAAATGCAGTAATTGCATGCAGTTCATTCCAGGCAAGACCGCTGAAGCAAGCGGTGAGTGCAAGGTAGTAGAAGGCAGTATCAGCCCTGAAGGCTGGTGTATTGCATACGCTCCAGAATCATAAAGTTAATCTGCCTCAAAAAGTTTCTGGTCTTCACTCACTTTGAGCTTGAAGTCATCTTTGCCCGTCGACTCCGCCGCACCAAAACGATTGATTTCTGCGTTTGTATCGCTAAATCAATTTCCGTTTGTATGGGGCCGTTCGTGAATCAGATAAATTCCCCTGAAACATTCAGCCTAGGAGCAATGAATAACCTAATCCAACAATCGCACAAGCACTGATGACAGAAACGATACCGGCTTTATTTATATTTGAACAATGCAATAAATGCTGCGATTCCGATCAAAGCGGAGAACCATTCAAACTCAGCCTCAAAACCATCAGGCCATAAGACATGATAGGCAAAAAATAATGCCAGAATGACAATAACCCCAACCACAGCTGCCGTAATACCTGCCAATGGCGCAGTATATTTAATGTCATGCCGGGTGGCCTCAACCGCCGGTCCGCCAAAGCTGACAAATCCCAGCTTGAGCCAATAGATGAATGCTGCATGAAGCATACCGGCTCAGGCCGGTTGTGGACGTGGGGTGTCGTGGAAGTCATGACAGTCCTTGTATTGGCTTGATTTTATTTAGCGCTCGGCAATATTCCACTGCTGATGGCTTTCAGCAGCCTGCTGCAATACAAGATTTCGTTGATGTTTCGGGAGCTTGCTTATTTTTGTAACCGCATTGAAGAACCGTCCCAGATCCCGATCATGTTGCTGGAGTATTGCCTGAAATGCAGGTAACAGTTGGTTATAAATCGAAACTGTTGACATCAAAGCATTATTTAACGGCTGTGCAAACCATTGATCATAACCGCCGAATTCAGCTCTTTCAGCTTTCAAATGTAAAAATTCCTCTCGCAATTCGTCAAAAATGCGCGCTTTCCGGGCACGTTTCTCAGCGTCGCTGATATTTGATTGAAACAATTCTTGTAAGCGTTTGCGATGCTTTAATACCAATTCGGTAAAAACAGTATCTCTTTGTTGTTTTGCATTTAATACAGTTTGCTCTAAAGCAGTTCCATTGCTTTCAAACCAGCGCCGAACACCTTCATGTTCAACCGCACTGGCAAAAGATTCATTAAAAACACTATCATCAGGCACATACACTACCTGATGGGCCAGTTCATGAAATATTAAACGGGCAAGACTCATTTCAGAATATCCGATAAAAGTATTCAATACCGGATCGCTGAACCAACCTAATGTGGAATAAGCGCGGACTCCACCGACATACACGTCATAACCTTCTTTTCTGAGCTCTTCTGCATACTGCTCTGCCTGATCTTGAGAAAAGAAACCACGGTAATTGACACAACCGACTTGTACAAAACACCACTTTTTGAGCTTAAGAGAAAGTTCGGGCGAAGCAAAAACATTCCATACCACATAAGGACGTTTTAAATCCGCATAGGTGGTATAACTCAGATTATCCGGCAGCTTGAGTTCACGGCTGGCGAATTCTCGTAACTGCACAACCCTGGTCAAAGAATGCTTTAATTTATGATCGGTATCCGGATCAGCAATAACTGCATGGATGGGTTGCGCGCGATGCAGAACATCAATATGTCCGCCAATCGCTTGCGCATAATAAGGTAGGTTAACGCAACTACTAAGCCAGACCATCTGGCTTAGTATGATGATAAATTTTAATGTGCGTGAAATTGGTAAAGTCACTTTGTTCCTCATGAAATAGCGATTAGGATATGAAAATCAGATCAGATATTGCAAGATCATCTTTAATTTTTTTATTTTCTTCTTAGGTGTTTACACGGCTTATAAAGACTTGAGGTACTCTAATAGATCCAACCGCTGCTCCTTGGTCAATGCGGGAAGAAATGTTCCATCAAGTTGTGGTGTACGGCCAGAGGCATAATCATGTCCCCCATTATTATTGCCCCAGATGCTGGTTCGAAACAAAAAGCCGTCATAACCTTTCGATTTGAAACCAACTTTTTCGGGATCAAATTCACGTGAGCCGACCATAAATTCATCTGGTCGATATTCACCCTCTGCCGGATCCTCTGCTTGTCTTTTGGGCAATAGTAAATCATACAGCGTCGGTATTGAACCATTATGCAAATAAGGAGCAGTTGCCCAGATACCGTTTAATGGACGAGCTTTATAAGCCATTATCGAGGCAAAAGGATTGGCTGTCGTATCAGGTGTGTAGTTTCCATTCTTCAGTGAAGGTCGGACCTCATTATCAAAAAATGTATGTGCAAAATCAAGCGACCGTTCAATCCAGCGTCGAATGAACCACTTGTCTCGATCGGGAGTAGCCACTACATTGCGTGTAGCGGCTGTCAATAAGACAACCGCCGGTACGTGGCGTTGCAATAAGATGTTCCCGACATTGGTTTTGACATATTGATTGCGTAAAATACCGCTATAGCCGGTAAACGCTGCGCTGTTCTCAGCCATTTTTGAATCGGTTCCTACGGAAGAAACCGAAATCATCTGAGCCACTACCCGGCGATCCGAATCCGTAGAATTGATCTGATCGTGGCACGAGGAACAATACAGCGCAAATAGTTTCACACCCCTCTCCAGCCGTGCCTTATCGATCTTGGGTAAAATATGTTCTGGCCAAGATGGGGATGTCAATTGACGCAAATGCTTTTCTACGCGGCGCAAATTTCGGATGTCAACCGAGGATTGGAAGTCGATATGTTTGGAACCAAAACCTTGTCCACCCAAAACCGAAGATAAGGTAAAACCTTCTTTTTCCTGCCAATCCAGCGTGCCAAATACGCCAATTATTTGCCCCGCATTGCGCGCCATCGGCCCAACTCCGCTGTTATCGACCCTGCCATTCCACTGAACATAATCATGTACAGGGACATCCCATAGGAACGGATAACTCACCGGCGCATCTGCCGGATTATAAATTTTATTGCGCAACTTGATGATCTGTTTATCACTAAGATATCCTTGTGTGCGCTCGATAATATGATCTCGGTCGCTGCTGCTTAGAAGCGGCTCCACGCCTGCCATTACCTCAACCAGTTCGGCCGGAGTAAGTATTTCAGACAGCAATTCACGCAGCTGTTGGGCACTCATAATATGTTCGAGTACCCGATTATAGATACGCCCAAAGGCATCTAACCGCGCATAGCCATAACGCGTTAATGGGCGTTTGGTGTCCCGTGGTGTATTGATGATGGTATAGGTCTTGATACGCTGCGCATATTTCTTCAGATCAACCAATACTTCCTCTGCGTTTTTATAATGACTGTATCTCAAAACATTGGTCACAAAGCGGTCAAGTTTTGCCGGAGTCTCCAGCGTTGCATACAGCGCTTCTGCCAGATCGATCATGAAAGTTTCCATATCTGCATTGGCAGGACCCCCGTCGATACGAATTCCGATACCCTGGTAGTTGATCTGAGTCGTATGGCAGGCAGCACAAGTAAATCCCATAAAGGGCTTGCCCTGATATTCGTCACGCACCATTCCGACCGGCAGGCCATCTGGATTGCTTGCTGTCGGACGTTGTGGCAGATAGCCATAACGGTTCATGTTTCCATCACTGCGGAATAAAGCTTTAGAATCTGATTGCTCAAGTACTAAGAAAAAACGATAAGGTAATAAGTTGGAACCTTGCGTGATATTGTAGAACCACAAGCTATCCGATACCGACCAGCCTTGCGCAAGATAAACCGTCCGCGAGAAATGATCACCAAACTTATTGACATCGATGATAGCAGCACCGCGATCAGGAACGTCATCACGCAATTCGTACGTCCGCAGAGATACACCGATAATTCCCCAGGCCATCGAAAATCCAATCAAAATCAATGTCAGTATTTTTATCCATCGTAGATAGTGACTTAACATCTCATCGCTCATGCGGATCGCTGCCACCAATCCGCAATCACCTTACCTACCGCAGGATTTACCAGATACCCATACGAGCGATGACAATTCAATCCTAGCTCGTTATGATAAAAATTGTAAATTCCATCGCAATGATCCTGAATGGAGTCAATAATCCCCAACGATAACATGGGTGCAAAATCATCTGCGAACACTCTGTTCAGTGACGTCATATCGCCCACGGCAGAAATATTCACCCAGTGCCGGATATTAGTAGGATACTTTTTCTTTCCCGTCCAATCGTTACCCATCAAGCGACGCCGCACATAATTCATACCCAACGGACTACCCAGGGTTAGAAAAAGATCAATCTTACCCGGCAAGTGCTCCAGATGCGAAAGCTCCCATAAGGTATCATAAGCAATTACCGAACCCAGGCTATGACCGATCAACAGCACTTTGTCATTGTTAGTCAGTAGCGGACGCAATGGCTGTTTCAATAAGTTCCGAATCTTGCAAGCAATGTTATGCTTGTTCTGAAAATAGCGCGTCATCTCCGCCGCAGTCGATTGCAACGGTTTTGGTGTAAAACGCAGCAAGAAATTTAAATGATCAACCAGGTAATAAAGAAAACGATCCCATCTTTGATGCTGCGCATTGGCCTCGCGGATATCCTGTTCAGTGGGGCCATGTTGATTGATTAAGGCATCAATCCAGGCCAATTCACTGCTGATATCTTTATTTTGACGATAATAAAGATCATTCCATGCGATCAATTTGAAATTATCAACATACTGGCTCAGATTACTGGCAATTTCAGGTTCAGCACGACGCACACCTTCAAGAAGGACACGCCATAATAATTTGTGATGTTGATCGGCCGGAGGCTTAGGGTTTTTTCCGGGAATGAAGATGATCTGCCGTTGATTCATTCTTTACCTATTATTAATGGCTAATTCAATACAAGTTGACTCAAAACAAAAACAAAAGAATATATTATTCCGGATATTCATGTTTATGAATCCAGAAATTGGTATATTATTGGCGGTTAATTTTATGTGAAGAACATGTGAAGAACATGTGAAGAGCACAACATCTTCGTCATTATTAAGAAAAGAAGGTTCTATGCAGATTCTTTCATCCCGCTATTTATTGCTTAGCTTATTCTTCGTATTCTTATCATCAATCGCACTAGCACAACCGACAGTCCCACTTCCACTCGGAACAGATACACTGCGGCAACCAGCGCCAGCGCTCTCATCGCCGCCTGCGCGTGAACTGGCTCCACCCACGGCACCCCCAAGGATGAAGGAACTGCCGCAGCCACAACTACTTCCGCCATCGGCTGAGCCAGGCGGGCCCGCAGCATTCTTTACGATTGAAGAGCTGCAACGATTAGGTTTACAGGCGAATGGCCTGGTTCTTGCCGCGCGTTCGCAAGTCGGTATGGCTAAAGGTGGGGTAGTCGCCGCTTCCGCCTATCTCAACCCGGAAGTCATGTTCATGCTAGGCCCGATGGACAGGCGGCTTCCAGAAAATTTGACAGGGCCTGCAAATGATCAGCGTTCGATCACAGTGATTCAGCCGATTGAAAATCCTTTTATGCGCAGTGCACGTATCGGTGCTTCGGAAGCAGTCGTTGATGCCAGCCGTGCCAGTCTTGACCAGATAAGCGCAGATTTGGCGGCACAACTGCGGATACGCGCCTATGAGTTATTGCTGCGACGAGAACAAGCTGCCTTGGAGCAAAGCATTTACGACTTGCTCAGCGAAGTGCGTCGACGCATTGCAGCGAATGTGGAAAGAGGCGAAGTGGCCCGCTTTGAACTCATCCGTGCCGATACTGAATTGCAAAGCGCAGGCAATCGCAAGGAAGCAGCGCGATTAAACGCAGAACGTGCCAAGGTTTTTTTGCTGCAACTCACAGCAGGAGCATTACCAGCAAATTTTCAGATCAAAGGCTCTTTAAAAGATCCAGTTGATCTACCACCTCTGGAAGTACTGCGTCAGCAAGTACCTATTCTCAATCCGGATGTGGTTCGCCTGGAAGCCGAGCAAGAACGTGCCAATAAACGGATCAGTCAGGAACGTGCTTCCATTCTGCCGTCACTGAATGTTTTATACACCAATTATCAAGATCAGCAATTCACCTCCAATACCGCCGGCATGAGCGTCAGGATTCCACTTTGGTACCGCCGCCGTGGTGAAATTGATACCGCTATCCATGATTCGGCACGAATCAAAGGAACACTGGAGTATCGCCGCTACGAAATCGGCCAATTATTTGAAGCGGCATGGCAGGCTTTTCAAATTGCTCAACAGCGAGTAGCCATGTTCGAAGGCGGCCTCATCAAAGAAGCGGAAAATGCGGTTAAAGTTGCTGAGGCTGCTTACAAGTTTGGTGAACGTGGTTTGATCGAGTTTCTGGATACGCAACGTATACTCCGGGGAATTCTGGGCGATTCCCTGCAGGCGCGTTTTGATCTGCAATCAGCTGCCGCCGAAATTGACCGCTTGCGCGCCCACTACCCCAAGGAGTTAGTTCCAGAATGAATTTCAGATTATTTCTTATCAACCTCACCGTTATTTCTATATTGCTGCTGGCGGGATGCGGCACTGAAGGTTCAGACAGCGCTCCCACAGAAAAAGCTTCCCAGGCTGCAGCCGATGATGAACGGGATATCAACAGCATTACTGTTCGGCCAGAACTGGCAGATCGATTGAAAATCGGGCAACCCACGCTGATTGATCTTGCTGACAAAATCCAGGTCCCCAGCCGGGTTCAAGTCGATGAGGAAAGGACAGCGCAAATTGGTTCTTATGTCACCGGGCGTATCATCAATTTGTTTGTAATTTTAGGTGACTACGTCAAAGCTGGCGATCGGTTGGCGCGTATCACCAGCCCGGATTTAACGCAATCACAGCTCGCTTATCTACGCGCCGTATCACGAGTCGTGGTAACCCAGAAAGCGGCTGATCGCGCACGCCATCTGTTGGCTGCCGATGCCATATCAGTGGCAGAGGTGGAGCGCCGACAATCCGAGCTGGAAATTGCCAGGGCTGAACTGGGAGCAGCAACCGATCAATTAAGGCTGTTCGGAATGAGCGATGCCGAATTAAAAGAATTGAATAAGACGGGAAAAGTTCTACCCTGGCTCGATATTAAAGCAACCCGTGAAGGTTATGTCATCGCTCGCAATGTCATTGTGGGTCAGGTTGTACAACCTGCTGATCCCCTGTTTCAAGTTTCCGATCTATCCCACGTCTGGGTGGTCGGGGATGTACCTGAGCAAATTGCTCGCGATGTCCGGCTCGGTCAACATGTTGAAATTAATGTACCTGCCATAGGAGCCAATTTTCTTGATGGTGTGATCATATTTGTTTCAGATATCGTTAATCGTTTAACGCGTACGGTCATGACGCGGGTACTGGTGGAAAATGCGGACCGCAAGCTAAAGCCGGATATGCTGGCTAACATGCATATTACGGATACACAGAATAAAACATTGGTGGTTCCGGAAGCGGCGGTCGTTCGCGAGCTAAACCAGGATTATGTCTTCATAGCCGTCAGTAATGACCGTTTCCAGCGAGTACCGGTTGAATTAGGTTCTGAAGTTGCTGGTTTCCGTCCTGTATTAAATGGAATTACGATTGATCATCGCATTGTGCTGGAAGGTGCTTTTCATTTAGACAGCGAGCGTAAGCTTGCTGAACTGGAGTAACCGATGATGGCTGCAATTGTTCGTGCCATGCTTAAGGTGCGCCTATTGGTCTTGATAATCGGACTGGCACTTTGTGCTGCCGGAGGGTTTGCTTTAAAAACGCTTACCGTAGATGCATTTCCTGATGTGACAAATATTCAGGTGCAGGTAGCCACTGTAGCGATTGGCCGCAGCCCTGAAGAAATGGAACGTTTGGTTACCGTCCCAGTGGAAATTGCCATGACTGGTTTACCCGGACTGGTCGAGATGCGTTCGATGAACAAGAGTGGATTATCGCTGATCACGCTGGTTTTTACCGATCAAACCGATGTGTTCTTTGCGCGTCAGTTGGTCATGGAGCGTATTATTGATGTGACGCCTCGCTTGATACCCGGCATTACACCGGTTCTTGGACCGGTTTCGACGGGCCTGGGTGAAGTTTATCAATACACGATAGAACACCCGGATGACGGCAAGCGCGCCTTGACTGTCGAGGAATTGATGGAGCGGCGTACTATACAAGACTGGGTAGTGCGTCCAATGTTACGTTCAATCCGTGGCATAGCCGAGATCAACTCTATTGGCGGGCATGTTAAGGAATATCAGGTTTATGTCGATCCCAACAAACTGCGGCACTACGATTTAACCCTAACCCAGGTCGACCGCGCACTGGCGAGTAATAATGCCAATGCCAGCGGAAATATTCTGGCACTGCAATATGAGCAATATCTGATCCGCGGGGTGGGTTTGATTGCCACCCTGGACGATATCCGCAATATCGTACTCAAAGAAATGGAAGGTGTGCCAGTCTATGTGCGAGATGTGGCTCATGTCACTTTTGGTGGCGAAGTTCGCCAAGGCGCAAGTATCAAGAATGGCTATACGGAATCAGTGTCAGGCATTGTAATGATGCTGCGCGGCGGCAATGCCAAGGAGATTGTCGGGCGGATCAAAGCCAAAGTAGCTGAAATCAATGAACGTGGATTATTACCAGGCGGGCTTCAGATAGTGCCGTTTTATGATCGTACCGATCTGGTGGATGGTGCACTCTCCACTGTGCAGAGTACGCTAATCGAATCCCTCGTTCTAGTTATTGCCGTGTTATCGATCTTTCTCGGTACCATTCGCACCAGCATCGTGGTGTGTTTTACGCTGATTATCACGCCGCTCGTCACTTTCCTGGTGATGAACTATTTTGGCATGCCCGCCAATTTGATGTCACTCGGCGGGTTGACGATTGCATTAGGCATGATGGTTGATCCGACGGTGGTTGTGGTTGAAAACATTTACCAGCGCTTAGGCGAAGCGAAAGATACCGGAAAATCAAAATTCGATGTGATTGTGGATGCGACAGCGGAAGTAGGCACACCGGTCATTTTTGGATTAATCGTTACTGTGCTGGTCTTTCTTCCTTTAATGACACTGGAAGGTATGGAAGGGAAAACCTTCAGTCCGCTCGCGGTGACCATTTCGATTTCGTTATTCATTGCACTTCTGGTATCAATCTTGTTTTCTCCTGTGCTGGCTGACTTTTTGATCAAAGGTGGTAGCGAATCAGATACCAAGATCATTGCCGTAATGAAGAATGCATATCTGCGTGTTTTCGATCTTGCGTATCGTAATCAGAAAAAAACTATAATTATCGCGATTAGTTCATTAGCGGTTGCGATTGCATTATTCCCATTACTCGGCAAGTCGTTTATTCCAATTATGAAGGAAGGCGCTATCACACCGGTGATTATTCGTGCCCCATCCATTTCTCTGGATGAAGCTATCAAGATTGAAACGGAAGCAATGCAAGCGATTGCCGCGATCCCCGGCGTTAAGTCAGTAGTCTCCAAGCTGGGGCGCGGTGAAACCCCTGCCGATCCAGCATCACAGAATGAATCCGATCCTATTGCGGATCTGGATCTGGAAGGATCAGGCCGTATGCAGCATGAAATTGAAGAAGACATCCGCAAGGCATTGTCCGGGCTTCCGGGTGTCAATATCGTGCTTTCCCAGCCTATCGCACAGCGGGTGGATGAGATGGTGACTGGAGTGCGTTCCCAAGTAGCGATTAAGATTTTTGGCGATAATCTGGAAGAATTACGCAAATTGTCAGAACAGGTGGCGCGTATCGTCAAATCTACCCGCGGCGCCAGAGACATTCGTATTGAACGCTTATCTGGTCAGCAGGAATTGACGATTCATATTGATCGCCGTGCGATTGCCCGTCATGGCTTAAATGTCTCGGATGTCAATGAACTGATCGCTACGGCGATTGGCGGTAAAGCCGTGACTCAGGTTTTTGAAGGCGAAAGGCGTTTTACGTTGCTTTTGAGATTCCCGGAAGAATTCCGCTATGATGTGGAAGCGATCAAGGAACTCTTGCTAATGCCTCCTAGTCATGCTGCAGCGGGTGCAGCAGCTGCAGCGGCTGGGGGCATGCTGGTACCGCTTAGCGCGGTAGCGGATATTCAAGTAGTCGACGGTCCGGCGATTATTTCGCGTGAATTTGCCAAACGCCGTGTAGTCATAGGCGCCAATGTGCATGAACGCGATCTGGGTGGTTTTGTCGAAGAACTCCAGCAACGTACCGCAAAAGAAATCAAATTGCCCCCAGGTTATTATTTTGTCTGGGGCGGACAGTTTGAAAACATGGAACGTGCAATGGCAAAACTGGCCATCATCGTGCCGATTACCCTTGCTGCCATTTTCTTCATGCTGTATATGCTATTTAATTCAATCAAAATGGCTATCCTTATTTATCTGGTTTTACCGTTTGCGTCAGTAGGTGGGATTGTAGGGCTTTTTGTGACTGGTCAATACTTATCCGTACCGGCATCGGTTGGCTTCATTGCTGTGTGGGGAACTTCCATTTTAAATGGAGTCGTTCTGATCTCTTTCCTACGCGAATTGCGCGAGCAAGGGTTTAGTGTGCAAGAAGCAGCTAAAAAAGCTTGTGCGCAGCGTTTCCGCCCTGTCATGATGACGGCAGCCACGACAGTTCTGGGCTTGGCACCTTTTTTAACTGCGACAGGCTTGGGTTCCGAGATACAAAAACCACTTGCTGTCGTGGTGATTTTCGGCTTGACAACCGCCACCATGATGACGATGGTCGTGATGCCGATGGTTTATCGCTGGTTTGACGACATACCAGATAAAAAGATACCGAAACAGAATCAGCCTGAACCGCTACCTTTAACAAATACTACGCAACCTCCTATTAAAGGTGTTTAATGCCATAATAAAAAGCGCTGCATGTCATAGTTGCAGCGATTTTTTCACTATTGCTATAGCACTCGAAACGCAATAATGGTCACCAGTGTCGGAGGTAATGCAGCAATCAATAAGCCCAGCGGGTGAATCGAATGCTCATCGAATTTGTTTTTCAAAATGGAAAAACCGGCAGGATTAGGGGCGTTGGCAATGACCGTCAAACCACCGCCAGCAACTGCACCCGCAACGAGTGCCACTTTGAATTCATCAGTCAATCCTTCAACCAATGAACCCAGGTAAGTCAATGCTGCATTATCCGTCACCGCCGTCAGTATAGTAGCGCCAAAGAACACAGCCGTATCGTCCATATCCATCAGCAGTGGCTGAAGCCACCATTGTTGCTGTCCGCCCAGGACCACCAGCCCTGCCAGGAAGAATGCGACCAGTAGCGCTTCGCGCAAGATCAGTGGACTTTGGTATCGTTGATAAGCGGTTGTAAATCCCAGAAAAAACAGGAATAAACCCATGAATGCAACAGAATGATGCGCAAACAGCACAACCAGCGTCAGAAATAAAAGATGAACCGCTACGACAGGTAAGGGTGTCTTCGATACCGCTGTATTTACCTGTTGACCAACCTGTTGTCGCAACTCATGCCGAAACAACCAAGTCACTACGCCTGCATTGACGACCACGGCCAATGCAGCTTTCCAGCCAAAAGTCATCAGCATGAATCCGATATCCCAGTTCCATTTTGCTGCCACCATCAATACGGGGGGTGCCGCATAGGGTGTTAGCGTACCACCGATAGAAATATTTACAAACAGCACACCAACCGTGGCATATTTCAATCGATTGGACATTTCCTTACTGAATAACGTGTCCCTTAACATCAGGGCTGCAAGCGTCATTGCAGCAGGCTCGGTAATAAATGAGCCCAGTAGAGGAACAAAAGACAGCAATAAAAAATACATGGCCATCGCTGTATTGATCGGCAAAAGATGTGCAGCACGCTGAACAGTGGAGGCTGCAAAATCCAGAATGGGACGAGTACCGGCAATCACCATGATCACAAACACAAACATGGGCTCGGTAAAATCACGTGATTCGAGATAAGTAATCGCCTCGTGTTGACCACTTAGAGTGAATATGGAAAGGATCAGAATCATTGCCCACAAACCGAACACAACCTCCACTTCACCCAATAAATGCCAAATACCTGCATGGCGCGGCTGAATATGTGCCAGACGTTCAAAATATTTGGTTGAGAAGGTATGAATCACAGCCAATGCAAACAGCGTTGCGGCAATTATTTGAATAAACGTTGGATTAACCATGGTGCCATAAGCTCATGAAGTAAATAGGAAGAAATTTCGTAATGATAGCATTACCATTACACTGTACCGTATGTTTGGGATTTGTTAATTGACGCTATTTAAATAAAATACTGATGAGGCATTGAACGTCATCTTTCTAAGTCGGTGAGGAAAAGCCGGATACGCTTGGCATTTACACCCAGATCACTTTCCCCAACCCGGGAAACTGAGCGCATGTCAACCCGCGTCCTGTTTCCCATCTCCTGCATCCGGATCACAATGTCGTCCTTGAATCCCATGATGGGTGTCGTATCGGTTGCCTCAATCCTGCCATTGGCAGCGGAAACGGCAGCAATCTCCCACCCCCGCTTCTTTACCAATGCAATCGCTTGTTCAAACACTTGCGCGAATGGACGATTAATCCATACAGAACCAAGGTCAGGGTAGCCTTCTTGCTGCAGCAACGCCAAGTTCTCTGGCTTGAGGCGGTCCAGAGAATTATGCTCAGGTGTCCGTATCGCCTTAATTGCCACAAACTCAGGCGGATTCTCCAGATCGGTCGTAATATCATGAATACGCGGTGCTCCAGCACCACCTAATACAGTCAAAAAAACAGGCATTACGACCAAAATGCCTAATGTTGATCCGGCCATGGTAGAAGCGATAGTTTCTGGCCTCTTAGCTTTGATTGCTCTCAGCGTCCCAATCGACCCTAAAACAATCGCCAGTAATCCGATAAAAGTGCTGACTATCAGCCCCCATAACGCCGGTTGAAAATCAACAACATTTAACCGATACCCCAGCACAGCTAAAGCGCCTATTAACGCAGCAAATAATGACAGCTTGAAACTCCAGTGAGTGAAGTCGAAAGGTTTGTTCATGATTGATATTATTCTCAGTAATATGAGCAATAGAAATTATAATTCCTATTCACTGATCAAATGAAGGGAAGGCGTCTACCTCTAATTTATCTTTTCCTAAAGGTGAGCCATACTTTCTGTCTTTACCTGAAAAAAGAAGCTAAATATTGAGTTATTATATAAGATAACTCTCACATCACTGGCTCAGGAGATTTCAGTTATTTGGTTTCAAACTACGGCATGCGCAGCCTATTCTCTTCTAACAGCTCAAACATAACAATAGAAACCTGCATGAAGAGACTCTTCCTTCTATTGCTAGCCGCTTCCATAGGGATGCTTCTCGGGACATTTCCGGCCAGTGCGAAAACAATAGATGTCTCTAAAGAATATCAAAAAACGATTGGTCAATATATTCAAGTATATCAGAGCGAGGATGTTAACTTAAGTCTGGACGATGCTTTAGAAGCCTACAGAAATGGATATTTTTCTTCAGCCAGTCATCCTATCATTAATTTTGGCATCGATTCAAAACCGGTCTGGCTTGCACTTCGGGTAAGAAATCCTGAACCTCGTGCCGTCCATCGAAATCTTCTGTTCGAAACCTCCTGGCTGGACAAAATTAATGTTTATTTTCTCCAGGAAAATCAATTAATCAACAGCTACCATGGGGGCGATCACATGCGGTTTTCTGAACGTCCATTTAATCATCGATTTTTTGTCACAGGACATCATTTTGAATACGGTGAAACCACCGTATTCATCCGGATAGAGTCGATCGATGCCATGGTCTTACCCATTTATCTCATGAGCAACGAAGCAATAAGTGAGAGAAGAATATTGCAAAGCTATAGCTACGGCTTTGTTTACGGCGTCATACTGGCGCTCGTCGCCTATAATTTCATGCTCTACATAGGATTGCGGAACAGCCCTTCCTATCTGTTCTATTCTATTTATCTGTTATTCTTTTTGATACTGAACATTTCTTATACTGGTCACGGTTATCAGTGGTTTTGGCCCGATTCACCCCGGTGGCAGCAATGGTCAAATCCCGTTCTGATCGTCATCTGCTCTATCAGTGGGCTTATATTTGCGCTGCATTTCCTGAATGTCAAAATAGCTCTGCCCCGCATTTACCGCATTGTCATTGGAAGCTGCCTGGGATTTAGTACCTTATTACTGTTAACAGCTCTGCTGACGGGCAGCTATGCAACAACACTTCAGATGTCGCTCATTTTTATCCTCTTCTTCTCTATCCTGATGGTCATATTAGGTATTCTATCGCTGCAAGCAGGTAACAAATTCGCAAAGTATTTCCTGTTGGCATCGATTTCCACGATTTGCGGCGGGGCTGTCACGGCAAGTGCAATATGGGGTTTAATTCCTTTTAACTTGTTTACTTATCGCGCGGTTGAAATTGGCATGATGGCCGATGCCATTTTGTTTGCACTTGCGCTCGCGGAGCGCTTTAACGTCAGCCAGAACGAGAAACTGGTCGCCGAGAAAATGGCTGGAATTGATTCTTTGACCAATCTGAATAACCGATGGTCATTTTATAAGTTTGTCAAACCGATCTGGGCAATGGGCTTACGCAACAACAGTCATACCTCAACCATCATGATTGATATCGATAATTTTAAACTCTTCAATGATAATTATGGCCATGCCCTTGGAGACCAGGTTCTTGCACGCTTAGCGGAAACGTTACAGAAAGAAGCTCGCAGCGGGGATATTCTGGCGCGCTGGGGAGGTGAGGAATTTCTTATTTTCTTACCTGACACTAAGTTATCCGATGCCATTCTCATTGCGGAGCGGTTACGCAAAAAAATCTCTACTATCCAGCTTGCAACTGTTAAAGGAGAAAAACTCTCATTCACCGCAAGCTTCGGTGTGGCCCATACCAATAATATCCATGTGTCATTGGACGAATTGATTTCTCTGGCAGACCAGCAACTCTACCGTGCCAAAAAACAAGGTCGCAATTGTGTGTGTGCGGATCCACTCAGCTGAACAGACTTAAACCCAGATTTTCCATTAGGGAAATTTTCTAATGGAAGCCATTAGAATAAGT
>CBFGXU010000006.1:0-36212 GCA_965652935.1 uncultured Nitrosomonas sp.
GTTACATCGTATTCTGGAAAACTCATGCTAAGTACTTCAATGGTATTGTTTTAAAAAGTAATGGTATTACCTGATCCATTAGCATAGGAGGATAACCGTGCAAAAATCCCCACTTATTTGCAATGCTTGTGCAATTTAGAGGTTTATATAAATTTAAGATGTGAATTTTTTGTAAATATATTGTGAACTTTATGTGAAGTATGTTATCTTAGATATAGTAAGATTATATTTAAATAGCCTCGATAAACATCCACTCAGGAGATTCACATGAAAACAAGTCAAAATACTATTTATACAGCCGTAAAAATCACCTTCGTTTTATTTGGCATTGTTCCTCTGATTGGGCTTATGATATTTGGTGATTTACCTTCGTTTTCAGTAATGCAAACTGAAGTAAGCTGGATAGAAGCAGATATCATTTTAGGAACTCTATTTTTTCTAGGGTACCTTGTATTAGCCAGCATATCTAATAAAGCACGCATCTCTCAGCAGAAAATTCATGCCTAAATTTTCTTAGGCCCAAAGAAGGTTAATGTTGTTATACATTGACCTTTTTTTATTTAAATAATATAGATATTTATTCAATTGGCTTGCATAACATCGTTGACGATATAACTGGCCGACACCATTGCTGGTTATTTCATGAGATACCAACTGTTTAAGTGCGAAAATTGAAATATCCATACTCTTAGCGACATGCTTCAATCAGATAAATTGCTGTTCCGTACTCGGCCAAAACTATTCAAAATCTATCGCAGCAGCCTATCGAGACAAGGTCAAGCAGAAAAATTGAGAAATACATCCTAGGTAGTTACGGCGGTAGGGAGCAGGAATGTTGCGGGCAATAAGATAAGTTATGCAGAGTCAAACATGGCTGCGATTTGGAAGAACAGTTTCTGGTAGGGGTACTACTTTTACGAGTAAAAAGCGATACTGCGGGTATCGCGCAGGATGACGGCACTGATCTGATCCCAAGCATAGTCGTTCATTTGACTGGAATAACAATAGCGGTGCGGCAACCAATAGCCATCCACGGCCATTCAAATTGAAGTGCGAGCCACCCAGTACACGCCGACAGCCATCACTGTTTCTAGTACTGCATTAATGTATATTTGCCCGGCATCAAAGGCTATCAGTGCAATGCCAAACCCAGCTAGATAATGGAATGATTACGTGTTGAAAGGCTATTCTCTGTATCGCCTGTCAAAAAGCTATTTTTGACTCAACATTATGATTTGACTCTGTGATTTTTTATTAAATATCCGTTTCAAAAGCAGTAATCGTTGCATTCGTACGACGTAACAGCCAGGCGAAGGGGAACCTCGAATCGGGATATTCGTTTAATTGATCCAGCAACTGCCGCTTAGCCTTGCCCGTGACCACCAGCGCAATCTGCTCACTTTCCGCTAACAGATTCAACGAGAGGCTGATGCGCGGCGATGGAGCAATGGGTGGCGCAACGGCGATGCAATGATGCGCCGAGAGTAAATCGGGATTCATACCCGGAAATAATGAAGCTATATGACCATCTTCTCCTAGACCTAATACTGTCAGGCTCAATGGTAGCGGCAGGCTATCCAGTCGTTGATGAATTTCATCAATAGCAGAAAATGGACTATCGTGCCGGGTTTTGAGTCCAAGGAAAAGCGTATTTGCGGGGAGGTGGCTTATCAAGCATTGTCTTATCAGATGTTCATTCGACTGCTCATCAGTGACATCGACCCAGCGTTCGTCGCTCAATGTGACGGTGATTCGATCCCATGGTAGCTGGTATTTTGCCAGTGCGGGCAGGTAATGGCGTGGCGTATTGCCACCGGGGACGACTAGCGTCGCTTTGGGCTTATGAGCCAGCGTGTTTTGCAGCGTGGTTGCCGCAAAATCGGCAAAGCCCTGGCTTAAATGTTTGATATCCGGGTAGACATTTCTCTGCATGGGAGGTCTTCAATTCTAGACGACTAGTCCGCGTAAATCGGGAACAATTTCTACATGGGTGGGAAAGGGATTTGGGTCACCAGGCCGTACGCGACCGAGGAAAGCGGTGCCGTTGGCAAGTGCGCCTTCATAATCTGCCATCGCATCGCCGATCATCAACACCGCTTCAGGTTTGAATGCGTGTGCAGATAAGATTTCTGAAATGATGTTTTTTTTAAGTGCTGGTGCGCCACGCACTTCGGTAAAGTAAGGGGTTAGGCCCCGTCGTTCGACGATGATCTTGAGTTCTGTTTCCGGTGTGCCGGAGGCGACAAATAAAGGAATTTTACCGGCTTGCTGGCGGATCAGTTCTATTGCACCGGGCACGGCTTCGGCTGCAATGATGGCCTCAACCACCAGTTCAGAAAAATGACGGTCCAGTGCTTTTTCTTCGGCTTCCGTGAGTGGTGGTTTGGCCAGAAAATGTTGCTGGAAGTAACGGAACTTGTGGTATCGCGACAATCCGCCGTTCCGGGTATGGAATTGTACCACCTTGGCGACGATGTCTTCTCCATACGGGCGGTAGAGTGCCGCAAAAGCCTGGGTTTTAATTTCCCCGGATTCCACCACCACGCCATCAAAATCAAAAATGATCGCCTGCCAGTCAAAATTTTTCATGATCAGTCTTACGCCCGATTGTCTGACGTCGCCGGCGTGGCGTCATCATTTTCACCATTATGATGCAGATTCTGGTGAATTTCCCGCAGGCAATCGAGAATGCCTTGCCCCAGATCGACATGTTCGTTCAACACCAGTTTGCGGCCAATGCGCGGCTGGAATGCATAGGGCGTGATTTCGTAGTGATGCACGGCATTGGCTTCGTCAAAATGCAATTCAACCGGCCACGGCAGGATTTCCGAGATCATGGTCATGACATCCTTGATGCGCAGTTTTTCCTGACCCGTCAGAATCAGGTGCCGGTTGGCAAATTCAGGGGCTAGTATTTGTACGCTCATACGGGCAGCGTCTTCCACATGGATATATTCGCGTATTGCTTCGCCACTGCCTTTGTAAGTAATGGAGTGGTGAGCGACGGCTTCGTGCAGCATGCGATAGATGCCGTTACGTTTATCGGCGCGCCTTCCGTACAGCGAGCCGTAGCGCAGGATGCTGTAGTCCAGGCCATATCGTTCATGATAAGTTTCCGTGAAGCGCTCTGCTGCCTGCTTGCTGGCTCGATAAAAAGAACCGGATTCGGAGTATACGTACACACTGCTGGCAAACACAAAACGGCGGGCGCCGCTGATACGAGCGGCTTCCAGGACATGCATATTGCCCAGTACATTGATAGTTGCTGTGGGAAGAGGCCTGTCGTTCGCTTCATCAATGTCGGCAATCGCTGCAAAGTTGTATACGATGGATGCTTCCTTGGCGGCTTCAATGACTTGATCAAGATTCATAATATCGCCGACAATCATTTCCTGGTTGCTTTTAAGATAAGGGGACGGGCTGCGGTCAAACAGCCGTACGCGGTAACCTGCGGCTGATAATGCATCGGCAACATGGCTGCCCAAAAATCCACTGGCGCCGAACACGACAACTGCTTCATTAAATAGGGTCTTATTTGTCATTGATTAAACCTGTTTTGATCAAACCCTGCAGCAAATTTTCAGCCGCTTCCATTTCCATGCGTTGGCGCGACTCTCTGGCGAGGGAACCGACATGCGAAGTCAGGATAACCTGACTGGATTCGATCAATGGACCTTGATAAGGTTCCTGCTCGAAGACATCCAGCGCAGCGGCAGCGAGTTGGCCGGTTCTTAATGCGTCAATCAGTGCATTCTCATCGATTAATCCGCCTCGCGCCGCATTGATGACGATGGCTTCTGGCTTCATGGTTGCGAATGCTTGAGCGTTAAGCAGATGATGCGTCTGCGGTGTGTAAGGGGTATGCAGGCTGATAATGTCCGCGGTTGTCAACAATTGCTCCAGGGTCATCAATGTAACGCCAGAAGGCACCTGGCTGGCATACGGGTCATGCGCAATGACGGTTGCTTCAAAAGCCTGGCACAAGCGCGCAACACGCCGGCCAATATGACCCATGCCGATGATACCGACCGTTTGCGCTGCCAGCAGGCGGCCTTGTGCGCGTGGCCATTCACATCTGCGGACTGATTGATCAATCTGACCGATTTGCCGAAGTGAAGCCAATATTAATCCCATGGTAAGTTCGGCCACCGCCTGTGCGGGTGCTTCCGGTGTGTTCAAAACAGAGATGCCATGATTTTTTGCCGCTGCCAGATCGACACTGTCAAGCCCTGCGCCACAGCGCGAGATGACCTTCAGGTTTTTGGCGGATTGGAATACCCGCTCAGTCAGTGGTTCAATGCCGGCGATCAGACCGACTGCGCCGCCATTCAGTAATCCAATAATTTCATCCTCGGTGAGCTTACGCCGGTAGGGATTGGGGATTGCCCGCATGCCTTTTTGCAGCAAATGCTGAATAGCGGGATTATTGTCGATGTCAAAGGAAGAAGTGGAGATGACAAATGCGTTCATGACGTTTTAAGTGTTGCGCGAATATCTTGCAGATGAGTGCGGCAAATGGAATCCAGAATACGAATATCCAAGCCATAGCCGAGAAAATTAAAACCCGCTTGAATGCGTTGTTGCAGTGCTTGCGGATCTGGTTCTATGACATGAATGCCGCCCGGCTTGTTGGCGCGGCGGCCAGCTTCAAGAACTTGTGTGATGGCGGTTTGCACATCGGGGTGATTCAGATCGCCGGGGCGTCCCAGGGAACCGGATAAATCATACGGCCCGATGATGTAGGCGTCGATACCTGGAACAGCCAGAATGTTATCAATGGCTCTGACAGCGTCAACATGTTCGATCATGGCAACGATCACTGCATTTTCTTCCAGCCATTGCCGGTAGGCGGGGAAACTGGCGCCATAGCCCTGGGCGCGTGCCAGACCAACCCCTCTTAGTCCCCGAGGTGGATAGTAAACGCTATCTATGGCAGCTTTGGCATCAGTAGCGGATTTGATCATTGGCACCATGACACCGGTTGCGCCGGCATCCATGACGCGTTTGATCTGATCAGGGTGATTTGAAGTCAGGCGCACGATGGCTGGACATTGTTTGCCATCCAGAACCTGAATGATGGCCTGTACTTCACTGAGTTCCAGAACGCTATGTTCCATATCCAGCACCAACCAGTCAAATCCCGCGGCCGCCATGATTTCGGCGATCGATGGATGTCCTAGGGTGACCCATGAGCCAATGGTCAATTCAGACCGACTCAATTTTGATTTTAATGACATAGTTGTTCCTAGTAGCGACTGAGCAGCGGATCAGTTTCCATCAGCTTGGCAACACGTGCCAAATCTGCTTCCGTATCAACTGCCTGGGTATTAAATTCAGTAGGGATCATTTTAACCTGAAGACCATGTTCCAGCAGGCGCAGCATGTCAACAGATTCAAATTGTTCCAGCGGCGTGGGTGTCAGGCGGGTGTATTGAAATAGTGTAGCGCGGCGAAATGGAATAATGCAAACCTGTTTGTAGGCGGTGGTATCCGCAAAGCCTGTCTTTGCCAAAGTTGGAATAGGCCGACGTGACATGTAGAGAGCATCGCCCTGCTGATTCATTACAACTTTGATGGTATTAGTGTCCAGATAATCTATTTCCTGATCAATCCTGCGCACCAGGTTGACGCAACCTAATTGCAGGTTATCCCGAAAGGGAGCAACCGCTGTGTCAATCATGTCCGGGTGAGTCATGGGTTCATCTCCTTGCACCATGACGATCAGATCTGCGTCAATATGGGTGACTGCTTCAGCGACACGATCGCTGGCGCGTTCGTGAGTATCGGCTGTCATAATCACACGAGCGCCAAAGTCTTCTGCAATTTGTCGTATTTCTTCATCGCAGGTAGCGATATAGGTGGCGTCGAGTGATTTGCTCATGGCGACGCGTTTGTAGATATGCTCAATCATGGGGCGGCCCAAGATTTTCGCGAGGGGTTTGCCGGGGAAGCGCGATGAGCCCATGCGGGCGGGTATTACAGCGATTGTTTTCATGAAGTATTGTGCGATTTAATTACGAGTGTCAAAAAATTGTAGGCAAAAGCGATCTGCTGATTATCAGGTTTTTTTTGTTGCTGGGGCAATACTTATCGTTAAATTTAAATGATATTTGTAAGTTAAACCCGCAAACGGATATGCTGCTGGTAATTGAGTGGTTGCCAGAGTAAAATGGCTGGCTTTACAGAATCTTCTGTTGAAACAGGGGAATAATAGAGATGCTGCTTGTTCTGAACATTTTTGTATTGCTATCATGGTTATGAAAGCCCTTTTTTTTCTTCGCCATTATAACGACATTGATCATGTCACTCCGATTATTTACAAATGGACTCAGTCGGGTCATTCCTGTGATGTGGTGCTGATCGGCTCTCCGCAATTCCGCCGTGATTTTCGCATTAAATATTTAAGTCAGCTGCAAGGTGTGCGTGTAGCGCATATGCGCGAGCTGTTCCCACTGACCGAGTATTTGAAATGGCGTTTGCAGATGCTCATTCTGACGCGAAATGTCAGGCGCATTAAAATTATTGGTTGGTTGGCGGAGAAACTGGCTGAACGCTATGATGAGAAACAGCGTGAACCGCTGTGGCGGCATACTGCTGAATATCTGCTGAATAGAAGTTTTGGCACCGAAGGCAAAGGAGTGGTAGCTTTTGACTGGATTGAACGAAACTCGGTGATTTGTGTGGAGTGGGTTGAAGTGGTTGTGGCGCTGGCGAAAAGCAGAGGATTTGGTGCCGTATCATTGCCGCACGGCGATAGTCCACACGTCAGCCAACTGATCCGCCGCGGTGAAAGACGCGTAGAGCCGGATATCACTTACTCGACGGCTAAGATATTTGATAAGCTGGTAGTGCCTAATGAGCTATGCGCCATACGTTTCCGCCCGTTTCTGGACGATAAGAATATTGCGGTATTAGGTTCACCGAGGTATTGTGAAGAGTGGTTAAAAATACTCGCCGGGTTGATGCCGCCTTCACCGCTCGTGCGTTCGAACAGCCGGCTTAAAATTGTCATGTTTCTGAGAAAAGCCAACTTTACGACATTCTGGGAAGAAGTGGGGGAAGTGGTGCATATGATCGCCGAGTTCCCTGGTGTGGAATTGATCATTAAACCCCATACGCGTAGCGGCTGGAAACAGTCTTTGACGACAGATAGTTCGATAAGGAAATTGTCTAATGTGCGTGTTGCTGGCGACGATGCACATTCGGTGCATTTGATGAATTGGTCCGATGTCGTTATTGATTTGGCGACTTCGGTGGTGTTTGAAGCTGTCAGGGCGAAGAAGCCGGTATTGGCGGCGGATTATTTGATTGCGGGCCGTTCAACGGTGGCTTATTACATGCCGGAGACGGAGTTGAAATGCCGCGATGACGTGTATGAGAAAATAAATGGTTTCTTAACCCATGGTTGTGATTCCTTTTATGTTGAGGAGCACCGGCAGCGTTTTTTGAAGGAAATGCTGGATTATCCGGATGCTGAGGTGTTGCCCCGTTATGTAGCCTTGCTTGAGCAATCGGCATGCTGAGTGGCTTGTCATGTCCCACCTTGTGAGAATCGAAGCTTAACCCATATAACTTCAAAGAGTGATCAAATGTCACCTAAAGACATACTTAACGAGCTGGTTGTGGCAGCGTATAAACTGAAAGGCGGGTATGCAGATATACAGGTAAGGGATCAACGTATACTTGTTTCAGTCGATCACTTGCGCACACTGAAGCGAGCCAAAACCTATTCAATTAAAGAGCCAGATACGCTGGATTGGCTTGATAGCTTTGAACCGGGTTGCTGCTATTTTGATATCGGTGCCAATATCGGCCAGTATTCCTTATATCCAGCCAAGAAATATGGCGACAAGATTCAGGTGTATGCGTTTGAACCGCAAAGCAATAATTACTATGCACTCAACAAAAATATTTTTTTGAATAACCTGGGAAAAAATATCTTATCGTATTGTGTTGCAGTATCTGGTCAAAGTGAGTTTTCCAAATTATATATCCCCAAATTCATTCCGGGCGGAAACCGGTCGCAATTCGGTCATGAAGACATCGAGAATATGAAAATGTCGGCAACGCATGTTCAAGGGATGTTTGGCGTAACGTTGGATGATTTGTGCGGTAAGTGGGGATTCCCCTATCCGAATTACATGAAGATCGATGTCGATGGCATAGAAATTTCTATTCTTAAAGGTGCAGCGTCGGTGCTGGCGAATCCTGCCTTGAAGTCTGTTATCGTCGAGCTGGGTACCGATGAGGAACAGCAGCAAGCGATTGCTTTAATGAAGCAGGCAGGTCTTGAGGTCAAGCAGAGATCAACCAGGAACTGGGGGGAAGCGTATCTGGTTTTTGCAAGAGTCTGATCTGCATGGATGAATCAGCTGCACCGTCTGTTGATGTCATTATCCCTGTTTATAACGCAGCAAAGCAGACAAGGCGCTGTATCGATTCAGTTATTGCATATCTTGGCTACTCGATAGGCACTATTTATATTCAGGACGATGCCTCAGGTGCGGAAACCCGCTCGATGCTTGATAGTCTGCCTTATCAGCAGCTTCACGTTTACCACGCATCGCAGAATCAGGGGTACGGTAAATCGGTGAACGAAGCGGTAGCGCGTTCTGCTGCCGATCTAGTGCTGGTACTCAATTCGGATACCGAGATCCATGAGAATTTCTTGCCGTTATTGTGTAAAGCCCTTGCAGATGATCCGGAACTGGCGGTTGTCAGTCCTGCCCACGACAACTTCTTCAAGTATGGAGTTGATCGTTACCAGCGGCGGCCGGGCGGCTATATTGCGACCTATCGTTTTAAAGGATATGCCTTTTTAATCCGGCGTAATCTGTTTGTTGCGATGGGTGGATTCGATGTGGAATTCGGACGAGGTTATTTTGAGGATATAGATCTGGGCCGCCGGCTGGATCAGCAAGGGTGGCGCATGGGCGTACATCCCGATGCTCATATTCACCATGAAGGCGGGGCTTCGTTTGGACGCGGCCGGTCATACCGATCATTAGCACGACGAAACCGAGCATTGTATCTTTCCCGTTATCCTGAAGCGCGCCAAAATATTTTGCTGGTATCAGGTCCCTATACAAGGGCCGATTTACCAGCTCAAATTGCTGATGCAATCGAGCATGTGTTGCGGCAGGGTGGAGGCATCTATTGGTTGACACCATCGCCATTGCCGCAGCTATCGTGCCTGCAAATGCGCAACAGCCCGGCCAGGCTCAAGATGATTATGCGACTGATGTTGCGTGGCTGGTCACGCAGGGATAAGCGCATTACCGCGGTTTGGATATTGCCAGGGGTTTCAGGTTTGCTGCGTGTTGTATTAGCTTTTTTTATCTCTGTGCGTAAACTGGAAGTCCGGAAGTGGGGATAGAGCAAGCTCACATTAACTGGCAGGAGTTGTTTGTCAGATTTGCGTTAGCCTTTTTCTGTCTGGGATTCTGGCACAGTGGATGGAATCTTTTTTCCTTCCCCTTGCTAACCATAGCCTGGCTGATGGATGGCGGCTTGCATCGATTGAATCAGATGGTTAAAGAACCCTTTATACAAGCAATTCTTTTGTTATGTACGCTTTTGCTGTTAGGGTTGTTATGGAGTGAGCCGCCAGAAGATGGGCGAATGAAATGGTTGAAGTATTTTATTCTGCTGTTTTTCATTCCATTGTATTCTCTTCTGAATAAAGAACGCTTACCATGGGCGATAGTTGCATTACTGACGGGCTATTCTAGCGTTCTGGCTATAGGTGTTTATTATTGGCTGGTAAAGGGGGAACAAGGTATTCCGCTACTCGGAATGTCTTATTTGAGCTTTTCAGCCATGCTTGGGATAGGTGCAGTGGTGGTCATGGGTCTTGCCTGCATGAGTCAATCAAGAAAGCTGCAAATAGTGCTGTGGATTTCCGGGCTTGCGTTGCTGTTTGTTCAGTTTCATCAGAATGGCAGGATTTTTCTGATTGCTACGCTGATAGCTGCATTACTTCTGATTTTCTTACGCTATCAGCTGGAACTTAAAAAATTTATCGGTATTCTGCTATTCATGTTTGTCATCGTTGCGATTTTTGCCTATAACAGACCTGCTTTTCAGGATCGATGGGTACAAGTGAAAAGTGACATCGAATTATTGCAACAAGGTAATTACAGTTCCAGTTTAGGCTATCGCCTTGCCATGTGGGATGTCGGTCTGCATGGCATTGCTGAGCATCCGTTATCGGGTCATGGAACAGGTACGCCTGAGCGCTATTTCGAAAACACCATCCTGACATACAAGAATGGTATTTATAAGAATTTGCCGCAATTTCAGGAAACTTCCCATTATCATAATGACTGGATTGAGATTGGAATGCATCTCGGCATCCCAGGCATGGTGGCGTTATTGTTTCTGCTTTTGAGCTGGTATCAGATATTTAAAAAAAATCAGCTGGGTATATTGGGGATTAGCTTGGTAAGTTATATTTTTCTGGCTGGGCTTACTGAAACTTTTATCATCTTTAGCAGAACTCAGGTTTTATTATTGATGATTACTGCAATTGCTATCAGTTGGCAAAGAAGGACACGATAATTATTACTGTTTGTTAATCAAATGTTCAGATTAACAAAGCATGAATAGCAGGGAATACGTTATGGGCGAGAACAATAAGATAGCGCAATCCGATCAGATTGGTACGGAAACACAGTCTGTCTGCTATTTGTGTGGCAAGCATGGCATATTATTTTATCGCAATCTTGTAGATTGCCTTTTTGGCGCACCAGGTGAATGGGCTTTTAGAAAATGCTCTGATCCCGGGTGTGGACTTGTTTGGCTTGACCCAAGGCCAACGTTAGCTGAAATCGGGAAGGCTTATCGCACTTATTACACACATGGTCAAGTAAATAATGCGCAACAAACACGACCAGCGCGTATAGCTCGAATCATTTTGCATAGGATAAGCATCATTTTATTGGGTTTGGGTGCTGAGCGCCGACGTTATAAATGCATGTATCTGGATCAGCTTCCAACAGGGCGATTGTTGGAAGTCGGTTGTGGAAATGGAAAAAGACTGGCGCGGCTACAGGCATTAGGTTGGGATGTCATGGGGCAAGAGGTTGACCCAATAGCATCTGAGTATGTGCGTAAGACAAGAAGTATCCGTGTACATATGGGCCCGCTTGAGACAATGGAAGTATCCGAGAAATACGATGTTGTCATCATGAGTCATGTCATTGAACATGTGCATGACCCGGTTGCTTTATTAACAATTTGTTGCAACCGGATGCTAAAAGATAATGGCTTGTTAGTATTGCTGACTCCCAACGCGGCAAGCTATGGTCATCGAAAGTTTGGTGCAACCTGGCGCGGTCTGGAGCCACCTAGACATCTGCATCTGTTTACCTGCGAAACATTGATTCAGATTTCACAAAAATCAGGCTTTAGTCGTCAGCGCTGCTGGACTACGCCGGTTGGAGCTGGTGGGATTGGGCAAAGTAGTTTGCCATTAGCTAAAACTATTAAACAGGAGCATCCTTTGATCACTATGCGTGATGTTCTCAGGGGATTTTGGTTTCAGATTGCTGCCAGCTGGGTTTTTTTAACAGATAAAAATTCAGGCGAAGAATGTGTATTGATGGCTACAAAGTAATTTATCGAATACTAATTTCTCATTGCTGAGGCAATAGAATGAAAGATAGACAATCGCCATGTGTGAGTAATGCAGGTATTCTCAATCCTGTCAATCCAGCTATTGAAGACTATATGTGGAGTTTGGCAAATCAGACTGATCATCCTGTTCTTACCGAAATGGAGGAATTTGCACGATTAAAAAATTTCCCGATTGTTAATCGCTTGGTTGGTATTTTCCTTGAAACTCAGGCGAAGATGATTAACGCAAAGCGTGTATTTGAATTTGGGAGTGGTTATGGTTATTCGGCATATTGGTTTGCCAGAGCTGTTGGGGACGATGGATATGTCATTTGTAGTGATGGTGATTCAGCCAATTGTGAACGTGCGAAAAAATATCTTTCTGCTGCTAACTTATGGCAGCGTATAGAGTTCTGTGTTGGCATGGCGCAGGATATCTTTAGCCGAACCGATGGCTTATTTGATATTTGTTATAACGATGTTGACAAAGGTGCTTATCCTGAAATTTGGCAAATGGTGAAGGATAGAATTCGTTCAGGTGGCCTTTATATTGCTGATAACGTTTTGTGGCACGGTCGCGTGGTCATGAAAGATTATACTGATACTATATCGGGCTCAACTGAGGCAATTATAGAACATAATCGACTGATTTTTAACGATCCAAAATTTGATGCGTTTATTAATCCAACTCGTGATGGCGTGATTGTGGCAAGGAGAAAATAGCAATAATTACGCAAGTTTTATGAAGTTATCAGTAAGGTTTGCTGGCAATTTCATGGTAGTATCATTAATTAATTGGTATAGTTATCGAATTCTAACTGGCAAATAGCATGGTTGCGAGCGGTATGTTATTTGCTGTTATTATTTTTTTAAGAAAGATAAGGAAAAAATATGCAAATTCATGTTTACGATACTTATGTGAAAGCAAAAGATGGGCATACAATGCATTTTGATGTGTTTACTACAGTGAAGGATGACCAGAAGGCTGTTGAATATGCCAAGCAATGGCTTACTTCAATTGGTGAAGAAAATGCCATTGTTACTAGTAGAGAATGTAGTTTCTGTCATAGTCAGAGTGCGCCACCAGAAGTTATTGATGAGATTAACAAGAACGGCTTTTACATTTACAAGATGGAAGGTTGCTAACCTATCTATTAACCGGTTGCGGTAGTTATTGAGAATGCCTTATGTTAACTCATCATTCTGAAGGTTTTTTTGAAATGAAGCTCAAATTTAGAAAATTAATAATTTCTAGTGCCATCTTTATGCTGCTGTGTAACTCAGCTCAAGCTACTGAGCCGAAGCTGATCGGTGAATACGGTGACTGGACGGCCTATATGTTTATGGAGAACAATAACAAAGTTTGCTATATGGTAAGTCAACCTAAAAAGACTTCAGGTAATTATACAAAACGAGGTGATGTATTCGTTTTAATTACTCATCGTCCGGCAGAAAAAAGTAAAAATGTTTTCAGTTATATTGCTGGTTATTCCTATAAACCCGGTAGTGAGGCGACAGTTACAGTCAATAACCAGAATTTCCGTCTTTTCACTCAAGATGATTCAGCGTGGGCCTCAGATGAAGCAACTGATAATAAAATAACTGATGCGATAAAACGTGGAAATTCTCTGGTGGTTAAAGGCGCATCAGCCCGTGGCACAGAAACAGTGGATACTTTCGGATTAAATGGCTCATCAGCTGCTTATAAAGCTATTTCAGCTGAATGTGGTGTGAAATAAAATATGTTCTTTCTTTTATTAAAATACTGATACTCGGCATCTGTTTAAAAAGCCAGTATGAGTTAGAAAATTTATGAATGATAAAATTGTTATTTATCAGAAACCGACTTGCAGTAAATGTCGAGCAACATTATCGCTACTGAAGGATAGTGGTGAGGAATTTGAGTCAATTAATTATTATGAGACACCTCTAACTGCTGATAAATTGCGGGAATTGATTCAGAAGCTCAACATGTCGGCACATGATATTTTGCGTAAAGATGAACCGGCAGCACATAACTTAAATGCTGCCTCGGACGATGAGATCATTAAGGCAATGGTGGAGAATCCGGATTTGATACAGCGCCCCATCGTGGTGCGCGGCAATAAAGCTAAATTATGTAGACCACCAGAAAATGTCTTGGATTTGCTCAAACAACAAACAAAAGAATAAATTCTAAAAAATAACTATAGAAAAAATAGAAAAAACCGCACGAAAGAAAGCGTGCGGTTTTTTTCCGTATTCTTTTTTCCGTATTCTTATTTGTTAGCAGAAATTTCCTGCATTGAATTTTGTTGTTCTGCGGGTATCGAGTTTTTATTATTATCAGCACGAGCTGGCAGCTTTTCACGGATACGCGCTGACTTACCGGCGCGATCTCTAAGATAATAAAGTTTTGCACGACGGACTGCACCGCGACGCTTAATCTCTATATTTGCTATCAATGGTGAGTAGGTTTGGAAAGTACGTTCCACACCTTCTCCACTCGAAATCTTGCGAACTGTGAAGGCTGAATTCAGACCACGATTGCGCTTGGCTATTACAACGCCTTCATAAGCTTGTACACGCTTGCGGTCTCCCTCAACAACATTAACGTTTACAATTACTGTATCTCCAGGAGAGAAGTCCGGTATCTCTTTGTTAAGGCGTTTTATTTCTTCAGCTTCTAATTGCTCAATTAAGTTCATATTTTTTCCTTTTCTACCTGGATTTACAGGACTGTTTAAATTCTTCCAAAAGTTTATCTTCTTCTACTGTCATGCCCTGAGCAAATTTTAACTCAAATAGGTCGGGTCGTTTTAGCCACGTTTTGCCAAGCGCTTGTTGCAGGCGCCAACGGTGAATATGCGCGTGATTGCCTGACATTAGTACCTCCGGTACATAACTGCCTTGATATATTTCCGGTCGGGTATAGTGCGGGTAGTCCAATAGCCCATCTACAAACGAATCTTGCTTTGCTGATTCTGAATCGCCTAATGTGCCTGGAATTTGTCTAACGATGCAATCAATCAATACCATTGCAGCCAATTCACCGCCTGATAATACATAGTCTCCAATAGAGATTTCCATATCGACTTGACGCATGATTAATCGCTCATCTATTCCTTCATAACGTCCGCACAGCAGAATCAATCCCGGCAAGGTACTGAGCTGTTTGATCCATCCATGATCAAGCCGTTTACCTTGGGGTGACAGATAAACCACCTTCGGTCTTTCAATGCCAACTGCAATTTGCCTTGCTTTAGCTTGAGTGATGGCGTCTTCTAAAGGTTGCACCATCATCACCATACCTGGTCCTCCACCATAAGGACTATCATCTACAGTGCGATAACTGTCGTGAGTAAAATCACGTGGATTCCATGTATTAAGTCGGAAGATAGTATTTCTGTTTGCCTTCCCCGTTACACCATATTGTGTAATGGCACTGAACATTTCTGGAAATAGCGTAATGACATCACATTCAAATGGCATGTTATCTACCTTAATAATCGATCCCCCAATCCACTATGATTCGGGAACGCTTCAAGTCTACTTTTATAATGACTGGTTCAATAAAGGGGATGAGGATCTCTTTTTTATTACTTATACTGTGTATCCGCAAAACATCATTGGCACCCGTTTCAAGCAATCCTATAATCTTGCCAAGCGTTTCATTTTGAAGGTTGATTACATCAGCGCCAATCAGATCAGACCAATAGTAACCGCATTCCCCCTCTTCTGGCAGAGCAGGTAGTTGGCTACGGGGGATTGCGATTTGCATTCCCTTAAGTTTCAGAGCTTGCGTGCGGTCCGTGCATTCCTTTAATTTTGCATTTAAAACACTGCCATTACTGTGTCCCTCCACCACATGCACTTCTTGCCATTCATCGTTTTGTTTGTTGAGCCACCATGACGGATATTCGATTAATCCATCAATAAATTCAGTGTAAGGGAAAACTTTAATCCAGCCATAAACGCCAAAAGGGCCGATAACATGCCCCATGACGACCATTGGTGTGGTTGGCTGGCTCCTGTTCCTAGCCGTTTGCGGATGCTTTGTCTTTGTTATTGGCGGCAAATTGTTTAATCAATCGGGTTGCTGTTGCTGATAATTGAGCTCCTTTGGATTGCCAATAGGTAACACGGTCCAGTTGGACTCGCAACGCTTCTTCACCACCGATAGCTCTCGGGTTATAAAAACCAATGCGCTCTATAAATCGACCATCACGCGCGTCACGAGAATCTGCAACAACCATATTAAAAAACGGACGCTTCTTGGCACCGCCCCTTGCCAATCTAATAATCACCATATTATTTCGCCTGTACGCCTATACATGAAGTCTTCAGAAAATTTTTAATTTTACAGTAATTTCTTTGATTCTGGCAAGTAATAAGCCCTTTAAATTTGTTATGATTTCATAGTCGGCAGACGAAGAGAAGGTTAACATGAATTTTTATAATGAGACTGATCAATGTCTTCAAAGTTTTCTAAGGGCTTTATTATTGCTGAGTCAAATCAGTGTGTTTCATGCGGATTGTGCTTGCCTCATTGTCCAACTTATCGATTATTGAAATCAGAAGCTGATTCTCCACGTGGACGTATTGCATTGATGAATGGGGTTTCTCATGGGCGTATTCCTTTGAATGAGCGATTTATTCAACACATGGATCGCTGTTTAACATGCCGGGCATGTGAGGCGGTTTGCCCTAATAATGTTGCTTATGGGCAATTGATTGATGAGGCTCGAGCACTGATTGAAGATCACTCAAAATCCTTCACATCAGGACAGCGATCGCATATAAAAACTGCGCTGAAAAAGCTATTGCTGGTTCAGCCTGCACGTTTAGAGCGTTTACGCCCATTATTTTATTTCATCCAGAAAAAAGGCCTATTGCGTTGGCTGCTAAGATTTAATCGGCTAGAGAAAAACAAATTATTTAAATTCACTGCACAACTTCCCTGGATTAAGTTTCCTCATACCGTAACTGCAGATGAAAAGCGTATTCATAGCAATGCCTGGAAAAAAGTTTATCCTGCCAAGGGAGAAGAACGAGGTAAGGTTGGTCTGTTTCTGGGCTGTATTGCGCGAATAACGGATGTCGCAACATTAAATTCGAGTATTTATGTATTGAATCGTTTGGGCTATACCGTGTATATACCACCCAGTCAGACTTGTTGCGGTGCAATACATCAACATAACGGTTCCCTGGAGCAAGCTGCAGTATTGGCGCAACAAAATAAATTGGCTTTTAATAATGTAAGGATAATCATCAGCACTGCGTCGGGTTGTGGTATACAGTTGCTTGAATCCGGGATGGCTGATGATTATAGGATTATAGATATCAGCCAATTTCTAATCACAGCGGAAGGATGGGAAAGTGTGGAGATAGCACCGTTGCCACATAAAATTCTGGTACATGATCCATGCAGTTTACGAAATGTATTATGCGGTCAGGCATATCCCTACGAGTTAATATCACGGATACCTGATGTGCAAGTGATGCCTCTGGCTGGTAATGATCAGTGCTGCGGTGCTGCAGGGACATATTTTATAGATCAGCCTGAGATCGCAAGTAGGTTATTGAATGATAAAATATCTGCTCTGATGAAGAGTGATGCCGAATACTTAGTTACTTCAAATATTGGTTGTGCAATGCATATTGCCAATGGTTTGTACGAGAAAAAAATAAATATCGAAGTGCTGCATCCCGTTGCCTTGCTGGCAAGGCAGATGGGTTTGGAATTATAATGAAACAAATTTTATCAATTTATACAATATGAAAAGGCTATGATCAATATTGATAAGCTTATCATTGGTTTTGATAGTGCCTTACGCACTTTGCTGACGTCGGCCCAAACATTGCGTCCTGTTCCAGGCAGCGAACTACCGGAAGCTGAGCTTACTGATGCAGAAAAACATCTGTCTTGTGCACTGATGCGTGTAAATCACGTGGGTGAAGTTTGTGCGCAAGCATTGTATCAAGGTCAAGGATTAACAGCGCGTAACGAAGCAGTACAACAGACGCTAATGCAGGCCGCACGTGAGGAAACAGAGCATTTGGCCTGGACAGAACGACGCATTGCTGAATTGGGGGGGCGCAAAAGCCTGTTGAATCCGCTCTGGTATGGCGGCTCATTTGCCATCGGCGTTATGTCGGGATTGTTGGGCGATAAATGGAATTTAGGGTTTCTTGCTGAAACAGAACGACAAGTAGGCGCCCACTTAACAGGCCATTTAGAGCGTTTACCTAATCAGGATAAAAAAAGTCGCGCTATTGTCACCCAAATGAAAATTGATGAAGCGAGCCATGCAACCATGGCACTGTCATATGGTGGGGCAGAGCTGCCGTTTCCGGTGAAACTTACTATGAAACTTGGATCGAAAGTAATGACTCAAACAGCCTATTGGGTTTGACTATCTTTAACAATTAAAAGAACAGTCAATGAATTGGAACAGTGATGCAATAAGAAAGAACACCACCTTCACTATGAAAAATATTAATCTGACACACCATTTCTTAATTGCCATGCCAACGATGGTGGATTCTATATTTTACAAGACATTGACGTATATCTGTGAACACAATGAACAAGGTGCGATTGGCATCGTTATCAATCGGCCTACTGACCTTACTCTAATTAGTCTTTTTAAACAGTTGGGAATTACACAAGCGGATTCTCTAATCGAGACGGTTCCGGTACTTTTTGGTGGGCCAGTACAAATGGATTGCGGATTTGTATTACATCATCCTATCGGTCAATGGCAGTCTACATTGTCTGTCAATGAGGAAGTGGGCTTGACGACATCATTGGATATCTTGAAAGCCATTGCAAATGATGAGGGACCGGATCAAGCGCTGATTGCTCTTGGCTATGCGGGATGGACCGCGGGTCAAATTGAGCATGAGTTAGCCCAAAATGCATGGTTGACGGCGCCCGCTTCTGTAGATGTGATATTCGATATGACCTCGGAAGAAAGACTACCTGCTGCCATGCGATTACTGGGCATTCAGGATGCCCATCTCTCCACTGAAGTTGGGCATGCATAACTATTACTGCGAATGACGGAAAATCTCTCGGGTGTGCACTCAATGCGGCAGTCACTAGAACGGCTCCCACAGGGAATTGTATTGGCTTTTGATTTTGGGAAAAGGCGCATTGGCGTGGCTATTGGCAATAATATATTAGGTGTGGCGCGCCCACTTGTAACCATTGATAGTGAAGTGACAGAGCGGCGTTTTACTATGATTGCTCAGTTGATTGAAACCTGGCGGCCGGTTTTATTGGTGGTGGGTTTGCCCTTGTATGGCGATGGAACAGCGCATGAATTGACGCAGTTAAGCCAGCGCTTTGCGCGGCGTCTGGCAGGGCGTTTTAATATTAAAGTGATATTGAAAGATGAGCGCTATACCAGTCAAATGGCCAGTGCTGTGTTACGTGAAGCAGGTATTGCTGGAAGAAAACAAAAATCAGTGCTGGATCAGGTGGCTGCACAACAAATACTTCAATCATTTTTTGATGAGCAATATGCAATTACCGGACGCTGAACTCGTATTCAAGAATCTCGCAAAAAAAATACAATCCGATAATGGAAAGGATTTCTCGCTGATAGGTATTCATACAGGCGGGGTTTGGTTGGCTGAACGCCTACATCAGGAGTTGGCAATTACACAGCCGCTAGGTACGCTGGATGTATCTTTTTATCGCGATGACTTCGATAAGATCGGCTTGCATTCACAGATTAAGCGGTCAAATATACCTTTTGAAGTGGAAGGGGCGCACATTATATTGGTGGATGACGTACTTTATACAGGACGGACGATTCGTGCGGCAATCAATGAACTATTCGATTATGGCCGTCCTGCTTCCGTCAGTCTGGCTACGCTGGTTGACCGGGGTGGTAGAGAGCTACCGATAGCTGCGCAATATACCGGTATAGAGCTTGAACTGCCAGCGGATAAAATGCTCGAGTTGAAGCGTGGGGAAAGCGGGAAGTTAAGTTTAAATTTATATGATAGAGTCATCCAGAATGATCAATAGGAATCCGCAACTGGATGAAAATGGCATGTTACGGCATTTGCTGACAACAGAAGGGTTGCCGGCCTCTATTTTGTTACACATTTTGGATACTGCTGAATCATTCGTGGGCGTTACTGAACGTGATGTCAAAAAAATCCCTTTATTGCGCGGAAAATCGATATTCAATCTTTTTTTTGAGCCGAGCACTCGTACGCGCACCACATTTGAAATTGCCGCCAAGCGTTTGTCGGCAGATGTTATTAATCTCAATATTGCAGTTTCAGCGCAATCCAAAGGCGAAACCCTGCTGGATACCGTCAATAATTTATCCGCGATGAATGCAGATATGTTTGTTGTGCGGCATGCACAAAGTGGTGCCGCTCATTTGATTGCAAAACATGTTCGATCAGATATTCGCGTGATTAATGCGGGGGATGGCAGTCATGCGCATCCGACACAAGCTTTGCTGGATATGTTCACGATCCGGCGTTATAAACGTGATTTTCGTAATTTGCGCGTTGCTATTATCGGAGACATTTTGCATTCCAGAGTTGCGCGTTCCCAGATTCATGCATTGACGACATTGGGAGTGCCGGAACTGCGTGTGATTGCCCCTAAGACACTCTTGCCAAAAATGGTAGAGCGATTGGGGGTGCATGTCTATCACGATATGACGAAAGGGTTAAAAGATATTGATGTGTTGATGATGTTGCGGTTACAGAGTGAACGAATGAAGGGGGCGAATTTGCCTAGCCCGGAGGAATATTTTAAATATTACGGTCTTACGCCAGAGAAATTATCCCTTGCACGGCGGGACGCGATTGTGATGCATCCTGGGCCAATGAACCGCGGTGTAGAGATTGATTCTGCGGTTGCGGATGGCAAGCAGTCAGTGATTCTGCCTCAGGTTACATTTGGTATCGCAGTACGTATGGCTGTGATGTCCATTCTGGCAGGTAACTAGGCTTAAAGGCATTTCATGAAAATTCATATTAAAGATGGACGTGTGATTGATCCAAGGTATGGTATTGATGCTGTTCAGGATATTTTTGTTGCTAAAGGCAAAATCGTTGCGATAGGTGAAGCCCCGAGTGAATTTCATGCTAGTCGTGTCATTGATGCGCAATCATTCATCGTATGCCCGGGTCTGGTTGATTTATCAGTGCGCTTGCGTGAGCCTGGGCTTGAGTATAAAGCGACCCTTGAATCAGAAATGGGCGCTGCAGTCGCAGGTGGTGTGACAAGCTTTGCTTGCCCTCCAGATACAGATCCACCCTTAGATGAACCGGGTTTGGTGGAAATGCTGAAGCACCGAGCCAAGAATCTTAATCAAGCCCATGTTTATCCTATTGGTGCGCTTACTCAAGGATTGAAAGGAGAGCGTCTTACTGAAATGGCCGAATTAAACGATGCAGGATGCGTTGTTTTTGGTCAACCGGATGGTTTGTTGCCTAACCTGCGGGTACTCATGCTGGCAATGCAATATGCTTCTACCTTTGGTTTCAGTGTGTGGCTGCGTCCGCAAGAAATCAGTTTAACCAGCGATGGCGTAGCGCATGATGGCGAAGTAGCCACCCGATTGGGCCTACCCATCGTTCCTGTGTGTGCTGAAACCATTGCATTATCCAACATTATTTTGCTGGCTAAAGAGACTGGTGTCAGAGTGCATCTGTGCCGAATTTCCAGTGCGGAAGGATTGGCGATGATTCGTGCCGCCAAACAGCAGGGCTTACTGATGACTTGTGATGTGACGATTAATCATCTGCATCTGTCCGACATGGATATCGGTTTCTTCGATTCTAATTGTCATATGATGCCGCCATTGCGCGCTTCTAGTGATCGAGATGCTTTACGCAATGGCTTGCTTGACGGTACTATCGATGCAATTTGCTCAGATCATGCCCCGGTGGACGATGATGCGAAGCTGCTGCCATTCGGTCAATCCGAAATCGGTGCAACAGGTGTGGAGTTATTGCTGCCGCTCACATTAAAATGGGGTAGGGAAATGCGTTTACCCCTGCTTAAAGTGCTGGCGAAGATCACCTCAGAGCCGGCACAGATATTGGGAATTGATGCAGGACATCTATCTGTCGGAAATGCGGCGGATATATGCATTTTTGATCCTGAACCTTATTGGAAAGTGATGCCATCGGCTATTCTGAGCCAAGGCAAAAATACGCCTTTTTTAGGGATGGAGTTGCCGGGCAGAATTAAATATACCCTAGTTAATGGTCATATTGTTTATGAACATTGAGTCCGGGCGGTATCTTGTTCCTTAGTCTGTAACCACTGCGCTATTTGTTTTTAACCCATGTTTTTAACCCATTATTTGGAGCAACATGTCAAACCCGTTACTTGATTTTTCTGAATTACCTCGTTTTGCAGAAATAAAGAATGAGCATATTTCACCAGCTATTGAAGTATTATTGAAAGAGAATCGTGCGGTCATTGAAAATGTGCGAGCTGATGATCATCCACCTACCTGGCAGAATTTTGTACAGCCGATGGTAGATGCCAATGAACGTCTGTCGCGTGCTTGGGGGCAAGTGTCGCATTTGAATGCAGTGATGAATAACCCGCAGCTGCGGGAAATCTATAATGCCAATTTGCCGTTGATTACGCAGTTTTATGCCGAGTTATCGCAAGATCTATTGCTGTTTGAAAAATTTAAGCAATTACGCGCGAGCGCCGAATTTGATCATTTGACTCCGGCCCGAAAGAAAATTATTGAAAATGAATTGAGAGATTTTCGTTTGGGCGGTGCAGAGTTGCCATCTGACAAGAAACAACGTTTTTTACAGATCCAGGAAGAGCTATCGAAACTTTCTTCAAAGTTCAGCGATAATTTGCTGGATGCCACAAATGCATATTCATTATTTGTCGAGGATGCAGAGGCCGTAAGAGGTATTCCGACTGACGTATTGCAAACGGCCAAGGAATTGGCTGAAGCCGATTCCAGAGCAGGGTGGAAATTTACTTTGCATATGCCATCCTACCTGCCAGTGCTTCAATATGCCGACAATCGTGATTTACGTGAACAGATTTATCGTGCTTACGCCACTCGCGCTAGCGAGTTCGATAGTCAGGCTGGATCAGATAGAGATAATATGCCGCTCATCAAAGAGATACTGGAACTGCGCCGGGAAGCAGCGCAGTTGCTGGGGTATGAAAATTATGCTGAAGTTTCGCTGGCAACCAAAATGGCGACTTCTCCCCAACAAGTTATGGATTTTCTCAGGAAATTAGCATCTAAAGCAAGGCCATACGCAGAAAGGGATTTGCAGGCTCTCCGGCAATTTGCAGCGGAGAGATTGAATTTGCCGAAGCTCGAAGCCTGGGATCTGGCTTATGTCAGTGAAAAATTGCGTCAAGAGCGCTATGCTTTTTCTGATCAGGAAGTTAAGCAATATTTTCAGGAAGATAAGGTACTGGCTGGCATGTTCAAGCTGGTGGAAAAACTCTATGGTATTAAAATCGTTTCAGTGACGGCTTCACGTAATATTCAGCGTTGGCATCCTGATGTAAAGTTTTTTGATATTCATGACGCCGATGGGCAATTAATTGGTCAATTTTATCTGGATCTCTACGCGCGCCCTACTAAACGGGGAGGGGCCTGGATGGATGATGCCATTACACGTCGTCGAATTGACAATAAAGAAGGAAAGCCTGCCATACAAATACCAGTCGCGTATCTTACTTGCAATTTCTCGGGCCCTGTCAAAATTAATCATCAGATTCGTCCAGCTTTATTTACACATAATGAAGTGATTGTATTATTTCATGAATTTGGTCATGGCTTACATCATCTACTGACAAAAATAGAAGATTTGGACGTATCTGGTATCAATGGCGTTGAGTGGGATGCTGTAGAGCTGCCTAGCCAGTTTATGGAAAATTTTTGCTGGGAGTGGGATGTGCTGGCTGGAATGACGCAGCACATCGATACAGCAGAACCCTTACCCCGGGCGTTATTTGACAAAATGATAAAAGCCAAGAATTTTCAGAGTGGGCTGCAGATGTTGCGACAAATTGAGTTTGCACTTTTTGATATGCATATACACTTTGATTTTGAACCCGGTGGTAATAAGACGGTATTACAGTTGCTTGATGATATTCGTAGAGAGGTTGCTGTAATCATACCTCCAGATTTTAATCGGTTTCCGAACAGCTTTGCGCATATTTTTGCTGGTGGCTATGCAGCAGGCTACTATAGCTATAAATGGGCGGAAGTACTCTCGGCGGATGCCTACAGTATGTTTGAAGAAACCGCCTCTGACGGCGTGGTCAATGCCGCAACCGGTTCGCATTTTCTGGAAGAGATTCTTGCAGTGGGGGGAAGCCGTTCGGCACTGGAATCGTTTATTGCCTTTCGAGGACGTGAGCCGGAACTGGATGCGTTGTTGCGCCATAGTGGAATGGAAGCTGCCTGAGTAATGATTTTGTCTATAGGAGATGTAATATGGGATTTAATAAGTTTTAAATTTTGTATGTAGTATGGTTTATAGCTGACCTGAACAAATATGAATGAAATAGGGGCGTATTGAACCTATTTTATAAATGTGGCAAGATCCATCGAATTTTTTCTAAAATAAATAAGAACATGTTTAATATTATGCGTTCCAAAGTTACTGCTTTTCTGGTGTTCAGTTTGTTTCTAAGTGGTTGTGCTTCAACTAAGGTTAATAACCAGAATGGTCTTGAGGATCCTCTAGAACCCATGAATCGTGCTATTTTTAATTTTAATGAAAAGTTTTATGACAATATACTGGATCCCGTTGCCAGAGGTTATAAGCGAGTAACTCCCGACCCTATTGAATTGGTGGTAGGCAATTTTTTTTCGAATTTAAATGATGTAGTGGTGTTAACTAACTCTGTTCTTCAATTAAATTATGAGAGTGCGCTTATTAGCAGTGCGCGGTTATTGGTCAATACGACCTTTGGTGTATTTGGCTTGATTGATATTGCCAGTGATATCAGTACAGCAAGTGATGTTAACCTCAATAAACGAAACGAAGATTTTGGTCAAACTTTGGGACGCTATGGTATTGGCAGTGGACCTTATATCGTATTGCCTTTCTTGGGACCCAGTTCAGTGCGTGATACGTTTGGAATCGCTGTGGATAGTTTCTTTGTAGATCCCGTTACACAAGGAGTAACCGGGGTGTTTATGAAAGGTGTTCCTTATCTTAATACGACTGCTGTGCGTTTACCTGTTGCAACAGCGAGGACTATCAATTCACGTGCCCAGTTTCTTGATGAAGATAAAACACTTGAAGAAGCTGCGCTGGATAAGTATGAATTTTTGCGTGACGCCTATATCCAAAGACGGAAGAGTTTGGTAGATAACACCGATACCGCAGAAGTTAAGTAAAATTGCTGATTTATTTAGTTAAACTATCATTGCAAGTATAGTGTGAATAGAGTTGATAAATTGATTTCAAGATTTATTTATCTTTTTCCTTGTTGAATAATTATTCAATCTGTTGCATTAAATATGCGCATTAGAGGAAGATTTTCCTAATCAATATGCATAATTTTGTACATCCAAGAAAGTAAAGTTAAAAGATGAAGAAATTTCAATGCAATATATGCGGGTTCATTTTTGATGAGTCAATAGGAGATCCGGAGCATGGTATTGAAGCCGGTACACGCTGGGAAGATATTCCAGAGAGTTGGGTTTGTCCCACGTGTGGGGTGGATAAAGTTGATTTTGAATTGGTAGAGATCTGATGAATGAATGATCCGGTAGTTATTGTAGGAAGTGGATTGGCGGGCTATGCTGTGGCACGTGAGCTCCGAAAACTGAATACAGAAATTCCGATAACGATGTTATCTGCAGATCATGGTGGTTTTTACTCCAAGCCGATGTTATCTAACGCCTTAGCATTTGGTAAGTCGCCTGCTTCTCTTTTAAATAGCAATGCAGTTCAAATGGCTGCCCAGCTGAAGATTTGCATTCGCCCTTACTGTCGTGTAACGACCATTGATCAATCCAGAAGTTTGGTGGCATTGATGAATGGTGAAGAAATATTTTATGACCAGTTGGTTCTGGCAGTAGGTGCAGATCAACTGCGCTTGCCGTTAGAGGGAAGTGGTGTGGCAAAGATTCTAACCGTCAATGATCTCGATGATTATCAAAGTTTCCGTAATGCATTGGCAGGCAAAAAACGGGTCAGCATTATTGGTGCAGGTTTGATTGGTTGCGAATTTGCAAATGATTTGGCGTCAACAGGATATCAAGTGGATGTCATTGATATCAGTGCACAACCCCTAGGGAGGCTTTTGCCACCAGCGGGAGGTGCCTTTATACAGCAGAAGCTGGCATCAATAGGCGTAGTTTTTCACTTAAATACAACAACTCAGGATGTTGCTCAAGTTAACGGGCAATTCCATTTAACACTTACCAATGGAGAATCGTTCGAGTCTGATCTGGTGCTCTCATCAGTAGGATTGCGCCCTCGTACTCAACTGGCTGAAGCGGCTGGTATTCAAGTCAATCGAGGCATTGTAGTGAATCGGTTATTACAAACTCAATTTGCTAATATTTATGCTTTAGGCGATTGTGCTGAGGTTGAGAGCAAGGTACTTCCTTTTGTAATGCCAATTACCCACGCAGCACGGGCTTTAGCTGCAACACTTGCTGGTAATCCAACATTTGTTCAATATCCGGCAATGCCTGTAATGGTAAAAACGCCGGCGTGCCCAACAGTGGTTTCACCACCTGATTTTAGCGTAAAGGGTGAATGGAATGTTGAGGCTGATGAAGAGGGTGTCAAAGCACTTTATCAGGATGAGGTTGGTAATTTGCTAGGTTATGCGTTATTAGGTGCTGCGACCAAGGAAAAAAATAACCTTACGACTCAATTACCTCCCGTATTGATGTGAAGATAAAACCATTTTTAACGATTAATTAATCAATGAGCTATGAAATAAATACTCAATATTTACGATGACGAAATTTTTATTTGATCTTTTTCCAGTCATTTTATTTTTCTTGGCATTCAAAGTTTATGATATTTTTATCGCAACTGCAGTCGCGATAGCAGCAGCGATTGGACAGATTGGCTGGCTTTGGTTCCGGCGTCGTCAAATTGATAAAATGATGTGGTCAAATCTGGCCATCATTGTTATTTTTGGCGGTGCTACGTTGATATCTCAAGATGAAACATTTATTAAATGGAAACCGACAGTATTGTACTGGTTGATTGCAACTGTCTTGCTGGCATCAAATTTAATTTTTAGAAAAAATTTGATTCAAGCAATGTTAGAGAAACAAATCATGTTATCACCCATAATTTGGAATAAACTTAATCTGAGCTGGATAGGATTTTTTCTCTCAATGGGTTGTATCAATCTGTATGTGGCGTTTAATTTCTCAGTGGATACTTGGGTTACATTTAAATTATTTGGCGCGACTGCATTAATGCTCGTTTTTATGATAGTGCAAGTGATGATGTTAGGAAAGCATTTGAAAGATACATCTTCCGTATTAACCGAAAACGTCTCTCCGAATGAGCAGCATAATCCAGCAGAAAAAATCGAGAATAAGTAAAGAGAGCAATAATAATGCTATATGTTATCAATGGTGAGGATGTTCCTAACAGCCTCGAAAAAAGAATGGCAGTTCGTCCAGAACATCTGAAGAGAATTCAGGCACTACAAGAAGCAGGGCGTTTGATTTTGGCAGGACCCTATCCTGCAATCGATAGTCAGGATCCAGGAACAGCAGGTTTCTCAGGAAGTTTAATCGTGGCTGAGTTTGAATCCATAGAAGCTGCACAAGCCTGGGCCGATGCGGATCCTTACGCTAACTCAGGTGTTTATAAAAAAGTAACTGTCAAACCTTTTAAAAAGGTATTGCCAGCATAAACAATTATCTTTTTTTAATAGCATCAGCAACTTGAATGCAAATAACATCTAAATATTCACGTCGATTCAGTTAAGGCGTATACTTTTGGTCGGCAAATATATTCTAGTGAATATAAACTTTATCTAAATCACAAAAAAGGAAATTCCATGCGTTTGACGAAATTTTCACAAGTTATGTTAGTTAGTATGCTGGGCTTAGCTGCCCTATCAGCTCAAGCCCAGTCAACAGGGGTGATGGCTAAGGTAAATGGCGTAGCAATTCCGCAATCACGTCTGGAACTAATGGTGAAAGCGAGCATTGCGCAGGGTCAGCAAGATGGTCCGGAATTGAGAAAAGCTTTGCGTGAAAATCTGATTGCCGAAGAAATTATTGCACAGGAAGCGATCAAAAAGAAACTGGATAAGGATCCAGAAGTTATTGCACAGCTTGAAATAGCTCGGCAAGCGGTATTAGTCAGAGCTTTTCAAGCTAATTACATCAAGAATAATGTGGTAAGTGACGACACCTTGCGGAAAGAATACGAAGTTCTGAAAGTTCAGATGGGGGATAAAGAATATAAAGCACGCCACATTCTTGTGGAAAGCGAAAGCGCAGCTCGGGATATTATTGCCAGCCTCAAGAAAGGCGGTAATTTTGCTAAAATTGCCGAGGAAAAATCAATTGATGAGGGAAGTAAAGAAAATGGTGGCGAACTTAATTGGAGTCCACCTGCAGCTTATGTCAGGCCTTTCTCCGAGGCATTGGTGAAATTACCAAAAGGTGGATTGACTGAACAGCCAGTGCAAACTTCTTTTGGTTGGCATGTGATTCAATTAATGGATACACGCCCAATGGAAGTTCCGCCATTTGAAGAAGTAAGACAGAATATACAACAGCGTGTACTGCAACGAGAATTCGCGACACTTGTTCAAGATTTGCGCAGTAAAGCAAAAGTAGAATAATTTTTCATACTGATTGCAACGACGGCGAGTAGACTGGATTTAATCATTAAAAAGCAATCTTTTCTACTCGGGGTGCTACTGAGCAAAGTAATTCATAACTGATCGTACCTGCCCGATATGCTATTTCATCAATGGCTATTTCTTTTCCCCAAAGAATAACCGGGCTATTTAACTCAGCATTTTCAATATCAGTTAAATCCACAGCTAACATATCCATAGATACCCGACCTAACAGTCGAGTATGTTGATTGTTGACCATTACTGGCGTATTGGTCGGTGCATGACGAGGATATCCATCTGCATAGCCACATGCAACAATACCAATACGCATTGCGCGATCAGCCTGGAAAAGACCGTGATAGCCGACCTTGTCTCCACATTTTAAATTCTGTATCGCAATGATCCTGCTCGATAGTGTCATTACTGGTTTCAAGTTGAGATCCGATGCGGTTTGATCAGGAAATGGAGAAGCCCCGTACAGCATGATTCCGGGACGTACCCACTCAGCATGTGTTTTAGGATGTCGCAGAATAGCTGCTGAGTTTGCCAGTGAACGCGGATAATTGTACCCTTGAGTAGTCAATTCAAAATACAGCAATTGTTGAACTACACTCTCTTTTTCTGAAGGGTCATCGGCGCAGGCAAAATGTGTCATCAATGTGATAGTGTTTACACATCGATTTTCTTTTAGCTTATTAATTATTTTAGGAAATTGCTCTGGTGTTAATCCTAAACGATTCATGCCGGTATTGATTTTCAGAAATAGATCGACACGATGCTTGGAATCTAGCAGCATAGCGATTTGTTCACTATGATGAATAACGGCACTTAACTGATACTGTTCAAACAGCGCCAATTCTTGTGTAGAAAAGAAGCCTTCTAATAGCAGAATAGGCTGCCGATAACCAGCATCGCGTAAGCATATCGCAGCATCCAACTCCAGCAGTGCAAATCCATCGACAGCTTTTAACGCGCTTGCAGTATGAAGTAATCCATGACCATAAGCATCCGCTTTGATAACTGCCATGATGCGCGAGCGTGGAGCGTATTGACGAACGACAGTTAGATTATGTGCTAAAGCAGAAAAATCTATTGAGGCTTGGGTAGGGCGTGGCATTAATTTAGGGTCCAGAATAAGCGAAAGCGAGTATTTTATTCGCAGGATTTTATAATCGTTTAAGTTTGAACTTAACTTTTTTATATTAGTACTTTGATGGCTTGCATAATATGTTAATCTCGCGTCCTTAATAAATAGAATGGTTAGAAATAGCCATGTGCTGCTGTAACTAGCCTTCTAGAACAGATGAATGTAATAATGACTGTTTCTTAAACATAACCTGATAAGGAAATAGCTTGGAACGCGGTTTTTATACGATTATGGCAGCGCAGTTTTTTTCTTCTTTGGCAGATAACGCATTGTTGGTTGTAGCGATTGCATTATTGATTGATTTGCATGCTCCCGCTTATTTAACACCCATGTTGAAATTTGTCTTTGTGTTGTTCTACGTCATTCTCGCTCCTTTCGTCGGCGCATTTGCTGATTCTATGCCAAAAGGACGTGTCATGTTTATCAGCAATACCATCAAAATTACAGGGTGCGGATTATTATTCTTCGCCATGCACCAATATTTTGCATTGGCGGCGTATGCAGTTGTTGGTTTGGGCGCAGCCGCCTATTCACCTGCCAAATATGGCATATTGACCGAATTATTGCCACCTGAAAAACTAGTGATTGCTAATGGATGGATTGAAGGGTTAACAGTAGCATCTATCGTATTAGGTACTGTATTGGGTGGGATTTTGATTACACCTGCCGTCGCCAGTATGCTGTTGGAGCTTGATTTTCCTATCATTGACACAGGAATTGATAGCGCATTGGAAAGTGGGATTTTTTTGATAGCCATCATTTATGCAATTGCAGCATTATTTAATTTGTATATTCCTAACACAGGCGTGGATCATCGTATTCCTAAGAAAAATCCTCTTTACCTAATCCATGAATTCAGTCACTGCGTAAAATTGTTATGGACGGACAAACTCGGGCAGATATCACTTGCCGTTACTACGTTGTTCTGGGGAGCAGGAGCCACATTACAATTTATTGTGTTGAAGTGGGCTGAGGTGGCAATGGATTACCCACTCAATCAAGCTGCTCAATTACAAGGTGTGGTTGCGGTGGGTATTGCAATTGGCGCTGTAATGGCAGCACGATGGGTTTCGCTGCGGCAATCAGTAAAAGTGATTCCGCTTGGTATTGCGATGGGAGTTGTTGTGATGGCCATGATTCTGGTAAAAAATTTGGGAATTGCAATTGTCTTGCTGATGCTGATCGGTGGCTTAGCAGGGTTCTTTGTTGTACCCATGAATGCTTTATTACAACATCGTGGGCATATTCTGATGGGGGCCGGACACTCTATTGCAGTGCAGAACTTCAATGAAAATCTAAGTATTCTGATGATGCTGTCACTTTATGCATTGCTGATTTTATTGGAAGTGCATATTTATATTGTCATCGTCGCTTTTGGATTATTTGTTTCCGTTATCATGACATTCATTAGAAGATGGCATTTACTTAACCAAAGCAAGGAAGATTCACTACATTTGATTGGTGCTAGAAAGATCCATTAATCTCAATAGGAATTAATATTAATATCAAAAAGCGATATTGAGACTATTGAGTGAATTGCTTATTTCAATGATTGCATAGTTGATAGGGCAAAGCACAAGTCCTTCCAGGCTTTTGATTTCTCTGAAAGGGCACGTAACAAATAAGCAGGATGATAAGTAACAATCAGAGGAATGCCAGAATAATCATGAACTTTTCCACGCAAGCTGGAAATACTGTCTTCACGTTTAAGAAGATTTTGTGCAGCGACTTTTCCTAATGCAACAATGAGTTTAGGTTTAATTAGTGCAATTTGTCTGGTTAAGTAAGGTTCGCATTGCCGGGCCTCATTTGAGGTGGGATTTCTATTATTGGGTGGACGGCATTTTACGATATTGGTGATATAGACTTGGTGCTCACGCTTTAACCCAATCGCCGCCAGCATCTGATCAAGAAGCTTGCCGGCCTGTCCTACAAAAGGCTCACCTGTCGCGTCTTCTCTTGCACCAGGTCCCTCGCCGACGAAGAGCCAGTCTGCATTTTTATCACCGGTACCAAATACAGTTTGAGTACGTGTTTGGCTTAAAGGGCAGGCAATGCAAACCGATACCGCTGATTTGAGGTCATCCCAATTCATCTGCTGGATTTCTTGCCATCGTTGTGAGCTTTCGGCAGATCCCAATGAAGGGATAAAATTGCTGGTTTCGTTAGATGATGTTTCGGTTGTTTGAGTTTGTTCCGATGTACCTGACTTTGAATGCCATACAGGCGCCAAACCCAATTCCTTGAGTATTTTTCTGCGCCGGCTGCTCATAATATTAATTGCATTACAAGCGCGTCTTCGCGTCCACACATAGCAGGGTAATAGCCTTTGCGTGTAGCGATGTGTTGAAAACCCATTTGCCTATAGAGTCTTGCAGCCCCATGGTTGGATTCCCGCACATCCAGAAAAATCGATTTTGCATTCTCTTTTTGGGCGAATCGAATAAAATGTCGCAGCAATCTTCCCCCGAAACCTTTTTTCTGCCAGTTTGCGGCGATACCGAGCGTTAGCACATGCGCTTCTTGTGGGCTCATCATCATTATTCCATAACCTATCAATGTATCGGCTTGTTCCAGAACCTGACAGAGATAGCCGGCTTTAATTGAATCAGCAAAATTTGCAAGTGACCAGGGAAAAAGAAAAATTTCCCGCTCAATCAGAATAACACGATCCAGATCCGATGGATGCATTTTTCTGATTGTAACCGTTTGTTGCAATGTCATGTTCATCGCTCACTTTCCTTTAATGCTACCTTGTTGCGCAAATAAACCGGTGCGGCCTGAGCGGGATCAGTATTTGAACCATCGGTAAATTTGGATAGTGCAAGCTGTGCTATTTCCTTAGCCTGGGGATGGAGGGCATGGTGAATCTGCCGAATATTATCCCTGTAAAGGGCCGATAATTCTTTGTGATATACCTCAAAGCCACTTCCACAACCAATCCATTCATGTTCAGACAAGAGAGGTGCATGTTGGGGCGAGCAAAGCATAGGCGGACTGATCATTTTCCAGTGCTGATTAGTTAATTTCTGATATGCAGCATGATAAATCTCGTGCATGCGTGCATCAAATGCTACGATAATTTTTTGTTTCCCGACTTGCTGCGCAACCGCTTCCAGCGTGCTGACGCCTACGACCGGAAGATTGAGCGCATAGCCTAAGCCCTGAGCTACACCACATGCAATGCGCAAACCAGTGAAAGAACCTGGACCCGCGCCAAAAGCGATGCCATCTATTTGGTGTAATGTTAATTCAGCTTCTGTGAGCAGCCCCTGAATCATGGGCAGAAGGATCTCAGAATGACGGTGCTGGGCATGGATCTCCTTATTGAGTATCTTACCGTCTAGATATAGTGCTATTGAACAAAATTCAGTAGAAGTTTCGAGAGCGAGAATTTTCAAGATATCAGGAGTTTTAATTTAATGATAATAAATACCCTAGAGTCAGGAGATATAAATTCTTTAATGTCAGACTATTCTAAACGCCATTCACCCAGTGAAAGATAATCAATACCGTTATCAGTTTGTTTAGACTGAATAAGAAACCATTCATTCACTTGCCATTGGATGGGATTATTCAGATTGATTTTAACTGGACGAATCGCCTTCCTGATGAGCGTTACATGCGGTTTATAAGTATGATTGTCAAATGAAAATCCCATTTCTAATAATGTATTTCTCAGGGCATTCATGAGAAAAAATAGTTCTACTGGAAATTTTTTCGCCCGAATATAAACAACTTGATTCTGCTTCCAGTAGCCAATCTCTTCCAAGTTTAGTTCAAATTTTTTTGCCAAGATATTGCTCATGGCCTGCTGAACTGACTCAATCTGATGAACGGCTATATTTCCCAAAAATAGCAAGGTAAGATGAATATGCTGTATTTTAACCAGACGACCACCGCAAATGGGCTCTAGTAGCTTAGCCTGATGAGCCAGTTGTGCCTGTACAGACTTATTAGGGAAAAGGGCAAGAAATACTCGAAGAGGTTTTGCATGTACATCAACAGATTCTTTAATCAATTTTGTTTTTCATGCGGTCAATCAAGCACACAGCTTCTGCCACAATGCCTTCTTTGCGACCAATTGCACCCAAGTACTCAGCTGTTTTGGCCTTAATGTTGATATTACTCGATTGAGTTTTTAAATCTTGTGCGATATTTGTAATCATGGCAGGTATATGAGGAGCCATTTTAGGTGCCTGAGTAATAATGGTTGCGTCAATGTTAATGATTTTATAACTGTTGCTTTCCAGTAAGTTGTGCACGTTGCGCAATAATACGCGACTATCAATATTTTTATAACGTGGATCAGAATCAGAAAAATGCTGGCCAATGTCCCCTAATGCTGCCGCACCTAGTAATGCATCGCAAATTGCATGCAATAACACATCAGCATCAGAATGGCCTAGTAATCCTTTTTCATAAGGAATAGCCACTCCACCAATAATGAGTTGACGACCTTCAGCTAATTGATGAACATCAAAACCTTGCCCAATTCTTATTGTGCTCATGGATTATTCCTTTTTTGGATGATATGTTCAGCTAAAACCAGATCCTGAGGATAAGTGACTTTAAAATTGTAAATATCACTGAGCACCAGCTTGGGACGAAGTCCTAAAGCTTCGACCGCGCTGGCGTCATCTGTTATATTAATATTTGCTGCATTACGAAGTGCGGTCGTGAGTAGATCGTAACGAAACATTTGCGGTGTTTGTGCTTGCCATAGATTTTCTCTGGATTCAGTGTGTGCAATTCGATGTTCAGCGTCACCGCGCTTTAATGTATCAGCTACTGGCACGGCTAATAATCCACCCACTTCATCGTCTGCTAACTGATTGATTAATTTATCCAATTGAATTGAAGTTAAGCAAGGTCGTGCAGCATCATGTACCAATATCCAATCCCTTACATCAATTAATTTTTTTTGCTTTGCTGCAATAAGACCATTGAGCACACTTGCTGCGCGAGTTGCGCCGCCACAGTTTAACGTAGTCAATTTTTCCGAAAATTCGGACCAATCATATTTGATCCATTCATTATCGTTGGGTGCAAGTACGACAAATATCCTTGTGATGCATTGGTTTTGAAATAATGCACTTATTGCATGATAAATCATGGGTCGATTGCTCAATGGGAGATATTGTTTAGGCAATTCATTATGCATACGTGAGCCTGAGCCTGCTGCTGGAATTAGTGCAAAAAACTTGGACATTGTTGAGCTTATGAAAAATTGAGTTAAGAAAACTGATTGATGTGTAAGAAATGCAAACGCCCTCAGCAGGGTTTCAGAATTATAATTTCTTTTACTGATCTATGGTTTGAGAATGCTGAACTATCAGTCTGAGAATTTTTCTGATTGTAAAGGTAATATAGCTGAGTAAAGGTAATAATAGGCACTCAAGGTTTGAGTACATGAACAGATATCATAAATCATAAGAATTAAATTTTAGGAAGAAAATATGGAAGCTGAACAAATTAATGCAATCTCTAGCCACCTTCAGGATCTCGGCAATCGAGCTAATGAATTACGGAGGTTTCTTTGACTTCGATACCAAGCGGACTCGATTGAATGAATTAACTCGATTACTTGAGGATTCAACTATCTGGAATGACAGTAAACGCACCCAAGAGATTGGTCGTGAGAAAAAGTTACTAGAAGATACCGTTGTTACACTGGAGTCGATGGAACAGCAATTACATGACGCTCAAGAGTTGTTCCAAATCGCTAAAGATGAAGCAGATGATGCAGCGTTGGAAAGTATTGCACTCGATGTCAGTAACGTAGAAAAAGCGATAGCAGATTTGGAATTTCGTCGCATGTTTTCTGACCCAATGGATCCAAGTAACTGTTTTGTGGATATTCAATCAGGTTCCGGCGGAACGGAAGCGCAAGATTGGGCAGCAATGCTGGAACGGATGTATTTGCGCTATTGCGAGAGACAGGGGTTTAATGTCGAGATTTTGGAAGAGTCGCCGGGTGATATCGCGGGCATTAAAAGTGCTAGTTTGAAAATAACCGGTGAATATGCTTATGGATATTTGCGTACTGAAACAGGGGTGCATCGTCTGGTGAGAAAATCGCCATTTGATTCAGGCAATCGCCGACATACATCATTTGCTAGTGTATTTGTGTATCCAGAAGTGGATGATACGATAGAAATTGAGATTAACCCGGCAGATTTAAGAATAGACACTTTTAGAGCTTCTGGAGCGGGTGGTCAGCATATTAACAAGACTGACTCGGCTATTCGTATTACCCACAATCCGACAGGAATAGTTGTGCAGTGTCAGAGTGGACGATCGCAGCACCGTAACAAAGCAGATGCGCTTGCCATGTTGAAATCAAGGTTATATGAAGCTGAGTTACGTAAGCGTAATGATGAAAAGCAATCGATAGAAGAAAACAAAACAGATATTGGCTGGGGGCATCAAATCCGGTCTTATGTGCTGGATCAATCGCGCATTAAAGATTTGCGAACAAATTTGGAGATTGGCAATACACAAAATGTATTGGATGGAGATTTAAATGATTTTATCGAAGCAAGCCTCAAACAAGGCGTCAGATAAGATATCTCAGTCATAATTAGAGACCTTTGCAAAAACATAACTTTACCTGAAGCGTATTCAGTTCAGATTTTT
>CBFGXU010000007.1:0-33815 GCA_965652935.1 uncultured Nitrosomonas sp.
GCTTGTCGATCACACCGGTTGATCCGGCAGAATGGCAGTTCATTTTAAGCATTCTGTAATGCGACTGAATCCCTTTCATCAATTCTAAAATATGGAATGGTGGCTGATCTACCTGCTGACCGGTGCATTTGTGGGCTTTTTTGCCGGTTTACTCGGCATTGGTGGCGGACTTATCATCGTCCCGGTGCTGATCACCCTTTTCACAGCCCAAAACTTTCCTGCCGACCGCATCATCCACATGGCGCTCGGCACCACCATGGCCACCATCATTTTCACATCAATTGCCAGCCTGCGCACGCACCATCGACATGGCGCGGTGGATTGGCGGATTGTGAAAAATATCACTCCAGGCATTTTTCTCGGCACTTTCGGTGGAGCAGCTTTGGCAAGCTCGATGACAGGTCAATTATTAAGTATCATTTTTGTCATTTTCATCTTTTATGCCGCCACACAAATGCTACTGCAATTCCGTCCCAGCCCCATTTTTAAGCTCCCCGGAAAAATCGGCATGTTTTTCACCGGCAGCGTGATCGGGGCGCTATCCAGCTTAGTCGCGATTGGCGGCGGATTATTGTCAGTGCCATTTCTGACACTCTGCAACGTCAAACTGCAACACGCCATCGGCACAGCAGCAGCCATCGGATTCCCCATTGCACTGGCTGGTACTGCTGGTTATGTGATCAATGGATACCTGCAATCGGAAATATTGCCCGATTATAGTCTGGGTTATGTGTATTTACCGGCACTGATCTGGCTGGTATCCGCCAGTATGCTAACCGCACCGCTTGGGGCAAGGCTCACGCATTCCACCAGAACCGCCATCTTAAGAACTATTTTTGTTGTGTTGCTGTATGGTTTGGGGATCAGGATGTTAGTGAGTTTATTCTAATTAGCGAGAAAGCAAAGTTGCGATATGCAAATGAGCATCTTGAGTCAATTTTTAACAATTCGGTAGGCTGGGGTGAGTCGGCGAACCCCAGCAATTAATGCGTAGCAGATGTTGGGTTTCTTATCGTCATCCCAACCTATACCGTGCTATCCAGCGATATTAACCGCAGTTCCCCCCATGAAGGCGACATAAAATTTTTGTTTGATTAAAACATTTAAGAAGCGATTCATGCCTATTCTTATTAAAAAGTTTACATTCTATGAGCTTAGTTTCATTTTTAGAAAAGTATTTTTCGCAATTTTTTTGTAAACGTCCAAAATCGTACCCAATATGATCGGATTCGGTGGTTGTGTCTCCATATAATACATTTTCAAGTCGAATATTTTGTAAAACCCAAAAATCGAGTGGGTCCCGTGCTTCATGTAAGGTTGCTAGTGGTCCGTATGGTTGGCATGTGTAAGGTTCAATATCCACATTCTCTGGCCACCCTTTCATTTCAGTAACCAAAATGTATATTAATAAAACAGTAGGAATAATTGCAAATGCATATATTATTTTTGTACCAATACTTTTATCTTTTTTGGGATCCATATACTTCTTCCCTCTTAATTCAATAAGTAAGTATTTATTTCCGTCGGGGCATTAATATCTTATATTTCATCCATGTATTCTGAGAGATACCTTCTTTGAATCTTAAGCTGTGCTTTAGTAATATCAGCAACAATCATAACTATTGTGAGTCGGCGAAGCCCAGCAATTAATGCGGGAGGATGTTGGGATTTCTTTCATCATCCCAATCTACCGTGCTTTTGGATCCCGGATGGCGCGGGCTTATCCGGGTTACTTTCTGTTCCCATATTTTATCTATCGGTTATTAGTCATAACATCATCATGGCACCTAGCAATTGCCATTGATTTTTCGAAATCAGAATCCATCTCAAGTAAGCTACCACATATTTTCTCTGCTCTTACTATCCTACGTGCATACTCTACCCTCGTTATCCCCATCCGTTTGGCAGCGGCGATTGATCGCGCCTCATCAATATAGGGATCATCAACAGATAAGCCGAAATATTCAAGTTCCTTCGGTGACAGCAATTTCATCGATTCTGGTGGTGTACGCATCATAGTTTCATATAGAGATACCTCAATATTCACATCCTTAAGGAAAGTCTTTGCTGTTCTACTAAGTTGTTCATATCTCGCACGAACACCAGCAACTGAACTATCAGTAGTACTTGGATCATACGGTCTGTGTATTCCTACAATTCCTTGGACAAATCTTGAAGCACCACCAGCTAAAATAAAGACACACGAGCTTAGGCATTGGCTATGTTTTTCAACCATAACAAGTGCGCCTAAATCTCTAATTATTTTTCCGATACCAATAGCGGAATCAAGCTCTCCACCCTCTGAGTCTAAATAGAAAATATAATGCGGAAATAGAGGAGATACAACATGTTCGCTGATTTTTTTGACTGCTAAATTTAGTTCATCAAGATCTTTTTTCACTATCGTACCGCTAATTAATATTCTTACTCCAAGAACTTTATTGCCCTCAAGCAATTGAAAACCAATATCTGCATTTGCTTTAAATGAGAGGAACAAAAAAACCATCGTTATCAAAACGAATCTACATACCATAGTTTTGAAAAGTATCATGTTAATCAGTATGCCTCTCTTTGATCAGATTGCCTTAAACAAGCAAGGGGGATCCAGAATCAAAAATCTTATTCTTACCGATGATGGTACTAACTTTCGTTGAACACTCGCTTTATTAACGATCATGATAGTCATTTTCGTTCGCGTAAAAGTTTATCATGTCAACAACCCCAATGCTTCTTGGTATTTTTCCACTGTCATCCGCAAAATCTCTTCCGGCAATGCCGGCGCCGGGGCTTTTTTGTTCCAATCCTGTTTTTCCAGCCAGTCGCGCACGAACTGCTTGTCGAAGCTCGGTGGATTTTGCCCGGCCTGGTATTGATCGGCTGGCCAGAAGCGGGATGAATCCGGCGTCAGCACTTCATCGATCAGATAAAGTTCTCCAGCGTCATCCAAGCCGAATTCAAATTTGGTGTCGGCGATGATAATGCCGCGTTGCAGAGCATAATCGGCTGCTTCGGTGTAAAGCCGAATGGCTTTTTCGCTGACTTTGGCAGTCAGCACTTTGCCTAATTGCTCTTCCACTTCCATCAATGAGATGTTTTCATCATGCGCACCGGCTGCGGCTTTGGTGGATGGCGTAAAAATTGCGCCGCCCGGCAATTTCTCGGCCAGCTTTAGCCCAGCCGGCAATTGAATCCCGCAAATTGCACCGGTTTGTTGATAATCCTTCCAGCCGGAACCGACGACATAGCCGCGCACAATGGCTTCAATCGGCAGCGGTTTCAGGCGCCGGATGACGAATGCACGTCCTTCCACCTGTTCACGCTCATTTTCGGCAACGACCGATTCCGGCGCGATGCCGGTCAAGTGATTGGGCAGGATATGCGCGAGTTTTTGGAACCAGAATTGCGATAGTGCGGTCAGGATTTTTCCCTTGCCGGGCACCGCGGTCGGCAAAATCACATCAAACGCCGACAGGCGGTCGGTTTGCACGATCAGCAGCTTGTCGTCGCCGACAGCGTAGATGTCCCTGACCTTGCCGCGATGCAAAAATGGCAGGCTTTGAATGCTGGTTTCAAATAAGGCAAATGATGATTGGGTCATGGATTCGGGTTAATAATGTTCGAGTCGTTTCTTAATCTGCATGGCGTCATGCAATGCTGTGGCGGTATCCGTGCTCAATACCGTGTAATGCCCCATTTTGCGCCCTGGGCGCGCTTGTGTTTTACCGTACAGGTGCAATTTCGCTGAGCGGTGCTGCAAAACCTGATTCCAGTCAGGTTCCCCGTTGTGCCATAAATCGCCCAGCAGATTCACCATCACGGCAGCACTGTGCTGCGTGGTTGCTCCCAGCGGCAAACCGCACAGGGTGCGCACTTGCTGTTCAAATTGTGACGTGATACAGGCATTGATGGAATAATGCCCGCTGTTGTGCGGTCGCGGTGCGATTTCATTGATCAAAAGTGCTTCATCCTGCAGCACAAAAAACTCGACACATAACACACCGTGGTAATTCAGTTTTTCGGCCACTTGGCAAGCAATGTCCTGCGCTCGCTGCATTAATTGTGGCGAAATTCTGGCAGGAACAATGCTGATATCGAGAATGCCGTTGACATGCTGATTTTCAGATACTGGGAAAGTTTCTAATTCTCCATTCCTGCCACGTGCTACGACAACCGAGATTTCGCTTTTGAGCGGCATGAATTTTTCCAGCACACAGATCGGATGATTCAATTCTTCAAACGCCGCCAACAATTCCGCCAGATTGGTAACCGATTTCTGCCCTTTGCCATCGTAGCCAAACTGGCTGACTTTCAGGATGCCGGGCAGAAATTGGGTGACATCCTGAGTAGTGATATCCTGCAATTGTGTGATAACGATGAACGATGCGACGGAAAATCCGCTATCGACCAGAAACTGTTTTTCCCGCACCCGGTTTTGTGCGATGGAAACACTCTGCGCATCCGGGCTGACATTACAAGACTCGGCCAGCTTGCTTAATGATTCTGCTGGAATGTTTTCAAATTCAGTGGTAATGGCAGCACATTGAATGCTGAGTTTTTCCAGCGCCCAATGATCCGCATAATCCGCACAAATAAAATCATCTGCGATTCGCCCTGCTGGACTGTCAGCGGCCGGATCCAATACCGTCACTGAATATCCCATCTGCTGCGCCGCCTGAACGAACATGCGCCCAAGCTGCCCGCCTCCAAGAACACCCAGCATGGCTCCAGGCATGATGCACATTATTTAGGCAGCTCCGCGGCAATCACAGATTCAGCCTGCTTTTGCCGGTATTCGCTCAGTTTCGCTCTTAACATACTGTTATTTACTGCCAATAGTTCAACAGCAAATAACCCTGCATTGGCTGCGCCGGCTTCCCCAATGGCAAAAGTGGCAACAGGTACCCCTTTAGGCATCTGAACAATGGACAGCAATGAATCAAGCCCTTGTAAATGCCTGGAATTCACTGGAACGCCCAGAACCGGCAGCGTGGTTTTTGCAGCAATCATGCCAGGAAGATGCGCAGCACCTCCCGCCCCCGCAATGATGCATTGAATGCCGCGTGCGCTGGCTTCTTCAGCAAATTGAAACATCAGATCCGGCGTCCGGTGTGCTGAAACCACTTGGGTTTCATAAGCAATATGAAATTCTTTCAGTATTGCCACCGCATGCTGCATCACATCCCAATCACTTTTACTACCCATCACGACGCTAATGCATGGTTTAATCATTTAACTTCTCAGCTAACTATATAAGTTTGAAATAACGAAGAGATTTATGGAAGTGCTGATTAATTGCCTGCACAAGCAAATTGCTGCGTTGGTTGGTGCTCAGAAGCTCGTCTATCTCTTTGATATGCCTCGCTTCCTGCGCTCCATCCGCCTTGCATTTTGCTTGCTCGGCGAATTACTCAGTACTTCCTTATATTCAATTAAGCCATCCAAACACGGCTGGCTATTTTATAAGTCTATGCAATAATTGTGTGATTAATTTCGACCACTTCGATAAAAATATAATTGGTATTATACTAACTGCATGAGATAGCAAGTGATTGAATGGCTTATATTTCAGTGTAATAAATCCTAGAACTTAAATTATCACCATACCAAAAAAGTAAGTATTCATATGAATTTTCAAAAAGGAAAACAAAATGACGAGCCAGAAATCAACCTGGTTCCGATGATTGATGTGTTATTGGTAATACTCATATTCTTGGTGATTACCACAACTTACTCAAAATTTGCTGCACTCGAAATCAATTTGCCGCAGGCAAGTACCGAAGAAGCCGATAAAAATGTCGAGAAGCCTGATAGCATTGATATTACCGTCAATGCCATGGGTGATTACACCATCAATCGGGTTCCCGTTAAATCGTCCAGTATAGAAAATTTGCGTGATAACTTACAATCCTCAGCCCAGAATTTGTCAGATCCCTTCATTATTATCAATGCGGATGCAAAAGCCACGCATCAGTCCGTCATCACTATCATGGAAGCTGCGCGGCTGGCCGGATACAATAAAATCACGTTTACCACCGAGACAAATCATATTAAATAATCAGTCCAGTTAAATTATTCTGATTTAACAAGCCTTATGACGATTATTAGCATAAAATTATGCCACCCATCTGTATTAGTAATTAATCCTTAAAGGAGAAAATAATGTCCAATAGCAATCTTGAAAACTTTTCTAAAAGCGCGCAATCGGGCTCACAATATATATTGGCGCCCCTGCCCTATGCGAATAATGCCCTGGAACCGGTGATATCAGCCAATACCCTCAGCTTTCACTATGGCAAACACCATAAAACCTATGTGGATAACTTAAATAATCTGGTAGCAAATAGTAATCTTGCAGGTCAATCACTGGAGCAAATTATCAAGGCAACCGCCGGGCAAGCTGATAAAGTCGGTATTTTCAATAATGCTGCCCAGGTATGGAATCATATGTTTTATTGGCACAGCTTGAAACCCAATGGCGGCGGCGAACCATCATCCGCATTAAAGCAGAAAATTGAAGCTTCGTTTGGCAGTGTAGATGCTTGCAAAAAGGAATTCGCCCAAGCGGCCGTAACCCAGTTCGGCAGTGGTTGGGCATGGCTGGTATTGGATGGAGACAAGATTGCTGTCGCGAAAACGAGTAACGCCGATTCTCCGCTGACAAAAAATAGTCGGCCATTATTGACCATCGATGTATGGGAACACGCCTATTATCTGGATTACCAGAATCGCCGCGCCGATTATGTAAATACCATATTGGATAAACTGATTAACTGGGATTTCGCAGCGGCTAATCTTGAATAATTCTCTGATTTATGACTGAAATTACTATCGCCCTGTCCAAAGGGCGAATTTTTGATGATACAGCGCCTCTGTTAAAAGCAGCGGGGATCATTGCCCTGGATGATCCAACATCATCACGCAAACTGATCCTTGCTACTAATCGACCCAATGTGCGCCTGATTATCGTGCGTGCTTCGGATGTGCCGACTTATGTGCAATATGGTGCAGCAGATCTTGGGATTGCGGGAAAAGATGTACTGCATGAACATGGGGGCGCTGGTCTCTATCAACCATTGGACCTCAACATCGCTTGTTGCCGGATGATGGTAGCTGTGCCTGAAGGTTTTGATTATGATTCTGCCGTGCGGCAAGGGGCACGCTTACGCATTGCAACCAAATATGTACAGACTGCCAGTGAACATTTTGCTGACAAAGGTGTTCATGTCGATCTCATCAAGTTGTACGGATCGATGGAATTGGCCCCTTTAGTGGGATTGGCTGATGCAATCGTCGATCTGGTATCAAGCGGTAATACCTTAAAAGCCAATCACCTTAAAGCCGTCGAGGAGATCATGCCGATCTCAGCAAGATTGATTATTAACCAGGCCGCATTGAAGCTAAAGAGAGATATTATTCAACCCGTATTGGATGCATTTTCCGGGGCTGTCGAAAAGTGAGCCTGCCAGTAAACTGCATTCATCAAGGCATTCATTTCATACCATGATCCAAATAAAACGATTTAATTCAATTGCACCTGATTTTGATTCCAATCTTGAGAAACTATTGGCTTTTGAAAATGCACAAGACAATGCTGTCGATTCGATAGTCACCACGATTCTTGCAGATATCCGGAAGCGCAAAGATGCTGCCTTGATCGAATATACCAACCGTTTTGACAGGCTCTCCGTTACATCCTCAAAAGATCTCGAACTCACACAGGATCATTTGCAGCAATCTTTGGCAGCCTTATCATCCACCCAACGTAATGCACTGGAACAAGCGGCACAACGGATCCGGCACTACCATGAAAAACAACCGCTGAATTCATGGCAATATACTGATTCTGACGCCACGTTGTTAGGTCAGAAAGTAACTCCGCTTGATCGCGTGGGCTTATACGTACCCGGCGGTAAAGCCTCGTATCCTTCGTCTGTTCTGATGAATGCCATTCCGGCAAAAGTAGCCGGCGTAAAAGAACTGATCATGGTAGTCCCCACACCGGCTGGAGAAAGAAATGATATGGTTCTGGCAGCAGCTGCCATCAGCAAAGTTGATCGTGTTTTTACTATTGGCGGGGCTCAGGCTGTCGGTGCATTGGCTTATGGCACTGAAACGATACCGCAGGTGGATAAAATTGTAGGTCCAGGTAATGCTTATGTTGCCGCCGCCAAGCGTCAGGTATTCGGCATCGTTGGCATTGATATGGTTGCAGGCCCCTCTGAAATTCTGGTGATTTGCGATGGCAAAACAGATCCTGACTGGATTGCTATGGATTTATTTTCCCAGGCGGAACACGATGAATTAGCCCAGTCAATTTTATTATCGCCCGATACAGAATTTCTTGATCAGGTGATGCACAGCATTAACCGCTTGATAGCTGAGATGCAGCGCAAAGATGTTATCCGCGCTGCGCTTGAAAATCGCGGTGCTTTGATTCACGTACAGGATCTGGACGAAGCTTGTGTGATCGCCAACCGAATTGCGCCTGAGCATTTAGAATTATCTGTCGATCAACCGGAAAACTGGGTGAATAAAATCCGCCATGCCGGCGCTATTTTCCTCGGCCGTTATGCCTGTGAAGCTTTGGGTGATTATTGTGCTGGTCCCAATCATGTTCTGCCCACCTCGCGGACAGCACGGTTTTCTTCCCCACTAGGAGTTTATGACTTTCAGAAACGCAGCAGCCTCATTCAAATTTCTCAGCAGGGTGCTGCAAAACTGGGAAAAATTGCATCTGTTCTGGCTTATGGCGAAGGACTGCAAGCCCACGCTCTGTCGGTAGAGTATCGTTATAAAAATCAGTAAATTTGAAAGTATTGTTGCGCAATTGGTTGGCTGCGGAACTTAATCATGCCAGTTATCACTTCACGCGATCATCCACTCGTCAAGCAATTGATCAAATTAGAAGGATCGTCATCGTATCGTAAAAAAATCGGTTTAACGCTGCTCGATGGGATACATCTTATTCAGATTTACTGTTCCGTAGTGGGTACCCCAAAAAATCTGATTGTCAGCCAATCTTATTTTGAAAATGCTGAAAATCAGCGATTTCTAAATATTCTCTTTAACAATACGCTGCCCAAAATAACGATTATTAGTAATGCACTATTTCGTGGCATATCTCCAGTAAAAACGCCAACAGGAATTCTTGCGCTTATTTCAGTTCCTGAGTTGCAGAAAGAAACTAATCATGAAAAGGAAATGTTTAGTGTTTTGCTGGAGGCAATTCAAGATCCTGGCAATCTTGGCTCCATTTTACGTTCGGCAGCCGCCGCGAATGTCGGAGATGTTTATTTGTCCAAACAATGCACTGATGCTTGGTCACCCAAAACGTTACGGGCTGCGATGGGTGCGCATTTTCTTTTGCGCATTCATGAGGATTGTGACTTGCAAAAGATCGCGCAGCAATTTGACGGTACTGTCATTGCCACCTCCATCCAGGCTACAAAGAATCTTTTTGAGATTTCGCTAACTGGTCCGACCGCATTTGTATTCGGTAACGAAGGCGCAGGATTGTCTAAAGAAATGATAAGAATGGCTGACGAAAACATTGCTATTCCGATGCCCGGTAAGACTGAATCCTTAAATGCTGCAGCCGCAGCTGCCATTTGTTTTTTTGAGAAATTACGCCAGGATAAAGCATCCGCACCTCATCCCGCTATTGGAACTAAATAACTTAGCGGTGTATCATAATGTTTTCAACAAAACTGTATCTTTGGAGCGTTCATGAAAATTTCAGTTGTATCTCTGATGGCCTTAGTTGGATGCCTACTATTCAATTCCGCCCATGTGATGGCGCTACACCACGAACCGCAGGATACACAAAAGTCAGGATTACCCACTAATGAGGGAAAAGTTATTAACATTATCGACACAACCGGTTATACATACATGGAGCTAGAAAACGGTGGAAACAGGTTCTGGATTGCGGCTCCAACGACTAAAGTCAAAAAAGGCGATCATATTCGTTTCCTTGAAGAAATGGTGATGACTAACTTTACCAGTAAGACATTGAACCGTACCTTTAGCACATTGATTTTCGTCTCTTCAACCCAAATTAAGAAATAACTTTTAAGTGACATCAGTAAAGCCGATCAACAGTTTATTCTTGAGGCTTTTTAATTCATCCCGGTAGAGTGCTGCTTGCTCAAATTCCAGATTTTTTGCAGCACTTAGCATTTTCTTTTCTACACGCTGAATCTCTCTGGCCAATTGGGATTCATTCATGGCGTTATACCGCGCCTGCACCTGCGCGGCTTTATGATTCTGTTGTGCTGAATCATAATCATAGACACCATCGATGAGATCTTTGATGCGTTTATGCACAGATCGTGGCGTGATATGATTCCTGAGGTTATGTTGTGTCTGCTTATGGCGCCGACGATTGGTTTCATCAATTGCAATGCGCATTGATTTAGTAATGCTGCCAGCATATAGAATAGCAGTACCATTGATATGACGCGCAGCACGGCCGATGGTTTGAATCAACGACCTTTCCGAGCGCAAAAAACCTTCCTTATCAGCATCCAATATGGCAACCAAGGAAACTTCCGGAATATCCAGCCCTTCACGCAACAAATTAATCCCCACCAATACATCAAATTGACCCAAGCGTAAATCGCGGATAATTTCAACCCGCTCAACAGTATCGATATCGGAGTGCAAATAACGCACTTTGATTTGATGATCAGAAAAATAATCCGTCAAATCCTCCGCCATACGTTTTGTCAGCGTAGTAACTAATACACGCTCATTCTTGGCCACCCGTAAACTGACTTCAGACATTAAATCATCAACCTGTGTTGCGACGGAGCGCACTTCAATCACAGGATCTACCAAGCCGGTTGGCCGCACAACCTGCTCTACCACTTGACCACTATTCAATTTCTCATAATTGGCTGGTGTTGCTGATACAAACACGGTTTGCGGCATTCTTTTTTCAAATTCCTCAAATCGCAAAGGACGATTATCCAAAGCAGACGGCAAACGAAAGCCATAATTCACCAGATTTTCCTTGCGCGAACGATCCCCGCGATACATGCCACCAATCTGTGGCACGGTAACATGGCTTTCATCAATAATCATCAATGCATTCCGTGGCAGATAATCTAGCAGCGTTGGCGGCGGCTCACCCGGTTTCTTGCCGGAAAGATGACGTGAATAATTTTCAATGCCTTTGCAAAAACCCAGTTCATTGAGCATCTCCAAGTCAAATCGCGTGCGTTGCTCAAGGCGCTGGGCTTCAACCAAGCGTTGCTCCTGATAAAAATATTCCAACCGTTCACGCAGTTCGGCTTTGATGGTTTCCATCGCACGCAACGTAGTACTTCGCGGCGTCACATAGTGGCTGGAAGGATAAATCGTATAACGGGATAATTTCTGCAGTATACGGCCTGTCAGAGGATCAAATAATGACATGCTATCGACCTCATCATCGAATAATGACACTCGCACTGCAGCTTCCGAGTTTTCTGCCGGGAAAACATCCACGACATCGCCTCGGACACGGAATACACCACGCTTGAATTCCAGTTCATTACGATCGTATTGCATTTCCGTCAGGCGCTTAATGATCTCGCGTTGAGAAATTTTTTCACCATTGCGTAAATGCAGAATCATGCCATGATAATCAACCGGATCACCGATACCGTAGATGCAGGATACAGTAGCTACAATGATGGCATCATCGCGTTCCAGCAATGACTTGGTGGCGGATAAGCGCATCTGCTCAATATGCTCATTAATGCTGGAATCTTTCTCGATAAACAGATCGCGTGCCGGCACATACGCTTCTGGTTGATAATAATCATAATAAGAAACAAAATACTCAATCGCATTCTCAGGGAAAAATTCACGCATTTCTGCATAAAGCTGTGCTGCCAGTGTCTTGTTCGGTGCGATCAAAATTGCCGGGCGACCCAGACGTGCAATCATATTGGCAATCGTATAGGTTTTGCCCGAACCGGTGACCCCCAATAATGTTTGGAATGCAAGGCCATCATTAATCCCTTCAACTAATTGTGCAATTGCCGCTGGTTGATCGCCTGCCGGTTCAAATGCTTGATGTAATTTGTACGGACTATTGGGGAAGGTTACGATCACAGGTATAATTCCATTCTTAAATTGGTTCTTCATGCTATTTTAACATGCTGGCCCACCTATTTTAGTGCGAGGATTTTGTGGAACTCTCTAACCGCGTTCAAACCATTAAGCCATCCCCTACCCTGGCTGTTACTGCTCGAGCAGCTAAATTAAAAGCTGAAGGTAAAGATATTATTGGGCTAGGAGCAGGTGAACCTGATTTTGACACACCACAGCATATTAAAGATGCAGCAATAGCTGCAATTAATAAAGGCTTGACCAAATATACTGCAGTTGGCGGAACGCCGGGTTTAAAAAATGCCATAGTGGCAAAATTTAAACGCGAAAATAATTTTGATTTTGAAGCCAGACAAATTTTAGTTTCTTGTGGCGGCAAGCAGAGTTTCTTTAATTTGGCATTAGCAATCATCAATCCCGGTGATGAAGTCATTATTCCAGCTCCTTACTGGGTTTCCTATCCGGATATCGTTTTAATTGCTGAAGGTAAGCCCGTTTTTATCAATACAGGGATCGAGCAAAATTTCAAAATTTCTGCAGAGCAACTGGAAGCAGCCATTACCTCTAAAACTCGAATGTTTGTCATTAATAGCCCCAGTAATCCAACGGGAGCGGTTTATACCCTGGATGAACTCAAGGCATTAGGGGAAATTTTACGAAAATATCCGCAGATTTTGATCGCCACAGATGATATGTATGAACATATTCTTTTATCAGATCAGAAATTTACAAATATTGTCAATGCTTGCCCCGACTTATTTCCACAAACCATCGTTCTTAATGGCGTATCTAAAGCTTATTCAATGACCGGATGGCGAATTGGTTATTGTGGTGGACCATCACACATTATAACCGCCATGGAAAATATCCAATCACAGAGTACATCCAATCCCAGCTCCATTTCTCAAGCAGCTGCTGAGGTGGCGTTAAATGGCGATCAGTCCTGTATCCAGCCAATGGTATGTGCATTTAAAGAACGTAATACCTTTGTAACAGAGCAGTTAAATCAGATCAATGGTATTCGTTGTTTATCCTCTGCTGGTGCATTTTATGCGTTTGCTGATGTCCGTCAGTCAATAAATAATCTGTATGAAAGAAGGTTGATAAATGGATTAAATGATATCGCATTCAGCGAATATCTATTGGAAGGCGCCGGCGTAGCTGTTGTCCCAGGCTCTGCTTTTGGATGTGAAGGCTATATGCGTTTATCGTTCGCCACTTCACTAGAAAATCTGCAGCAAGCATTAAACCGTATTAAAAAATTGCTAAGATAAGCATCTACTTTAAAGGTTTTTCTATTTTAATGAAAATTTGCAATGTTCTCTTTTTTCGTTCTTCCGGCTCGCGAAGGGATATTGCATAAACCACATACATGATTAGAATGAATTTCTAATGAATGTACAACAAACCTCCCATGACAATGAGTGCACGATGTGATACACAATACATTACTTTCAACAAACCGCACTAAAGTCCATGCTCGGGTCAGACTTAATACCTTTTCCAATTGATGTACTTTGGTATGCTCGATATACAGGCGGTAGCTTTTGATCAATGCCTCTATACCGTCAATTCCAGTATTCACAATAATATAATTATATATGTTAATAAATAATGACGAATGCATGTTTGGCTGCCAGCTCATGAACCAATCTTCTGAGTAAGGCAGCATTCCTTTGGGAGGAGATACTCCTCTGATTTCCTTATAGAGCTTAACGAGCCTCTCGCGACTAAGATCCGTATTCATCTCTAAGACTTGTAGGCGAGCGCCCAACGTGATCAATTCGGTTGCAAGCTGAATTTGTTTGGCTTCAGTTAAAATGCTTAGATTACGCATGATATACGACGCTTATAAATCTTACATCACAGCTTCAGATGGTTTTCCCGCCATCAAAATGGCAGCATGTGATTTTGCTATGGCTTGATCAAGGGCTTCGTTTGATAATATCTCGGCAATTAAACGGTCATCAAAGCGAAGGCGACAAAGTAACATATTGGAAGCTGCCATTTTGATAAGTTGCGCAGAGGTTAATTTTTCCATGATTTCCGCAATATCCTGATTAATTCCTAATCGATACATTGCTAATACCCTATCTTCTCGTAGCATTTGCTTGGCAAGTAACAGATAACTTAGGTTAATATCTCTAATTTCATCAAGAATTTGATCTGGTTCCATTTCAACACCCCTTTAGAAAATTTTTAATTAGATGCAAAAGTCATATATGCAAATTTTCGGTCATGACCTAAGAGAAGTAAATGGAAGCAGAACCTAAACAAAGGTAAGTAATTTTCTTATTTTAATGTAGGAATATTTCCTACAAAAACAAAAGCTAGATTTATATCTAGCTTTAGGGGCTGAATTTTATGAATCTAAAATTTTCTTAAGAGAGAGTACTATTAACCATTTTGACTTTATAAACCGCTGCAAAAAAATAGCTCGCCTATAGCTATATACTGGCTCATTGCAATGATTCTCATTTATTATGAAGATAATATCATGCACAAAGAAGCAGTCTATCTTTAGAATATTAAGGGAAAAATGCTTTTAATTACTTAATGAAGAATATTTACTTGGTGCCAAGGTCATCTTTAGTTTTTTATATTCATCAGTTATGAACTACACACTATTTCGTTCATGGCCTTCTCCAATTTATTAACATTCTTTACTAACGGCTTATTATCCAAAGCCTTAAGCCATGCTCATTTGCCAATAGGGAGAAATAAACTATTAGAAAGGCAATTTAAATCCTGCTGGCAAACCCAAACCACTGGTAAGTTCTGCCATTTTTGCCTGGGTAGTAGATTCCACATGACGTACAGCATCATTGAAAGCTGCTGCCACAAGATCTTCCAGCATCTCCTTGTCATCGCCGACAAGGCTGTCATCAATCATGACTCTTTTGACATCATGCCGACAGGTCATAATTACCTTAACCATACCTGCTCCTGATTGACCTTCTACCTCAATAGCAGCCAGTTTTTCCTGCATTTGCCGCATGTTTTCCTGCATCATCTGTGCTTGTTTCATCATATTTCCCAGGTTACCTCTCATTTCTATTGTCTCCTTTATCTTCTTGAAGTGATTTAATTGAAGAAACGATTAATTTTGCATCAAACTGTTCAATCAATTCTTGTACAATCGGATCTTTCTCAATTGCTGCAATGGCTTCTGACTGTTTTTCTCCTTCTGCACGCTGCTGCAATACAACAGGTGTCAGTCCAGTGATATTGCCTACAGAGAAATTAAGCATGACAGGTTTGCCAAGAAAAGTATTCAGCGCCGCCTGGATTTTATCTTGATATTTTTTTTCCAACAGGTGCTTATGCACATCCGGTATACACAGTTCTATTTTTTCCGCTGAGACAACTCTGGCTTCACTATGTTGCGCCAGCATTTTTGCCATTCCTGTCAGTTTGAGTTGCTGTATCAATTGCGGCCAATCAAAACTAGATGAATCAACACTGACACTTTCGGATACATGCTGTAGAAACTGCCCGGATTTTGCAGGTTGTATGATATTTGTTGCCACGGGCTGTTTGCTATGAGCTGGCGGAGCTTGCAGCAAATGATTATTCGACGATAAATCATCCGGCATAAACGTCAGCATACGCATCAGTGTCATGGTAAAGCCGGCGTATTCATCGGGCGCCAGACTCAGATCACTGCGTCCGTGCAAAGAAATCTGATAAAACAACTGAATATCATCAGGTAAAAAAACTTTTGCCAAGGTGAAGATACGCACACATTCGGGCATATCCTCACTGATCGCCTGTGGCACAGTTTGAGCCAGCGCGATACGGTGCAATAAAGCCGCCAGCTCCTGCAAAGCAGAATCAAATGAAAGGCATTGCGCTTCCATTTCATCTGCCAATGACAATAATCTTGTACCGTTTTTCTGTGCCAAAGCCTCCAGTAGATCAAAAAGATAGCTCTGATCAATAATGCCCAACATATCCCGTACACCTGTTTCCTCGATCTTACCTTCACCAAAAGCAATAGCCTGATCCAGGAGACTCAAAGCATCGCGCATACTGCCCTGTGCAGCACGAGCAATAAGCTGTACCGATGGCGTATCATAAAAAATCTTTTCTTGCGTCAATATCCATTTGAGGTGCTCAGCAATTTGAGTTTGTGGAATTTGTTTCAGATTAAATTGCAAACAGCGTGATAGGACCGTAACCGGAATTTTCTGGGGATCTGTTGTAGCTAGTACAAATTTCACATGTGCCGGCGGTTCTTCCAGAGTCTTCAACATCGCGTTGAAAGCCGATTTAGAGAGCATGTGAACTTCATCGATGATATAAATCTTGTAGCGCGCACTAGTGGGGGCGTAAAGCGCACTTTCCAGCAGATCGCGCATGTGATCGACTTGCGTGTTTGAGGCCGCATCCAATTCAATGAGATCAATAAAGCTGCCCGTATCAACTTGCAGGCATACTGGACAAATACCGCATGGTGTTGCGGTTACTCCTGTTTCACAGTTGAGTGATTTGGCCAGGATACGAGCGATGGTTGTTTTACCTACACCGCGCGTGCCAGTTAATAAATAGGCATGATGCAGTCTATTTTGTTCAATCGCATTCGTCAGTGCTCTGACTACATGCTCTTGTCCGGTTAATTCGGAAAATTTTTTTGGGCGCCACTTACGCGCAAGGACTTGTGTTTGAGACACGTTTAGATTGAAAAAAACGAATTGGATACTATTAAGCTGATGCAAAATCTAAAAAAAGATCATGTTATCATGCTGGCGGCGAGCCAGACCCCCGGCACTCGCAATAAATAGCTGTGGCTGCTTCCTTCCGGACCTGACCAGGTTCACTATCTTACAATGCGGGGAGGCCCGCCATAAAAATTTTAAATCTTTCTTCTTTCTAAACTTTGATTCGATATTACCAGTATAGAACTAATTTGTCAGTTCACTTCTTCATTGGTAAACAGATTCGTTGATCACCAGGACCACTCAAGGTAAAGATTAGAATTACTGCTTCAAAACGAGCTAAAAGTATACCAGTAGATGACGAAATACTCCAATGTGAATATCGAATAATCAGGCTTACCAGTAAAAGACCCGCTCTGAGGGGATATGCTCCGATTGAGAGTCAGAATCAGTTAAATGGATTCAGCAATTGTTTAAAAATTGCACACGATTAAATAATTCAATCTTTCTTACTCTCAGCATAATACAGCAGTCCTATCAAGTACCTGGATCTATAGCGATATTGAACTCAATCCTAAGCGTCATGTAGATCTTGGAAATTTATGTTGCCAGTAATTCAGTCATTTTTTGCCGAAAACAAACTTAAAAGCAGAAAATAAACAGAGATAATGAGTTATAAGCGTGAGGATGTGATGATTATCCGGTAACTTGAGCTAGTTTAAGGAATATTCCTTCAGGGGGATTTAGAATAACGACCCTAGTATTTCCACCAGGGTCGCTTAAAAAAACAAGCTCTACATTTCATTTACCCGATATAACTTTTTTGTAGAGAAACAGAATATCAATCACTTGTTTTTTCATTAGTCTTGTTAGAACTTGACTATGTGGTCCTCACCATCATGCTGAGGAATCAGCAGCAAGAGTATTTTACTTACTTTGCTGTTCTGTGCCCTCCTTTTTGGATTTTTCAAGTTCGCTATCGGTCAATTGGCCTTCCCGATCTTTATACAGACTTGGAGGGTATTGGCCAGGTTTTCCTTCACCTCCACATGCGGTTAACATCAGAGTTATAAGTACAACAGCAAAAAGTGAATACTTCATTAATAATCTCCTTATTAATAATATCAAACATTATTTGTTGAAACTTAAGCAACTACACGTAACACACCTATCAATTACAACATTTGAGCTTTGAAGTAATTAAGAATAAGCGAAAGCACTCATTCTTGTTAAGGATATCATTAAAAAATAAAGTAGGGAATTTAAATACAGCAGATCAATTCAGAAATCCTCTGGTTATTGTGTATTTATTCATAAAAATTATCCAATTCCAAGAGATCCACCCACCTCTCCATACACATTCATCCATAAATGGGGTAGACCAAGTTCATTCAACCAGTCAGATCCTTGCTCTTCCTTAAGCATGCCGATGGTGGATGCACTGCCGGCCACCACACAAAACTCACCAATCACACTCACTGCCGCCATATAACTAACCGGCCAGCCGGTTTTAGGGTTAAGCACATGCCCATAACGCACACCATTCAGCATGATGCAACGCTCATAATCTCCACTACTCGCAAGCGCCCCGGAATAAAGCAATAGCGTTGTCAATATACCCCCAGGCTGACGTGGATGGCGTATCGCTATCCGCCAGGGGGTACCATCATTATGCGGGCCAATGATTTTAATGTCCCCCCCGAGATTAATGATGCCATGTCGAATTCCTGCATTCCAACAGAGCGAGGCAGCACGATCAACGGCATATTCTTTAACTACACCGCCAAAATCGATTTCCATATCACGAAGAGTAAAGGTCAGTATGGGACGCTGCCAACGTAGGTGGTGCCAACCGATCTTTTCGAGCACAGACTGAATCGCTTCAGGAGTCGGTATAAGGCCAGATTTAAAATTCCAGACTCGACGTAAAATGCCAGAAGTAATATCGAATAAGCCATCGCTTTGCTGATAACAAGTAGCTGCGTAATCCAGCAGTCCTGCAGTTTCATCATCTACAGTGATATGCCCTCCTCGCGCAGCAATACGATTTATTTCAGATAAAAAACTATCTTCCCGATAGCGGGAGTAACGTGCTTCCAGGCGGTAAACATCATCCATGACAATCTTAGCTGCATGCTTGCCCATCTTTGAACTGCTAGCGTAAAGCTGGAGAGAGCAAGGTGAACCCATTGCCTTAAAATCATAATGATAATAATTTAAGTGAACCACACTATTTCGCAACCGCTGACGTATTCTTGAGAATTTATTGCAACTTATCTTAAACGTTTTAAAAAATGCTTCCTATTAAAACCAATAACTCCAGGTCGCCGCAAGTGCACCCTTACGGTCAAGCTGAAATCCATTAAAGTCATTCCTGACCGGTTGTATCCATTCAAAACCAAAACGATTACCTGCAAATCGTCCGCTTGGAATGATTGCATTTAACCCCAACCCAATATCCCAAAATTGCCCGCCATAATTGGCAGGAAAATCCATGGGACCAATACGTGCGTTAAATGAATCAAAATCTCGCTGCACTGCACCTTGTATGGTGTATGCGCCTCGTACCGAAGCCGTGAGCCAATGCGTCAGATCAAAGCCACCCCAAGTTGTCGCCTGAAAAATATCGCCCAGGCGATAGCCGGATTTATTTTTCTCTTCCATGCGCTTGACACCACTCAGTTGCGCACCCCACGACCAGCGGTTTTTCTCACCAAGATAAGTCAAACTCGGCAGAAAGTCCCACGTACCGCTTCCCAGTTGCATACCGAAATGGATCAATCCGCCATCAATCTGGGCCATACGGCGCAATTCTATATCCACTTTTCCTGTCGGAGCGCTGAATCCCAGATTCATATGCACGCGATGACCAGGAATATCAATTAACTTAATTAATGATGAAATATAAGTATCGCTGACCGCCCCCGTTTCATGTCCAGCGATACCCCGGTGCTCGTGTATACCCGGTCCGGCGGGCGGGGCTCCGGCTAGTCTGCGCAGATTCATGTCCATGTCCATGAACGTTGGCATCAACATGACATTCATCCACTTCGTTGGCGCATACATGATGTCCAGCATATGCATGCGCATGTTCATGTAAGCTGGTGTGAACCGGCAGGGTGTTGTATCGCTGCAGCCTTGATCCACTACAGTCTGGTCCCTCACCTGATGGTCGCCATGCATCATGCTTCCATCCGATCGGCCCAACATAAACCGGTAACCGACCATCAAATCACCCGGTTTATTGAGCATATGGCCGAACATAACCCCGGCTGGTGGAACATCATGTTTATGATACTTGGTTGAATGCTTATGTTGATGGATGTTGTTAATACTTGGCCTTTGAGAATCAACCTTTTCCATGTCAAACTTCAAGGCTGCATTGGCAACATAGTAATCAAAATCAGCAAAACCATTGCCGCCACCGCTGCCCAATTGCATTGCACTGGCTCGTGTGTAGTACTCAAAGCCTGTTTCCAAAGCAACACCTTTTCCAAGTATTTTACTCAATGTCACCCCACCGCTCAGCGCACCGAATGCCGCTAGACGATGATCACTGGAAAAATTATCGGGCAATTTTCCGGCGTCAAAGGAAGTGGTTTTGGGTTGTATGTTCAAAAATGCTTCATTCACCAAATTGCCATTCTGGTCAAATAAATTAAAGTTTGAATCGCGGAAATATTGGATATTCGGGTTGTTAACATCGACCCAGATTTGCCGTCCCAGGCCGTCAAACTCATTCCTTCGGTAGGTTTGTTGAGAAAACAAATAAGGCTGATAAAAGCTGGCAGCATCCTGAGAGTAATAGCGGATGCGGGGAGTCAGCGTCCAGTCATTACCAAATGGTTGCACCCAACTGGCATCCAATGTGTGGGTATTAATACCCCAGTCATCCACCGATAATCGGTAGCCCAAGTGCAATGCCGCATCAAACGCACTGATATGCTGAATGTATTTTGTATTAATCGCTACTTGATTGCGGATATCAGGCCGTTGTTCAATAAGCGCTCGCAAATCGCCAGCAATCGGAGTCGTTTGGTTAGTGTTTAAAGCAGCCGGATCAATAAAAATTACCGACACTACTTTATAAGGATTTTCCATAAGGCCGCTGCTATGGGTATAACCGATATTGGCGTCAATCAATGCACTCTTGGTCAGCACCTGGGTCAAACCGATATTTGCCGCCCAATCTTGCCGCTTGCCTTGCAATACTTCAGAGCCACCACGGCTTATGATTTGCTGGGAAAACGCGGTTTTGGTGATATAAGGAGATGCATCATGGTCCAGAATAGCGCCGATATCACTATGCGTATAGCCGCCACCAAACTTAACAGTTGTCAACTTCTGATTAAAATCCAACCGACCACCAATATTGCCATAACTTGATTTGTAATCTCTTTCTCTTGAAAATCCACCACCTACATTGATAGCTGCCTCATTCCATTCATGACTCAAGCCAAAATTGGCCTGACGGCGTGTTTCCGGCGATGCCGAAGACATGACCATTACCGATCGGCTATCTGTTCCTGATAATTGACCGCTTTGCGGGTCCCGTCTGATCGGATTTAAATCGCGATCTAGCAATATCTGGCTATTGATAATGGGAGAAGCGCCCACTGTCACCACTCCCGATTCGGTATTGCGTAGGATAGGACGATTGCCATTGGCAACCAGTGGAGAAATCGCAATAGGTGTCGCCCCTGACCAAGTATCCTGCGTATAGCCAAAAGAGAATTTGGTACGGTCTGTCAGGGAAAAATTACCGCTGCCATGTAAAACATCGGCAGTGATAGGCTTTAAACTTTGAGGTACGCCAAAAAGGTTACGCTCCCCTTCCTGGTAACGGCTGTATTGGAAATTGATTCGATCAGTCCCCGCCGCATGCCCTGACGATATTAATAAGCCGGGCAATACCAGTGCGGCGGATGTTAATGCATGGAGTGTGCTTTTTGATTTTACAGAAAGTGGTGCTTCTGAATCACCCGACTCATGACTATTACCCTGGCACAGGGGCGTACTGTTTCGCTGCAAATTGTATTTACCTTAAAAACGCCCCAATCAAGACAACCTAATAGCAGCCGCAACCGCCACCACCCGATGATGATTTATGACTTGGAGCCGCCTCACGACTGCTGTAGTTATGAGATTGTATTTCGCTTTGCAGCGGATGTGGATCTAGTTCCATCTGAGGTTTCGCCAGGTTACCCCGTTCCCATGGTGCTATATTTACACAGCCGGCAAGCATCATACTGAGTACAAGTATCAGTTTGATTTGAGGCATATCGATTCTTTTTTATGAGCGAAATAATAAGCGCCAACATTTACTCTGTTTAAGGATGCTCCATCACCAGTTGGGTAACCAAAGCACGTAACTCTTCAGATTCACCAGGACGAAATCCCTGATGAATATGGCGAATGTTCCCTTTCCGGTCAATTAAATAAGAAGTAGGCATTGCCATTACCTCAAAACCTTTGGCACATTGTTTGCTTGCATCCGCAACAATCGAAAAATCCACGGGATGTTTAGCGATAAATTCTTGCGCATCGGTTATCTTCTCATCCAGATTGACACCGATGACATGCAAGCCTTTAGCCTTTAAATCATGATCGAGTTGATTGAGAAAAGGAAAGGATTTTACACAAGGAGGACACCATGATGCCCAAAAGTCCACGTACACAACTTTCCCTTTTAATTCCTGTAAATTATGTGCTGGCTTACCATCCAGTGTGGTTAAGGTACAGGAAGATGACATTTGATCCAGATGCTCGGCGAATGATGATGTCACAAACAAACTTAACATCAGGATGATCAAAGATAATAATTTTATTTTCATCGCATGAATCCTCAATTTATCTATTAAATTACTCTTAGTTCACTGTGATCAAAGTATTAATTTATATTGGGGCAAATGCTTACTGAAATTGCAAAACGTTGATATCAGTCGGTGTATGTGTTCCTGAAGCCGCAGTACAATGCCACTCCAGATCAAATGCCCGCTCACCCGCATTTGTTTTATTGACCATGATGTAATAAACCCCATTGCCTCCTTGCAGAAGAATATAGGGACTAAATTCGGCATCACCCGAAATGGTATCGGTAATACTGATTGCCTTATTACCTTTATAAATCTGTAAATTAACCAGTAAGCCAGGAATCGGCGCAGAATTATCTCTTATTCTGGCCAACAGATGATCCGTCGGCTCATTACCCTCACTCGAGCAGGTTATTTGCGCAAGTCCCGTGAAAGTAGGAGAAATTCCTGTAGGATCCATGATGGCGCCACCACCATGCGCACTGCTTGATGCTGCATAACCCGCTGTAGTCATCATGGCAATTACTTGCAAAAACCTTTGTATTTTTAAGTTCCACATTTTATTAACCTCTGTCGCCATTTTTATATTTATTTCGATGCAAACACTTATTTTTGCATTTAGGAAAACCTCGCTCCGAAGGAGGGGAAAGAGCAAGGTTCCCCTGACACTAACTTGCTTATCCGGTCGTTACTGTGGCCAGATCTGAGTACCGTCAATTTTAATCGGCATATCACGATTGATTTGCGCGGCTGAAGGCTTCACTTCAACGGTCACTCCCGTAGCTCCACAAGATGCAGGCAAGGCACTGGTACGAGTAATCGTCAAGGTAGCTGGGCCATCATCTGTCGTGCTGACACGGTCATAGGGTGTACCTAAATCATTATGAGTCCAAAAATTGACTGTGTTTTCATTAAAACCGGAAGTAGATGTGATCTCGCAAATATCTGCAATTGACACATAAAACTTTACGGTAGCTGCACAAGAGGTTGGCTCAATGATCACCGCACCCGTTCTAAACGGAATATAACCAGTCAAATCATGTGGCAAGGAATCGCCACCGCCAGCCCAAAAACCCACGACATTCCCTTTGGCGTCTAGCTTCTCACCCTGAAAAGTAAAAACAGCTTTGCTATACACCTTCTGATTCTGATTTCCCCAATTTTGCACAAAATCAGTCAGAGCACCTGCATGCGGCTGACCGTCAACAAGAATAGTTGAATCCACACCATCGGGAAACACTACATTGGTACCTATGACATTGCGCGCTTCTCCACTTTCCCCACCGCAACCATGGCCAATAACCACGTTATTACTCGCTCTGACACCTTCAACAATTTCGGGTACTTCCAATCGGGTATGAGCAAATGCGTTATGTCCAATCACTGTTGTCGCCGCAGCAATCATTGAAGCCGTGATAAATTTTAATTTGTAATTTGTATTCATCCTTACGCTCTTTTTTCTTCTCGTCAATTTATTAGTATTTCTGTATAGAATTTCTCTTAGTTTCCAAAACTGCGGCCGCAACGGTATTGATCAAATTTCTAACAGAATCTTTGGTCATAGATTAAATACATTTTTTATTAATCTACTTACGTTGAATTATCTGGCCCCATAATAAAAATATCAATGCGGCAAAATGTCGCACTTATCGTTATGGCCGATCTATAAGCTGGAAAGAATTCCCAATGCCTTCTTAAAGACAAAGAAAATTCGTGTGTGAGTTACCACTGTTGTTTTGACGTGATACCTGCGCCGTATGGATATTACCGAAAGTCTTGCAGTAGACTAACCATCATAAATTTATTTGTAATGCTTTTAAACTCTACCATCCTACTTTACTGATGCTGCGACAATTTGCCGCATTACCAGCATCAACTTTTTTACTACAATTCCCAAAAACATCCCATGAAATGGGGTATGACACATTCGGGAAATGATGCATAAGAACTATTTATTTCAAGCAAGCCATTAATTATCCTAGCCTTGGCACTAGGATTTCTGGTAACAGTACATTACGCATCCTGATGAACGCTACCCCTGTCGGCAATTAATGGTTATACATTAAATAATACCTTCAAATACAATGAAAATATCATCATCAACATGACGCTAATGATATTGCCCAGGTCGCTTCTATACTTGGAAATCATCAAGACGATTATCGCCAAAACACTGGCTCCAATTTTTCCACATCAGCAAGGGCTTATTCCCGAGCCAGCGGCGGATTTCAATGATTATTTTTTAGCTTTCAACCCTATGATTAATTGATAAAACAAGATGCTTTCCGACACTCAGAGCGCTGGGTAAAAACAGCGGCTCCTGCCTATTGATCAATCCATCGCAGCCAGCCTGAGGGCTACAAATACATAAATCTGGATATTGTAAGAAAATGATTGTTGATTTTCATTAGGAATCCGTCAACTTTATCTATGAGGGATTGTTTTAACTATTTGCAAGCACCGCTTTGTAGCATCTCTGCCGCGTGCTTGCGAGTGACTGCAGTAATTCTAACCCCGCCCAGCATGCGTGCAATTTCATTGATCCGCCCTTGTTGATCCAGAACGGTAATTTTACTTACAACCTGCTGATTTTCTGTTGTACCATTCGATTTGACTACCTGCCATTGCTGATCTCCCGTTGCAGCGACTTGCGGTAAATGGGTGATACACAACACCTGCCGCTCTCTTCCCAGCTGCTTCAATAGGTTTCCGATAATCTCGGCAACTTGTCCGCCGATTCCAACATCAACTTCATCAAAAATGAGGGTTGGCACCACACCCACTTTACTGGTGATGACTTGTATGGCCAGACTAATACGGGACAGTTCTCCACCAGAAGCTACTTTGGCGAGGGGTCTCAAGGGCAATCCCCTGTGTGCCGCAACCTGAAATTCTATCTGCTCCAAACCGTGAGCGTTACCCTGCTCCAGCGGTATCAATGAAACTGAGAATTCTCCCCCAGTCATGGCAATTTTCTGCATAGCAGCACTCACTTGCCCGGATAATGCTTCCCCCGCTTTTTGACGCTTAATACTGAGTTCTTCAGCCCGTTTGAGATAATCTTCCTGTGCGGCAACTTCAAGCGCTTGCAAATGGCTGATATCAGCATCTGAACCTAATGCTTCCAGTTGATGCGTAACCGTCTCCAGCAAATGAGGTAATTCTTCCGGTGCCACACGGAATTTTCGGGCTGTTGCGTGAATCATTGCCAATCGCTGCTCAATTTCCTGTAGCGCCTGCGGATCCAGCTCCAAGCGTTGTTGATAATGCTTCAATTCATAAATGCTTTCCTGCAATTGGATCTGAGCTGAATCCAGTAAATCAGTAATGGTTTTCAGCTGATCGTCATATTCAAGCAAATTATGCAGTTGACCATTCACTGTATTCATTTGTGTTAATACCGCATTTTCATGCTCGGATAATATATCTATCCCCATTTCAGCCGCTGCCAGTAAAGAGGCCACATGCGACAGCCGACCCTGGTCTGCCTGCAATGTTTGCCATTCCTCAAGCGTAAAATTCAGCGCTGATAACTCAAGCAATTGCCACTCAAGCTGCTCGCGCTTATCACGTGAGTCTGTCGTATGCTTCTCCATGCTAACCCTTCGCTGATAGCAATTTTGCCAGTTTTGATAAGTTGACTTGACTGCACGTACGAGATCACCACAACCTGAGAAAGCATCCAGCAATTCACGCTGTGAATCTTTCTGCAACAAAGATTGATGGGCATGCTGACTGTGAATGGCTACCAGATAGTCTCCTGCAGTTCGTAATTGCTGCAATGTGACCGTATGGCCGTTAATATAACTGCGTGAACGACCATTCGTTTCAATAATGCGACGCATCAGGCAAATATCAGGGTCACCTTGCAGATCATTTTTGTTTAGCCAATCCACTAAATCGGGCAAGTGGCTGATATCAAATGTCACATTAATTTCAGCACGCTCACAACCCAGCCGTACATGACTGGCGTCACTGCGCTCACCCAAAGCAAGGGCCAGCGCATCAATTAAAATGGATTTACCGGCCCCTGTTTCTCCTGTCAGGACCGTGAAACCGGGCATAAAATCAAGTTCAATCCGGTCAGCAATAACAAAATCTATGATGCTTAGATGTTTTAACATGATCACACAGTGTTCGAATACCTCAGGGAGATTCACTCCAGCCCAGTTTTTCTCTCAACATCCGATAGTAACTGTGGTTTATTGAATGTAACAATCGTACTGTTTTGGGAAAGCGTCGCACAACAATGTTATCCGTTTGTTCCAGATCAAAACAGGAATGGCTGTCACAGTTGATTCGCACATTGGCAGAGCTATGCATCTGAACTTGTACACGGGCATCTGGCCCGATGACTATGGGACGGTTACTGAGTGTATGCGGGCAAACGGGCACCAACGCAATTAAATCCAAACTGGGATGCAGGATGGGCCCTCCAGATGATAATGCATAAGCAGTTGATCCCGTTGGCGTGGTTACGATCAAACCATCAGAACGCAGCGTATTCACATATTCGTTATCCACTCTCACCTCAAATTCAATCATGCCACTGCTCATACCGCGGTACAACACCACATCGTTAAATGCCAGACTGCCAAAAACACTGCTTCCATTACGAATGACTTCTGCATACAATAACATGCGACGCTCAGTCGTATATTGCCCTGCCAGCAATTCATCGAGTGTTTCAAACATGGTATCTGCGGATAAATCGGTAAGAAAACCAAGCCTTCCCTGATTGATGCCAATTAAAGGCACATCATAAGGAACCAGCATACGCGCGATATTTAACATCGTGCCATCCCCACCCATTACAACAGCAAGATCAGCCTTTTCACCAATTTCTTCCAGAGATAGCACTGGATATTTGTCGCTGCAAACATGAGATGCTGTCAGGTGATCAAGCAAAACCTTATAATTCTTATTAGTGAGATACTCGGCAAGATTGAGAAGTGGCATCGCAATTTCTGGATTTTTATGTTTACCGATCAGCGCGATGGTTTTAAATGGAAAACTCATTACCTATAAATACCAGCTAGATTATATTGGATGAAGGTTAAATATTAAGCGCTAAATTACCGCTAAGAATAACTAATTAACAGGGAATCTGTGTAGGCTATAAAAATAGCTTTATCACAATACCTACCAAAAAAATACACAAACCTCCAATAGAGTTCAAATAATTATGATAATACGCTGGCTTTCAGAAAGTTTAGCATAGATAAATATGGCAAAATCACTGCTTATAACTAAACAATGAAACCGATTGATTGGTGTAGAATTACCTTATGCTTAATGAACGTGCTCAAATATTATTAAAAACATTGGTAGAAAGATACATTCACGAAGGTCAACCTGTTGGTTCCCGTACTCTTTCTAAGTATTCTGGATTAGATCTCAGTCCTGCAACCATTCGTAATGTCATGGTCGATCTTGAAGAAATGGGTTTGGTTACCAGTCCGCATACTTCAGCAGGAAGAATTCCAACACCCAAGGGTTATCGTTTTTTTGTCGATACCCTACTCGTAGTCAAAACGCTGGAAAAGGTGGAACTGAACCATCTGGAAAGCCAACTGCACCCTGACAATCCTTCACGTTTAATCAATATCGCCTCTCAACTACTTTCAGAGCTTACCCATTTTGCGGGTGTAGTAGTAACTCCAAAGCGTAAAGGCGCGGTATTTCGCTATGTCGAATTCATGGCATTATCCGAAAAACGTATTCTATTGATTATCGTAACACCTGAAGGAGATGTGCAAAATCGTATTATTTTTACTAATAAATCCTATAGCCAATCCGATCTGATTGAAGCTGGTAATTTTATTAATCAGCACTATGCTGGTTGTACCCTGGATGAGATTCGGGGCCGTCTGGATAGCGAATTAAAAGAACTTCGTGGTGAAATGATCAGCTTAATGAGTGCAGCTATTGAAATGGGTGGTAACGCCGTCAATGAAAGCAGTGAAGCGGTAGTTTTAGCGGGTGAGCGAAACCTCCTCCAGGTTCACGATTTGACGGAGAACCTGATCAGTCTAAAAAAATTATTTGAATTGTTCGAGCGAAAAACCAAATTATTGCAATTACTTGAATTAAGCCGCCAAGCTCATGGCGTAAAGATTTTTATTGGTGGTGAATCAGATGTTGCATCACTGGAAGAATTCAGTGTAATTACAGCACCTTATGAAATAGAAGGAGAAGTTGTTGGCACAGTTGGCGTGATTGGCCCTCGGCGGATGGCTTATGAGCGTATTATCCCGATTGTCGATATTACTGCGAAACTTCTCTCCAGCAGCTTATCGCAGCATTAATGCTCCGCGGTTAAGTAACCGGTTCATCGGCCAGTATTAGAAATATCAGTACAAAAGCTCACTATTGCCAATCAATTCGACTCACTTCATGACTTCCAAGCCCATTTATCAACATGGTTCTCCCAATCGAACTGGTGTGCTACTGATCAATCTGGGAACGCCTGATGCACCAACTGCTCAAGCGCTACGTCCGTATCTCAAGGAATTTCTGAGTAATCCTCGTGTGATTGAAATTCCCAAGCTGATCTGGTGGCCCATTCTGCATGGTTTTATATTGCCCTTCAGACCTAAGGAATCGGCTGAGAAATATGCAAAAATCTGGATGTCAGAGGGTTCTCCGCTCAAGGTCCACACTGAGCGGCAAACAAAACTGTTGAAGGAGGAATTGCAGATACGGCTACAAAACCCGCCCATCGTGGAATACGCCATGAATATAGGCAAACCTTCTGTTGCAACTGTAATAGCAAGAATGCAGCAGCAGGGTTGCGAGCGCATTCTCATCATTCCGCTCTTTCCTCAATATGCCGCCAGCAGTACCGCCGCCGCCATGGATAATGTTTTTGCGGTATTGAAACACATGCGCAATCAACCCTCGATTCGTACCATTAAACAATATCACGACCATCCTGCTTATATTGCAGCACTGGCACAGAATGTGCGTGATTATTGGGACCTACATGGACAGCCTGACAAGCTGATCATCAGTTTTCATGGTACGCCGCGTGCAAGTTTGGATAAAGGTGATCCATATCACTGTGCATGCCAGAAAACTGGCCGCTTGTTAGCCGAAGCATTGGCTCTAGATACCAATCAATATAATATTTGCTTTCAATCTCGTTTTGGCAAAGCCAAATGGCTAACTCCTTACACCGCCACGACTTTAATGCAATTAGGTAAACAGCAGACGCAGCGGGTTGATGTGGTATGTCCAGGATTCGTATCTGATTGTCTTGAGACATTGGAAGAAATCGCCATGGAAGCAAAAGATACATTCATTCAGGCCGGTGGCAAAGAATTCCATTATATTCCTTGCCTCAACGAACGCAGTGACTGGATTCAGGCACTCGCCGATATCACTTGCACCCATCTGCAAGGGTGGCTGGATAAACCAATCACAGAAGAGACATCTCAGTTATCCAGAAAGCTCGCCTTAGAGATGGGTGCTAAAAATTAGATAATTGAAATAACAGAGGGGCTTATTTAATCTGATTACTTATCCTCATTATCTCTGTTCTTTCATATAAACATGCTGACCTGAGTCTTTAACCAATCCTGATGTGCTCCGCTCATATTGAGAAACCTGCAACTCCACGCAGTACGCTGAAAACGATTGCCACCCTGCTACCCTACTTATGGGAATTTAAAGTCAGGGTTATCCTGGCGCTCGGCCTGTTGGTATTGGCCAAACTCGCCAATGTTTCGGTGCCTTTGGTTCTAAAGGAAATTGTTGATGCCTTGGATCAACCGCGCGCTATGCTAGTGCTGCCGGTTTTTTTGTTGATCAGCTACGGCAGTTTACGCCTGTGCAGTACTTTATTTGGAGAATTGCGCGATGCGATCTTTGCCAAAGTGACGCAACGGGCGATTAGGCGAGTCGCTAACAAAGTATTTGCACACCTGCATTCGCTATCTTTACGTTTTCATCTGGAACGCCAAACTGGCGGTGTTTCGCGCGATATTGAACGCGGCACGCGCGGCATCTCATTCCTGCTGAATTTCATGCTGTTCAATATCCTGCCCACCCTGTTGGAAATCGGTCTGGTGCTCATCATATTAATCAGCAAATATGACATCTGGTTTTCCATTATTATTATCTTGACTCTATTGGCTTATATCTCGCTGACAATGATTGTCACCGAATGGCGCATGATTTTTCGCCGCACCATGAATACCTTAGATTCAAAAGCCAATACTCAGGCAATCGACAGTTTATTGAATTATGAAACGGTAAAATATTTTGGTAATGAGGCCTGGGAAGCAAAGCGTTATGATGCACATTTGCAATCCTGGGAAAAAGCTGCCATCCGCAATCAAACTTCGCTGGCCACGCTGAATGCCGGGCAAAGCGCTATCATTGCCATCGGCGTTACGCTACTGATGATATTGGCTGCTGATCAGGTAATCGATGGCAGTATGACATTGGGGGATCTGGTGTTGATCAATGCTTTTATGCTGCAACTTTACATGCCATTGCATTTCCTGGGTTTTGTATATCGGGAAATCAAGCATTCCCTGACCGACATGGAGCGCATGTTTACTTTATTGGATGAAAACAAGGAAATTCAGGATAAGCCGAATGCCAGCACTCTGGATGCCCGAAGCGCAACGATCCGCTTCAACCACGTTAACTTTGGCTATGAATCCAAACGTCAGATACTGTTTGATATCAGTTTTGACATTCCAGCCGGGCAAAACATCGCAGTAGTCGGTCATAGTGGCTCGGGTAAATCAACATTGGCACGCCTACTGTTTCGTTTCTATGATGTGCAATCGGGCAATATTCTGATCAATGGTCAAGATATCCGCGATGTCACTCAACAAAGTCTGCGCAAAGCCATTGGTATCGTACCGCAGGATACGGTACTATTTAACGATAGCATTTATTACAACATCGCCTACGGGCGACCTGATGCGATGGAGGAAGAAATTTTTGCCGCAGCGCGGTCTGCACATATCCATGACTTCATTGAAAGCCTGCCAGAAAAATATGCAACTATCGTTGGTGAACGTGGGCTAAAGTTATCTGGTGGTGAGAAACAACGTATAGCCATTGCCCGTACTATTTTAAAAAATCCGGAAATTCTGATTTTTGACGAGGCGACCTCGGCGCTGGATTCAGAATCAGAGAAACGCATACAGGCGGAATTAAAGCGTATTGCAAAAAATCGTACTACACTGACGATTGCCCATCGGCTTTCCACCATTGCCGATGCGGATCAGATTCTGGTGATGAATCATGGCCGCATCATTGAACGCGGCAACCATCAGCAATTACTTGCCTCTAATAGCAGTTATGCACATATGTGGGAATTGCAGCAACAGGAGGAAGCGGATAAGCACCACCAAGCTTCTAAATAATGGGATCGCGAATTATGCCTGCAAGCACTGTTAAAATTAGACACAATCAATGCGTGAGGGATAAAATTTTTAACTCTGCACTGACTAGTAATTAATTTAAAAGCCAAAACACCGTGAAGTCCTTTTCTAGACAGACACTATTATTTTGAGCTGTATGATGCACACATGAAACACCAAAAGGATTGGCTGCAGCGCTTACATCCCTTTAAGACCGCCGAAGCCCGGCGTCTTGCGATTTTGTTCGCTATCGTCTACTTTGCGCAGGGTATGTCCGCACTACCCGTTCAAGTAATTACTATTAGCTTTAAGGATCAAGGCTTAGAAGCTGATGAGGTTGCAACCTTTTTTCTGGTTGCATCGATTCCATGGTTCCTCAAACCGTTATATGGATTAATCTCGGATTTTGTACCCTTATTCGGTCAACGGCGTAAGAGCTATCTATTGCTGACTTCAACGCTGGCGTGTATCGCAGGATTAATTGCCGGGTTTTCGCCGCACCACACCTATTGGGAACTTGTTATTCTTTATATGCTGATGGGGTTAGGGCTAGCCTATAATGATGTATTGACCGACGCACTGATGGTGGAAAAAGGTAAATTAAAAGGACTTACTGGAGCTTTCCAGTCTGTGCAATGGAGCGCAGTTACCGGTGCAGCGATCGTGGTAGGATTGCTAGGTGGATATTTCGCTGAGCATCGGGAGCTGCAAGTCGCTTTCATCGTTGCAGCCATATTTCCCTTTATCGTTTTGCTCATGGCGAAATTTTTCGTACGCGAAAAACCTGTCGATCCCCAGCACGGTGAATTCAAGGAAATATGGGCAGCACTGCGGGCAGGTTTTGGAGAGCGTTCGGTATGGTTAGTCGCCATATTTATTTTTTTATTCAATTTTAGTCCATCTTTCGGTCCGGCTTTTCTCTATTATCAAACCGATGTGCTCAGCTTCAGCCAGCAATACATTGGCATCCTCAATGCCTCCGACTCGGCATCCAGCATCATTGGAGCGCTCATCTACGCACCAATCTCGCGATTGATGCCACTGCGTCGTCTGATTAACTTCGCTATCGGTTTATCAGTAATGACTTTACTGACTTATCTGGCTTACCGTGGAGATATCTCCGCTTTGCTTATCCATATTCTCTGGGGTATCACTGGCATGATCACACTCCTCGCCTTCCTGGATCTGGCGGCAAGAGCTTGCCCTAAGCGAGCAGAAGCTACTTTCTTCGCGTTACTCATGTCAATTTTCAACCTTGGTACATTGGCCTCGCAAAATATCGGTGCCTATTTGTATACCGAACTGGGCGAAGGTTCATTTGCCTATACGTGGCTAGTCATCATTTCCACGTTTGCAACGGCTGCGATCTGGCTAGTCGTCCCACTGGTGCATATCGAACGCATCGAATCCCGCACACATCGTCGTCAATAGATCTTTCCTCGCTCATATTGCACTTTACCTAACAAAAAGAATCTAATAACAGAAGCATAGCGATAAATGGCGAAGTCCAGTTTATCAAACTGAACAGTAAGAAAAATATCGAGTAGCTAAAGAGATATAGTTATTGTCAAGCCTGAATTCGAGGAAGAGTCATGAAGTCTTATCTGATATTACCTTGTTTGTTATTGAGTGCATGCGCGGGATTGCCACCAACTATTGGAAATGCGCCAGCAATACAACTTTCTTATAATCAGGTCAGCCGCGACATCAATAGTTATAAAGATGTTCCTGTACGTTGGGGGGGCGTGATTATCGATGTAGAAAATGAAGAGCGTTCAAGCCTGATGCAAATATTGTTCCACCCACTTGATTATCGGGGTCGTCCGCAATTATACAAGCCGGGAGAAGGGCGTTTTGTTGTT
>CBFGXU010000008.1:0-33685 GCA_965652935.1 uncultured Nitrosomonas sp.
AGTCAATATTAGACAGAGTGAAAATAAGAATTCTGGAGATGCTATCTCCAGAATTCTTATAATAAGAGCGCTATGAAGAGAAAGAGCATTTCTGATAGATTTGTATGTTAAACATTAGCTAGCTCTGATAATGTGAGTGTTAATGAAATTTTAAAATAAATCAATCTGATTGATTTCAATCGTTCTAAATCCGAGATTGGTTCTTATCCTTAATTAGCAGCTCTCTAACTATAATGCTCCAATTTATAGAAGGGCTTTCATAGTGGCAGAAGAGTCACACAATAAAGCAGCTCATGCTGGAAAACTTGGATATAGTTTTCGTCGCAATTTGCATGAAAAATTTATAGAAGTGCTTTTATTTCTATCAGCAGGACTTTCAGTTGCAATTATGTTGGCAATTATTGTGATGTTAGTGAAAGAATCGGTTATATTTTTTCAGCACGTGTCAATTTGGGAATTTCTAACTGATACACAATGGACGCCCTTATTTGACGATGCTCACTATGGGATTTTGCCGCTCGTTTCAGGTACAGTGGTAAGCTCATTTATTGCCTTGCTAGTGGCGCTTCCTCTGGGAACTATCATTGCCATCTATCTTTCTGAATTTGCCCCCTTTACCATACGTGAAATAGCAAAGCCATTTCTTGAATTGTTGGGAGGCATACCAACAGTTGTATATGGGTACTTTGCTTTGCTATTTGTAACCCCCATGCTACAAACCATTTTTCCGGAGCTACCGGGATTTAGCCTGTTGTCTGCTGGATTAGTCATGGGAATTATGATCATACCATACGTAAGTTCAATGACTGAAGATGCCATGCGGGCAGTTCCGATGAATTTGCGAGAGGGATCATACGCAATGGGAGCGACACGCTTTCAGACAGCTATTCGTGTAGTTATGCCAGCAGCATTTTCTGGAATAGCTGCGGCTTACATACTCGGCATATCCCGTGCTGTAGGAGAAACGATGGTGGTTGCTATAGCAGCAGGGATGCAGCCAAATTTAACATGGAATCCAATGGAACCTGCGGCCACAATTACAGCATATATCGTACAAGTGAGCTTGGGGGATTTACCTCATGGAAGTATCGGTTACCAAACAATATTTGCTGCAGGATTAACTTTACTGATACTAACACTGGTGTTTAATGTCATCGGGCATGTACTGCGCAAGCGCTATCGCGAGATTTATTAGATGATCAATAAAAGGTATTCAGTAGTAAGAAGTATCGCATTGCCTAAGCTTTAAAAATTTTCCTGTGCTATTAAGTGATGTTTTATGATGAAAAGCATAAATAATCTAGAAGAAATCAGAAAAATTATCGGTCAGCATAAAAGATGGGATTTGGTCTTCATGATTGCCGGTATTTTTGCCTTAATGATTGCTGTATTAACTTTTATGGCCTTATTTGCGCATATGTTGTTTGATGGTATGCCACGTCTTTCCTGGGACTTCTTTACTTCTTTTCCGTCGCGTCGTCCAGAATCAGCAGGAATTTTATCAGCCTGGGTAGGAACTACCTTAGTGATGTTTGTAACTGCGGTATCAGCTGTGCCACTAGGTATTGGATCAGGTATCTATCTCGAGGAATATGCGCCTAAGAATTTAATAACAGAGATTATTGAAATTAATGTGACTAATTTGGCGGGTGTTCCTTCAATTATTTATGGCTTGCTCGCATTGGGCTTATTTGTATATCAGTTAGGTTTTGGTCAAAGTATTTTGGCAGGAGGGTTAGCTTTGGCATTGCTGATTTTGCCGGTGGTGATAGTTGCCACACGGGAAGCGATACGATCTATTCCTGTCACAATACGTGAGGGTGCTTATGCGCTGGGTGCAACTAAATGGCAAACAGTGTCAGATCATTTATTGCCTTACTCATCTGCAGGTATATTGACCGGTATTATTATTGGTCTGGCTCGAGCAATTGGTGAGACTGCACCGATTATCACTATTGGCGCGCTGACATTTATAGCTTTTCTCCCACCTTCCCCAATAAAAAGTGAATTTCCTTATGTGTCATTTGAATGGTTAACGGCACCTTTTACAGTAATGCCGATTCAGATGTTTAATTGGGTTTCACGGCCAGAAGAAGCTTTTCAATTAAACGCTGCTGCAGCTGGATTGGTGTTGGTAGTTATGACGCTTGCCATGAATGGACTAGCAATTTATTTACGTTATCGCATGCGAAAAAATATTAAGTGGTAAAAATGCAGATTAATCAAGAAAAAGTTGTAAATCCAATTCAGTATAAGTCTGAGGTTAAAAATCTCAGTTTTTATTATGGTAGTTTTAATGCGCTAAAAAATATCGATATGGTTTTGCATGATAAAAAAATTACAGCATTGATCGGACCATCTGGGTGTGGAAAATCGACATTTTTGCGATGTTTTAATCGCATGCATGATCTTTATCCGGGTAATCGCTATGAAGGTGAAATAATTCTTCATCCAGATAATGTGAATATTTTGGCTTCTAATGTTGATCCGATCGAAGTGCGGATGCGAATAAGTATGGTGTTTCAGAAACCAAATCCCTTTCCTAAATCGATTTATGAGAATGTGGCTTACGGATTGCGGGTTAGGGGCATTAAACAGCGGGCTATTTTAGACGAGCGTGTAGAACTGGCTTTGCGTAATTCGGCATTGTGGGATGAAGTTAAGGACCGGCAGCATCATTTGGCATTTAATCTCTCTGGTGGTCAGCAACAGAGACTTTGTATAGCACGCGCATTGGCGACTGATCCAGAAATATTGCTATTCGATGAGCCAACTTCTGCACTTGATCCCATTGCAACAGCCAGTATCGAAGAGTTAATAACGGATTTAAAGAGTAAAGTGACTATATTAATAGTGACCCATAATATGCAGCAGGCGGCTAGAGTTTCCGACTATACAGCCTATATGTATTTAGGTGAATTAATAGAGTTTAATGTGACAGATACCATCTTTATAAAACCTAAAAATAAGCAGACAGAAGACTACATTACAGGTCGATTTGGCTAGTTAGAAAAGATGAATAGTCATAATTTCTGTGGTTTAAATATGAGATAATCCAAATGTGAATGGAATGTGAATTCAAATGTAAATTTATTGTAAAGTAGATCTTAGATTGACTAGACAAAAAATCAAGGGTAGCATCCCCCTTTTTGGGAAGCAGAGGTAAGGTAGAATGCGCAGAAAGCTGGTTGCAGGTAACTGGAAAATGCATGGTAATTTAGTTGAAAATGAGCAGTTGCTCAATGCGATCATTGCAAGTCTCGATGAGTTACGTAATGCCCAATTTGCAGTTTGTGTGCCTTACCCTTATCTATCGTCTGTACAAAGTGCCTTACAACGCACAAATATATGCTGGGGTGCCCAGAATGTGAGTCAGTATGAAAAAGGAGCTTATACGGGAGAAGTATCGGCTTCTATGCTCAATGACTTTGGATGTACATTTGTGATTGTGGGGCATTCGGAGCGAAGATCGTTATTTGGAGAGGACAATCATACTGTTGCAGAAAAATATGTAGCAGCTCAACGTGCAGGTTTAACGCCAATTCTGTGTGTAGGAGAAACACTTGACCAACGTGAAGCAGGAACAACTGAGCAAATTATTAAGGAACAGTTAGCGGCAGTTATCAACGTAGCGGGAGTTGAATCTGTCGGTAAAGCAGTAATTGCTTATGAGCCAGTTTGGGCGATTGGCACAGGCAAAACAGCATCGCCACAGCAGGCTCAAGATGTGCATGCTTATATAAGAAGTGGTATTGAAGCACATATAGCTAAGGAATTAACTATTCTTTATGGTGGAAGTGTTAAGGCCAATAATGCCTCTGAGCTGTTTGCAATGCCAGATATAGATGGTGGTTTAATTGGTGGTGCATCGTTAATTGCAGATGATTTTATTGCAATTTGTCGTGCATTAAGTAATTAACTTTTGGAGTGTCAAGTTGGAAATCTTAGTTTGGTCAGGGCATGTTCTGCTAGCGATTGTGCTAATAGCGTTAGTATTATTACAACACGGGAAGGGTGCGGATATGGGAGCCGCATTTGGCAGCGGCTCGGCTGGCAGTTTATTTGGAGCAAGCGGTTCGGCCAATTTTCTGAGTCGAGCGACAAGTCTGGTTGCAGCCATGTTTTTTGCTACCAGTATGAGTTTAACCTATTTTTCGGCAAATCAAACCAAAGACGTAAGTGTGATGAGTATCATGGATCAAGCTGAAGAAACTGATCAAGCATCCACAGATTTGGAGAAAAAGCCTGCTGTCGGAAATGATGCAGATGTTCCTGCTCAGAGTAACTCAAAAGTTAATCAGATACCCGAATGATAATTGGGATAAATAATTTGGTAGTTTTTTGAAACTGAAGCGCATGGTTTAGCTGCCGACGTGGTGGAATTGGTAGACACGCCGTCTTGAGGGGGCGGTGGCGCAAGCTGTGCGAGTTCGAGTCTCGCCGTCGGCACCACAATGATTAGTAATATTAAGTTAAAAATATTTCTGTGTTGGTTTATATAAAATGCTCGAGAATTATTTTCCGATTTTGTTATTTCTTATAGTTGGATTTTTAGTGGGAGCAGCTTCGATGTTAAGTGGTTGGCTGCTTGCGCCTAATCGTCCGGATAGCGAGAAGCTATCGCCCTATGAATGTGGTTTTGAAGCTTTTGAAGATGCGCGTATGAAGTTTGATGTACGTTATTACCTAGTCGCAATTTTATTCATCTTGTTTGATTTGGAAATTGCATTTCTCTTCCCATGGGCGATTGTGCTAGACGAAATTGGATTATTTGGTTTTATGGCGATGATGGTATTCCTGGGCATCCTCGTAGTAGGTTTTATCTACGAATGGATGAAAGGAGCATTGGAATGGGATTAATACTATGAGTATCGAAGGAACTCTTGAGAAAGGTTTTATTACGACCACCCTTGACTCAGTAATTAATTGGGGGCGAACGGGGTCGATGTGGCCCATGACTTTTGGCTTAGCCTGCTGTGCAGTGGAAATGATGGAAACAGGCGCATCGCGTTATGATCTTGACCGTTTTGGTATCGTATTTCGACCGAGTCCTCGGCAATCAGATGTAATGATTGTGGCGGGAACACTCTGTAATAAGATGGCACCTGCCTTGCGCAAGGTTTATGACCAGATGGCTGAGCCACGGTGGGTAATATCAATGGGTTCATGTGCGAATGGTGGTGGGTATTATCATTATGCTTATTCAGTGGTGCGTGGATGTGATCGCATTGTGCCGGTTGATATTTATGTGCCAGGTTGTCCACCTACGGCAGAAGCTTTGCTATATGGCATTATTCAGTTGCAAAATAAAATTAAACGTACTAATACCATTGCACGCTAATTAAAAAATTAAAGTATGTCTAGAAGCATTCAACAAGAAAATCTCGCAGCAATTCTACAGAGCGTATTGACAGACAAGCTGGTCAGTTTACAAACTCAGTATGATGAATTAACAATTGTTGTGCGTGCAGAAGACATTGTTGCTGTGAGTCAAATATTGCGCGATAACCCTGGGTTCAGCTTTGATACGCTCATTGACTTGTGTGGAATTGATTATTCGACATATGGCGAGAGCTTGTCAGCAAAGCATGGCTTGCGAGATAAGCGTTTTGCAGTTATTTATCATTTGCTTTCAGTGAAGCTAAACCACAGGCTACGGATCCGAGTTTTAGCTGAAAATAATGAGTTTCCGGTCATCGACTCGGTAACTGAAGTATGGCCTGCTGCGAATTGGTTTGAGAGAGAGGCATTTGATCTTTACGGTATTGTTTTTGAGGGCCACCCCGATTTGCGTCGTATATTGACTGATTATGGATTTATCGGCAATCCATTTCGTAAAGACTTCCCATTATCAGGCTACGTTGAGATGCGGTATGACGAGGAGCAGAAGCGCGTCATTTATCAGCCAGTAAGTATAGAGCCACGAGAGATAACACCGCATGTGATACGAGAAGAGCATTATGGGAATTTTGAGCCCTAATGTTCATGCGATTTCACTGGATTAATTTTTTTAAATAAGAATTCCTTGAAGTAACTTATGGCTGAGATACGTAACTACACCATGAATTTTGGACCGCAACACCCGGCAGCGCATGGTGTATTGCGATTGGTGTTGGAATTGGATGGGGAAGTTGTACGACGTGCGGATCCACATATCGGATTATTGCATCGTGCAACCGAGAAATTGGCGGAGAATAAAACATATATTCAGTCAGTTCCGTATATGGATCGACTGGATTATGTTTCAATGATGGTTAATGAGCACGCCTATGTAATGGCTATTGAAAAGCTGTTGGGAATTGAAGTGCCATTACGAGCGCAATATATACGTGTAATGTTTGACGAAATTACTCGTATTTTGAATCACTTGCTATGGATTGGCGCGCATGCGCTTGATGTGGGTGCCATGACAATGTTTCTCTATGCATTCCGTGAGAGAGAAGACTTAATGGATTGTTATGAAGCCGTATCCGGTGCGCGAATGCATGCTGCTTATTACAGGCCTGGCGGGGTATATCGTGATTTACCGGATACCATGCCTAAGTATCAACCTTCAAAAATTCATAATGAAAAACAGACCCGTTTACGAAACGCCAACAGAGAAGGTTCCTTGTTAGATTTCGTTGAAGATTTTACGAATCGCTTTCCAAAATATGTCGATGAATACGAAACATTGCTGACTGATAATAGAATTTGGAAGCAGCGGTTGGTCGATATCGGTATTGTTTCTCCAGAACGCGCTAAAGCGCTGGGTTTTACTGGTCCGATGTTACGAGGCTCAGGTGTTGAATGGGATTTAAGGAAGAAGCAGCCCTACGAAGTTTATGATCGACTTGATTTTGATATACCTGTCGGTGTGAATGGTGACTGCTATGATCGGTATCTGGTGCGTATGGAAGAGTTTCGTCAATCCAATCGCATTATTAAGCAATGTATTGATTGGTTGCGTAACAACCCAGGGCCAGTCATTACAAATAATCATAAGGTTGCGCCGCCCTCTCGCGTGAGTATGAAACAAAATATGGAAGAAATGATTCATCATTTCAAGTTATTTTCGGAAGGCTTTCATGTGCCTCCAGGTGAAACTTATGCAGCGGTGGAACATCCCAAAGGCGAATTTGGGATCTACTTGGTATCGAATGGAGCTAACAAACCTTATCGGTTGAAGATACGTGCACCCGGATTTGCACATCTGGCAGCAATGGATGAGATGTCACGAGGACATATGATTGCTGACGTGGTTACGATCATTGGTACACAAGATATAGTATTTGGTGAAATAGATAGATAACGATGTTAAGCACTGAATCCCTTAAAAAAATAGATCGAGAAATTGCTAAATATCCAATTGGCAAGAAGCAGTCAGCCGTTATGTCAGCGCTTGCGATAGCGCAAGAAGAAAAAGGGTGGTTGGCTAATGAAACAATCAATTTTGTTGCTGAGTATTTAGATATGCCTCCCATTGCTGTCTATGAGGTGGCTACATTTTATAATATGTATAACCTGGAGCCAGTGGGTAAAAATAAAATCACAATATGTACTAATTTACCCTGCGCTTTAGCGGGCAGCAATGAAAGTGCCGCCTACTTAAAGAAGAAATTAGGCATAGAATTCAATCAGACAACACCTGATGGAAAATTTACCCTTAAGGAAGGTGAGTGTTTTGGTGCTTGTGGCGATGCACCTGTATTATTGGTCAATAACAAGCGCATGTGCAGTTTTATGTCCAACGAAATGATCGATAAATTGCTGGAGGAACTGAGCAAATGAATCAGTATCCTCAAACACTCATGAATGGAGTTGATCCATCAAATCCTGAAAATTGGCGGCTTGGCAGTTATGAAAAACGTGAGGGATATGTAGCGCTCAGAAAAATATTAGCAAAGAAAATTAAGCCTGAAGAAATTATTGAAGAGGTTAAAAAATCAGCCCTTCGAGGCCGAGGAGGCGCTGGTTTCCCAACGGGTCTGAAATGGAGTTTTATGCCCAAGAGCTATGAAGGGGATAAATATATCGTCTGCAATTCAGATGAAGGGGAACCTGGTACATTTAAAGACCGTGATATTATGCGGTTTAATCCTCATCTTTTGATCGAGGGAATGATCATTGCGGCATACGCCATGGATGTTAAAGCAGGCTACAATTATGTACATGGTGAGATATGGGAAACCTATGAGCGCATGGAGGAGGCTGTTGAAGAAGCGCGGACTGCTGGCTATTTGGGGAACAATATTCTGGGTTCATCGTTTAGTTTCCAACTATATAACCATCATGGGTATGGTGCTTATATTTGTGGGGAAGAAACCGCCCTGCTGGAATCTATAGAAGGCAAGAAAGGTCAGCCGCGTTTTAAACCACCTTTTCCGGCAAATTACGGTCTTTATGGAAAACCAACAACTATCAATAATACTGAAACTTTTGCTTCAGTTCCTTGGATTATTCGTAATGGAGGAGAAAAGTACCTTCAGCTTGGTAAACCCAATAACGGGGGTACAAAAATATTTTCAGTATCGGGCCATGTTAATAGGCCGGGTAATTACGAAATACCGCTCGGAACTCCATTCACTGAATTACTAGAACTGGCAGGTGGAATGAAAGGCGGTAGAAAATTAAAAGGCTGTATTCCCGGTGGATCATCCATGCCTGTATTACCCGGTGATATCATGATGCAAGTAAATATGGATTATGATTCTATTGCCAAAGCTGGGTCTATGCTGGGATCAGGTGCTGTCATCATCATGGATGAAAACACATGCATGGTAAGAGCATTGGAACGCTTATCCTATTTTTATTATGAAGAATCCTGTGGGCAATGCACACCATGCCGAGAGGGAACGGGATGGCTTTACCGGATCGTTAATCGCATCGAGCATGGCAAGGGACGACCAGAGGATCTTGATCTATTAGATAATATAGCCGACAACATACAAGGGCGAACAATTTGTGCTCTAGGCGACGCAGCTGCCATGCCTGTTCGTGCAATGATTCAACATTTCCGAGACGAGTTTGTTTACCATATCGAGCACAAGAAATGTATGGTTTAACTCCTTCAATGAATAGAACGGCGCATCAATTTAATAATCCGTGTTAACCCAAGAATTTTAGCCGATGATCAATATAGAAATCGACGGTAAACAAGTATCTGTGCCTAAGGGAAGCACTATCATGGATGGTGCCAAACAGATCGGTGTTTATATACCCCATTTTTGCTATCACAAAAAATTATCCATTGCGGCTAATTGCCGCATGTGCTTAGTACAAGTGGAAAAAGCGCCCAAGCCATTACCTGCTTGTGCTACACCTGTTATGGATGGAATGAAAGTTTTTACACATTCTCAGCAGGCAATTACAGCACAGAAAGGTGTAATGGAATTCCTACTGATTAATCATCCGCTTGACTGTCCTATTTGTGATCAGGGTGGTGAGTGTCAGTTGCAAGATCTTGCCGTTGGATACGGGGCGAGTGAGTCCCGTTATACTGAAGCCAAACGCGTTGTGGTTAATAAGAATTTGGGTCCATTGATATCTACAGATATGACGCGCTGTATTCACTGTACGCGTTGCGTGCGTTTTGGTCAGGAAATTGCAGGAATCATGGAACTTGGAATGGCCGGACGCGGCGAACACTCAGAAATACTGGCATTTGTTGGCAAAACGGTGGATTCGGAGATATCAGGTAATATGATAGATCTTTGTCCGGTCGGCGCATTAGTCAGCAAGCCATTTCGTTATTCTGCACGCACTTGGGAATTATCACGTCGGAAATCGATAAGTCCCCATTGTGGTTTGGGGTCGAATCTGGTTGTACAAGTTAAGCAAAATCGTGTAATGCGTGTCTTGCCTCGGGAGAATGAAGCGATCAATGAATGTTGGCTATCTGATAAGGATCGTTTCTCTTACGAAGGATTAAACTCAGATGACAGGTTGACACGACCCATGATTAAGCGAGACGGTCAATGGTCTGAATGCGGCTGGCAAGAAGCGCTGGAGTTTACAGCAAATGCATTGCGGGTCATTAAGGAGAAATATGGTGCTAAAAGTATTGGAGCATTGGGATCTGCACATAGTACCTCTGAGGAATTGTATTTATTACAGAAATTATTGCGATCTCTGGGAAGTGGCAATATTGACCATCGTCTGCGTCAATCAGATTTTCGCGCAGACAAACAATTACAGGGAACGCCATGGCTAGGTACTAGTATTGCTGATATATCGCAATTGAAATCGGTTTTGATTATTGGCAGCATCTTGCGCAAAGATCATCCGCTTATTGCACAACGTATGCGTCAAGCTGTGAAAAATGGCATGCAATTGAACCTTGTAAACCCTATCGATGATGATTTACTGGTCAATGTTGCGAATAAAATCATCACTGCACCCGATGCGATGGTTAAAACTCTGGCGGAAATACTAAAAGCAGCGATTGAAATAAAAGGGATAAAGCAACCTACTGAATTACAGAAATTAATTAATTCTATCAATATTTCAAGCACAGCCAGTGCATTTGCTATTGCTTCCAGTCTCATTGAAAATGGACCGGCTGCGATTTATCTCGGGAATTTGTCTCAGCATCACCCTGAATACTCAAAAATTAATTGGCTGACCAGTTTGATTGCGCGAGCTGCAGGTGCGAGCTTTGGCATATTAGGTGAAGCAGCAAATAGTGTGGGTGCCTATCTCGTAGGTGCAGTGCCTGAAATCGGGACATTACCCAGCTCTGTGAGATTGAATTACGCAGAAATAGCCGGATTAAATGCAGCGCAAATGCTGGGATTCAGTGCTGATGCAGTTGATGAAAAATGCCGAGCATTTATATTGATGAATGTGGAGCCAGAGTTTGATACCTATAATTCTCAGCAAGCACTAAAAACAATAAAATCAAGTGAATTTGTTGTATCGATGAGCGCTTATAAAGGGAGCGCTGGAGATTATGCAGATGTATTACTGCCTATCGCACCATTTACTGAAACATCAGGTACTTATGTTAACACAGAAGGGCGTGTGCAGAGCTTCAATGGGGTCGTATCTCCACTAGGAGAAACTCGGCCCGCATGGAAGGTGCTGCGAGTATTGGCCAATTTACTGCAACTTGAAAAGTTTGATTATGAAACTCCAGAACAAATTCGTACAGAAATATTTCCTGATGAATCCGAAATTAATCAATGCCTAAGCAATACCTTGAGAAATTTTGATTTTGAGATCAAGGTAGTTGAAAATCAAGGTTTGCAGCGCATTGGAGAAGTGCCAATTTATCAGGCTGATCCGATTGTTCGTCGCGCGGAATCTCTACAATCCACACATGATGCCTTACCGCCAAAGGCATGGATGTCAACCGCAATACTGGAAAGTTTGGGTATTGCTGCAGGAGATCAAGTTAAAGTTGGGCAAGGTGATGAATTTGTGCAACTGGAAGCCGCCAGTGATGAAAGATTACCTGCCAATTGCGTGCGTGTTGCCTGCGCCCACCCAAAAACCATAGCGCTAGGCGGCCTGTTTGGGGAAATATCGGTAGAAAAACTGTAATGGTGAAGGGTTGGGTGTATTAATGGAAGATATTCAACAACAATTTGTACAAATTTTTGGAACAGAATGGGGTTATATGCTGTTCTCATTAACGACAAATATGGTATTTATTCTTGCCATTGTTGTTCCATTGTTATTGTGTGTTGCTTATCTGACCTTTGCTGAACGAAAGATTATTGCCTATATGCAAATTAGGGTCGGTCCCAACCGAGTGACTTTCTTTGGCATTCCATGGTTGCGGGGATGGGGACAACCGATTGCTGATGCGGTTAAGGCAATCATGAAAGAAATCGTTATTCCAACCGGTGCAAATAAGTTCTTGTTTATTTTGGCACCAGTAATTACGATTATGCCGGCACTTGCTGCGTGGGCAGTGATTCCTTTTTCTCCTGAACTCGTTCTTGCGGATATTAATGCTGGCCTATTATATATTTTAGCAATGACGTCCATGGGTATATATGGCATAGTTATTGCCGGCTGGGCATCGAACTCCAAGTATGCATTTTTAGGCGCTATGCGTTCTGCAGCTCAGGTGGTTTCCTATGAGCTAGCGATGGGTTTTGCTTTAGTGTGTGTATTGATGATGTCGCAAAGTTTGAATCTTGGTGATATCGTGAATGGCCAACAGGGTGACAGTCTATTAAACTGGTATCTGATTCCGCTCTTTCCTATGTTCCTGGTTTACTTGATTTCTGGTGTTGCAGAAACGAACCGTGCCCCATTTGATGTGGCGGAAGGTGAATCAGAAATTGTGGCGGGGTTTCATGTTGATTATTCAGGTATGGCTTTTACCGTATTTTTCTTAGCTGAATACTCTAATATGATACTGGTTGCGACTCTAACATCTCTTATGTTTCTGGGTGGATGGCTTCCGCCGGTTGATATTGCACCATTTACGTGGATACCTGGTTTTGTCTGGCTATTGCTAAAGATTGCATTTATCTTATTCTTTTTTCTTTGGTTCCGCGCAACTTTTCCGCGATATCGCTACGATCAGATCATGAGGCTGGGCTGGAAAATATTTATTCCCATTACGCTTGTATGGATTGTTCTGTTAGGCATAATTATGCAATTACCAGAGTCAACAAGGAATGTATTTCCACTAAATATCTGGTTTTAAAAAAGAGAAAAATATGATGGATCGTATCAAAAAATTTTTTAGTACCTTTCTTTTATTTGAATTGTGGAAAGGTATGGCAGTTACTGGGCGTTATCTATTCAAACCAAAGATAACTGTGCATTTTCCCGAAGAAAAAACCCCTCAATCACCGCGCTTTCGCGGCTTGCACGCATTGCGTCGTTACCCCAATGGAGAAGAACGCTGTATCGCCTGCAAATTGTGTGAAGCGGTTTGTCCTGCACTGGCTATTACCATAGAATCAGAAGAACGAGAAGATGGTACACGGCGGACTACACGCTATGATATTGATTTATATAAATGTATATTCTGTGGATTTTGTGAAGAGTCCTGTCCGGTTGATTCGATTGTAGAAACCCGTATTCTGGAATATCACGGTGAGAAAAGAGGCGATTTAATCTATACCAAAGAAATGTTGTTGGCTATTGGAGATCGGTATGAAGAGCAGATAGCGAAAGATCGGGAAGCTGATGCACGTTATCGTTGAATCTCGCTGGTAAATAGACATGAATTTTCAGGACATCATATTTTATACTTTTGCCGCTATCCTGGTAGGATCGGCACTTGGGGTGATTACGGTTCGTAATCCAGTTTATTCAGCATTATTATTGGTAGTGGCATTTGTAACCTGTGCAGGTTTATGGCTGTTGCTGGAAGCAGAATTTCTTGCCATTGCTTTAGTACTGGTATATGTCGGCGCTGTGATGGTATTGTTTTTATTTGTCGTGATGATGCTGGATATTAATCTGGACCGCCTACGTGAAGGATTCTGGAAGTGGTTTCCTTTCGGTGCACTCGTTGCAGTGGTTATGGTGGGTGAAATGTCCATGGTTTTGATGGGAAAGTATTTTGGACTTGAGGAAATGCCGGCCCCGAGCCCACAAGATGTTGATTACAGCAATACCAGAGAATTAGGGCGTTTGATTTATACTGACTATGTTTATGCTTTTGAGTTAGCAGCAGTGCTTTTATTAGTTGCTATGGTAGCGGCAATAGCACTAACTTTACGTCATCGTGAAGATAAGAAATCACCTAATCCATCCAAACAAATTCAAGTAAAAAAACAGGATCGGCTACGTATAGTGGCTATGCCATCAGAGAAGAAAGAATAAGACGTCATTCAAAAATTGTTTGGCGATTTTACAATATGATAAGAGGTAGTTAGCTTGGTATCGTTATCCCATTATCTGGTACTTGGTGCGATTTTATTTGCTATTGGTATCGTCGGTATTTTTCTCAACCGAAAAAATGTCATCATTATATTGATGTCCATTGAATTAATGTTGCTAGCTGTAAATATGAATTTTGTGGCGTTTTCACATTTTTTACAGGATATATCTGGGCAGATTTTTGTATTTTTTATTTTGACAGTTGCAGCTGCAGAATCAGCCATAGGTTTAGCAATACTTGTCGTGTTATTCCGAAATCAGCAAACAATTAATGTTGATGACTTGGATAAACTCAAAGGCTAATACAAAAAACAAACGACTTTAAATACTGACATAAAAATTATTGACTGAGATGGAGAAACTATATTTATTGGTGCCAGTAGCGCCTCTGATAGGAGCACTGATAGCTGGTTTATTGGGACGTTTTATTGGACCAGTTTGGAGCCATCGTACTACCATCGCACTTGTATTTATTTCCTTACTTGCATCCATCATTATTTTTTTGGATGTGCTGAAAGGCAATAATTATAACGGTAGTGTTTACACTTGGTTAGTGACAGGCGATACCCGATTCGAAATCGGTTTTTTAATTGACCAGTTGTCAGCAACCATGATGGTCGTTGTCAGTTTGGTTTCACTGATGGTCCATATTTATACCATTGGTTATATGCATGGCGATCCAGGTTATCAGCGTTTTTTTAGTTATATTTCACTATTCACCTTTTCAATGATGATGTTGGTGATGTCGAATAATTTCTTGCAGTTATTCTTCGGCTGGGAAGCGGTAGGCCTTGTATCCTACTTGTTAATTGGATTCTGGTACACCCGTCCAACTGCTATCTATGCCAACTTGAAAGCTTTTTTAGTTAATCGGGTCGGTGATTTTGGTTTCCTTTTAGGTATTGCGATGGTGTTGATGTATTTTGGTACGCTCGATTACACCGCCGTGTTTGCGCAAGCGCCCGAATTGGTTGACGAAAGGATTGAATTAATACCAGGCATATCGTGGCTAGTAATTACACTGATCTGTATTTTGTTATTTGTTGGAGCAATGGGTAAATCGGCACAATTTCCATTACATGTATGGTTACCCGATTCAATGGAAGGACCTACACCAATTTCAGCCCTGATTCATGCTGCTACCATGGTGACGGCAGGTATTTTTATGGTAGCGCGTATGTCACCATTATTTGAATTATCGGACATGGCACTATCTGTCATGTTGGTAATTGGTGGAATTACTACTTTGTTCATGGCTCTCGTAGCTGTAGTGCAAAATGATATCAAGCGGGTAGTGGCTTATTCTACTTTATCTCAATTGGGATATATGACTGTAGCTTTAGGTGCATCGGCTTATTCTGTAGCAATTTTCCACTTAATGACGCATGCTTTCTTTAAGGCGGTTTTATTTTTAGGCGCAGGTTCTGTCATTATTGCCATGCATCATGAACAAGATATGCAGAAAATGGGTGGGCTTAAAAGTTATATGCCTATTACCTATTGGACGATGTTTATTGCCGCATTAGCTAGCGCGGGTGTACCGGGGTTTTCCGGTTTTTTTTCTAAAGATGCAATTATCGAGGCTGTTCATTTTGCAAATATTCCTGGCGTCGGTTTTGCTTATTTCTGCGTATTAACTACTGTCTTTGTTACAGCTTTGTATACCTTCAGGTTGATATTTATGACTTTTCATGGCCAAACGCGAATGGATACGCATACTAAAGAACACTTGCATGAGTCACCGTGGGTAGTCACTTTACCGCTGGTAATACTTGCCATACCAACAATTGCTGCAGGATGGATGATTGGTCCTTTTGTTTTTGGAGATTATTTTAATAATGCGATTCATGTATTACCACATCATAACGCTATTGAAAAATTAGGGGCAGAGTTTACAGGCATTGGAGGGATGATGGTGCATGCTTTGTCAACGGCTCCTTTCTGGTTATCAGCCGCAGGCATTTTTACTGCTTGGTATCTGTATAGGGTAAGAACAGATATACCTGAAAAAATTAAGGCTCGCTGCAGTGCTTTATATAACTTATTGAATCGTAAGTATTATATTGATGAATTTTATTCATGGTTATTTGTCGGCGGCACACGCGCTTTAGGCACTGCCTTGTGGAAACATGGGGATATAAAATTGATTGATGGATTTTTGGTGAATGGTACAGCCCGTGTCGTTGTATTGACAGCTGCATTCGTACGACGTTTTCAAACAGGTTATATTTATCATTACGCGTTTACTATGATTGTTGGCATATTTATTATCTTGACGCTATGGCTTTATTAGATCTGATCAAGAGACTGTAAAACCTGACACTAGATAGAGATTGCTGACGAATCCTTAAGATAATAACACTAATAAATAAAACGGAATAAGCATGTCGTCTCAGTTCCCACTATTAAGTTTAATTATTTGGCTGCCAATCGTGTTTGGTATTGCCATATTTGCAACAGGACAAGATCGCAATGCACAGCTAGCACGCTGGATTTCACTTGCAGGATCGATTTTGGGGTTACTGGTAGCGATTCCTCTTTATACCAGTTTTGACTCTGCAACTAGTGCGATGCAGTTTGTTGAGAATCATGTCTGGTTTGAGCGCTTTAACGTCAATTATCATATCGGAGTAGATGGCATATCGATGCCATTAATATTGTTGAATTGTTTTATCACCCCATTAGTCGTTATCGCAGGCTGGGAAGTTATTAAAGAACGTGTATCGCAGTACATGGGTGCTTTCTTAGTCATGTCTGGTATTGTTAATGGTGTCTTTGCTGCGCTTGATGCGGTTTTGTTTTATGTGTTCTGGGAAGCATCTTTGATACCGATGTTTCTGATCATTGGGATATGGGGTGGTCCCAATCGTGTTTATGCAGCGATCAAATTTTTTCTTTATACATTGCTTGGTTCCTTGTTGATGTTGATTGCTCTTATTTATTTATATCAAACATCTGGGGGCAGTTTCTCGATACAAGATTATCATCGGTTGACGATCCCGTTGACTCCGCAGATTTTGATTTTTATTGCATTCTTGCTAGCTTTTGCAGTCAAAGTGCCGATGTGGCCAGTGCATACATGGCTACCCGATGCACACGTAGAGGCACCCACGGGGGGGTCAGTCGTTTTGGCAGCCATTCTGCTTAAATTAGGGGGGTATGGATTTCTGCGCTTCTCCCTGCCTATTGCACCAGATGCCAGTCATTATCTAGCTAATACAATGATTGTACTTTCGTTGATAGCAGTGGTTTATATTGGATTGATTGCACTCATGCAGGCCGATATGAAAAAACTGATTGCTTATTCCTCAGTAGCACATATGGGGTTCGTAACACTAGGCTTTTTTCTGCTGAATGCTTATGGTATCGAGGGAGCAATGGTTCAGATGATTTCACATGGGTTTATTTCTGGTGCCATGTTCCTGTGTGTAGGTGTGTTATATGACAGACTACATTCGCGTCAGATTGCTGATTATGGGGGAGTGGTCAATAAAATGCCTGTATTTGCTGCTTTCTTCATGTTATTTGCAATGGCAAATGCTGGATTGCCAGGTACGAGTGGCTTTGTAGGTGAATTCATGGTGATCATGGGTAGCATAAAAGTTAATTTCTGGTATGCATTTTTAGCCGCGACCACACTCATTTTTGGTGCAGCCTATACGTTGTGGATGTATAAACGAGTTATATTTGGTGCTGTAGCAAGCCCGGCTGTTGGAGCATTAGAAGATATATCAAAGCGTGAATTTGCATTATTGGCAATTTTAGCGATTTCAGTTTTATGGATAGGTGTTTATCCATATCCATTAACTGAGGTCATGCATACAACGGTAGATCATCTGTTGATACATGTTAGCAGTAGTAAGCTGTAATGAAGGGATTCTGAATAGTAGTTTTTCCTTGATAATGAGGATGGAGAATTAATGAATTTCATACCACCAGATTTTGCGCCGGCTTCTTCTGAAATATTTATGCTCATCATGGTATGCATCGTGATGCTAGCCGATCTCACCGCAGGCGAAAATAAACGTTATCTTGCTTATCTGCTCACACAAATTGCATTGTTGGGTTGTGCATTACTTACTTTTTTATCATTTTCGACGATAACTCATCAAACATTCTCCGGTATGTTCATCGATGATACGATGGCGGATGTACTCAAAATAATGGTATACGGTACAGTATCAGCGGTACTGATTTATTCCCATGCTTATATCAGCGACCGTGGTATGTTGAGAGGCGAATTTTTTAGTCTGATACTATTTGCAACGCTGGGAATGATGGTGATGATTTCTGCCAGTCATTTTCTGACACTTTATATTGGCTTGGAGTTACTTTCACTTTCTCTATATGCATTGATTGCGCTGCGTCGAGATTCAGTCATAGCGACCGAAGCAGCCATGAAATTTTTTGTACTCGGTGCACTAGCATCCGGATTCCTGCTTTATGGCATGTCGATGGTGTATGGGGGAACCGGGACATTGCATATTTCTCAACTTGCTCAGATTATTCAAAGTGAAGCAAGCAATAAAGAAGTTTTAGTAGTAGGATTGGTATTTATTGTAGCTGGAATCAGTTTTAAATTAAGTGCAGCGCCTTTTCATATGTGGGCACCCGATGTTTATCAAGGCGCACCTACTGCGGTTACTTTATTTATTGGCTCAGCACCTAAGCTTGCAGCGTTTGGTTTTGTAATGCGCTTGCTGGTTGAAGGCATGGGAGAAATGGTTGCGGATTGGCAAGGAATGTTGGTGATCCTGGCTGTTATGTCGATGGCGATAGGGAATATTGCAGCTATTGCGCAAACTAATATCAAACGCATGTTAGCTTATTCAACCATTTCCCATATGGGATTCTTATTGCTGGGTTTTATAAGCGCAGATTCAAATGGTTATAGTTCTGCTTTATTCTATGTCATTGCCTATATTCTGATGACACTGGGTACTTTTGCAATGATCATGTTACTGTGCCGTAGTGGATTTGAAGCCGAGAATATCATTGACTTCAAAGGATTGAGTAAAAGAAATTCCTGGTATGCATTTATTACTTTGCTATTGATGTTTTCGCTCGCAGGTATTCCTCCAATGATCGGGTTTTATGCTAAATTGGCCGTATTGCAGGCAGTTGTCAATGCAGGTTATATCTGGTTAGCGGTTGCAGCTGTGTTGTTATCGCTGATTGGGGCCTTCTATTATTTGCGTATTATTAAATTAATGTACTTTGATGAACCTGATACAAACGAGCCTATTTTGCCTAATAGTGATGTAAAAATCTTGTTAAGTGCGAATGGTTTTGCAGTGCTGGCACTTGGTATATTTCCTCAAGCGCTGATGGGAGTGAGCCTTTACGCTATTCAAAATTCGATGTAATCGATCATTATGGATAAGGGGATATTTCCTATATCCATGCCATAATTACATGAACAAAAGATGTTCAGTCAATTCTCTCAGCATAGAGCCATCTTTTTTTAGTGATATGCTTGAGCTCTAGTATTTGTTTCTCCTGGAACAATTGTTCTGTTGCCAGCACGAGCGATACTGGATACTTTTGAAATAAATAATTCACTACAAAATACTTGAATTCTTCTGCATTATCCCTATATAAAAGGCAAGTTTTTTTAAGGAGACAAATGTGCAAGCCGAGATAACTAAAGAGCATCTAAGTTTTCAAACTGAAGCTAAACAGCTACTGAAGCTGATGATTCATTCCTTGTACAGCAATAAGGAAATTTTTTTGCGAGAACTGATTTCGAATGCTTCTGACGCTGCAGATAAGCTTCGCTTTGAGAGTCTTACTGATGCTGCATTGTACGAATCTGATTCCGATCTTAAAATTCGGGTGAGTTATGATAGTGAGGCAAGGACTATTACCATTTCTGATAATGGAATTGGTATGTCCAGGCAAGAGGTCATTGATCATATCGGCACCATTGCTAAATCTGGTACACGGGAGTTTTTTAATTCCCTGACTGGAGATCAAGCTAAAGATGCTCATTTGATAGGCCAGTTTGGCGTTGGATTTTATTCAGCATTCATTGTTGCTGATAGAGTGACTTTAAATACCAGACGTGCCGGATTAACCCTCGAACATGGTGTTCGCTGGGAATCAAGCGGCGAAGGCGATTACACCTTAGAAACCATAGAGAAATCAACCCGCGGTACTGAAATAATCCTGCATCTGCGTAAGGATGAAGACGAGTTTCTTAATGGCATGAGAATTCGTAATATTATTCGCAAATATTCCGATCACATCACTTTACCCATTGTGATGAAAAAAGAGGAATGGTCACAGGAAGAAAAGAAAAATAAGATTACTGCTGAAGATGAAACAATTAATCAGGCAAGCGCCTTGTGGGCGCGCCCGAAAAATGAAATTACCGTTGAGCAATATCATGAATTTTATAAACACGTAGCGCATGATTTTGAGCCACCGCTTGCTTATCTGCATGCGCGGGTGGAAGGCAAGCAAGAATATACGCAGTTACTCTATATCCCTGCACGAGCGCCTTTTGACTTGTTTGATCGAGAGCATCGTCATGGCATCAAATTATATGTGCAACGCGTGTTTATCATGGATGATGCTGAAAAGTTGTTGCCTAACTATTTACGCTTTGTACGCGGGGTGATTGACTCGAATAGCCTCCCATTGAACGTGTCGCGTGAGATATTGCAGGAATCTAAGGATATTGACACGATCAGAGCAGGCGTAGTCAAGAAAGTTCTAGGATTGATAGAAGATTTATCCCTGAGTGAAAATGACGAAGATAAAGAGAAATTCAAAATCTTCTATCGAGAATTTGGACAGGTCCTTAAAGAAGGTGTGGGAGAAGATTATGCTAATCGTGAGCGTATCGCTAAGTTATTACGTTTTGTGACTACTCAAAGCAATGCAGATGAACCTACTGTTTCATTAGAAATGTATGTGCAGCGCATGAAAGAGGGGCAGGAAAAGATTTATTATGTAACGGCCGATAGTCTCAAGGCAGCAAAAAACAGCCCTCATCTCGAAGTCTTCCGCAAAAAAGGGATAGAGGTCTTGCTGTTATCAGATCGCATTGACGAATGGGTGGTGACCAATTTGACTGAATTTGAAGGAAGACCCCTGCAGTCAGTTGCTAAAGGCGGATTAGATCTTGGCAGCTTGGAAGACGAATCTGAAAAAGAAGGGCGTGAAAAAGAAACTACCGCTTACCAGGAACTGACAGAGAAAATGAAAGTAACGCTCGGCGAGCAAGTAAAAGATGTGCGCGTAACTTTTCGTTTAACAGAATCTCCGGCTTGTCTGGTTGCAGATACCTATGACATGGGAGGAAATCTGGAAAGATTGTTAAAGTCAGCAGGGCAAAAAGTAAAACATGCTAAGCCAATTCTTGAAATTAATCCCCATCATCCATTGGTGCAGAGACTAAAAGCAGAGACAGCCAATTTTGAGGACTGGAGTCATATTTTATTTGATCAAGCTTTACTGGCTGAAGGGGGACAGCTTGAGGATCCGGTAGCTTTTGTAAGAAGACTTAATGAATTATTATTATTGAAATCCTGAGCCCAAATCTTAAGATTTTGAGAATGATTGGCATTTTCTAGCATTCTGGAAACAGAAATCATGATTTGAAACTTCTACTTATTTTTAATGTCTATTGTTTGCTAAGTTGGAAGTGCACTCCATAATTCCCAGTAAAGATCCAAGTAGAAAGTGGGAAATATAAGAATAATCAAATGATTCAGTCAGCTAAGCTTTACCAAGCTAAAATGGCTACTCCATTTGCCGTTTTAGGAATTATTACTGAAGAAGACTGGCTTACAGATATTGAATATTTACCTTTAAATACCCAATCTCTGGCGCCGCAAAATAATCTGGCCAAAGAAGTTTGTAGGCAATTACAAGCATACCTAGCTGAACCAGATTTTAGATTTGATTTAAGTTTGCATATTGGTGGAACAATGCATCAGCGTCGGGTGTGGCAAGCCATTCAAAATATTCCAAGTGGGAAAACAATTAGTTATGCTGATATAGCAGCACAGCTGCATTCTGCACCTAGAGCAGTGGGTCGTGCGTGTGGTGCCAATAGAATTCCGATAGTCATACCATGTCACCGTGTTATTTCCAAGAATGGTGGATTAGGAGGTTTTATGAATACAAGTGAAGGAAACCCCCTAGAGATTAAGCGTTGGTTATTGCGCCATGAGAGTGCTTGAGTTAGACGCAAATTTACTGGACGAATTTTCTGACGCTTTGTGGTTAGAGGATGGTTTGTCGCGCAACACACTCGACAGCTACCGTAATGATTTACGACTTTTCAGTGTATGGTTGAGAAAAAAGACTCACGAGGATAGAGTGTTAACTGATGCAACGCATTCCGACTTGCTCGAATTTCTTGCATCCAGAGTTTCTGCCAAGATCAAAGCCAGCACTACCAGTCGTGAATTGTCTAGTTTAAAACGCTTTTATCGTTTCTTATTGCGCCAAGGCAAAATCACGATAGATCCCAGTCTTAACATTGAAACACCCAAGCTGATGCGTAGTTTGCCAGAAAGCCTGACAGAAAAAGAGGTCGAACTGCTGCTGAGTGCGCCTGATCTTAAACATCCGCTCGGCTTGCGTGATCGTGCAATGCTTGAAGTGTTATATGCCAGCGGATTAAGAGTATCAGAATTGATCAACCTAAAGTACTCACAAGTAAGCATGGATATGGGGGTGTTGCGGGTGATGGGCAAGGGGAGAAAGGAACGCCTTGCTCCATTAGGAGAAGAATCCCTCGCGTGGTTGAGTCGCTATACCAAAGAAACCAGACCTACTTTGCTAAATGGCATTGTTACGGATACTATTTTTGTGACTATGCGCGGTGCAGCAATGACGCGCCAGGCATTCTGGTATCTCATCAAGCGTTATGCACAAATGGTCGGAATCGGTATTGATAAGCAGCTATCCCCGCACACCTTGCGTCATGCGTTTGCTACTCATTTGCTGAACCATGGTGCTGATTTGCGTGTAGTACAACTGCTATTAGGACATGCCGATATTTCAACCACGCAGATTTACACACATATTGCCAGGGAACGCCTGAAACAATTGCATGCTGAACATCATCCACGAGGGCGGTCTAATTAAATTTCAATTATTTTCTGACCAATAGTGCATACAGCGACAGGCTCCCCAAAACAACAAAAGCAATCAGCGACCAATCTGGGATAGTTAACGATAACAATTTCCAGTCGACATTAGCACAATCTCCATATGCCTCAAACATCCCTGGCCACCACTTGGCAATTGGTAAGGCATTTAGAAATGCTTCTTCTGAACTGACGCCGCATTCAAATGATTCTGGAAAACGTATTAACCAGGCATGCCTCGCAGCAATCACAGCACCTGACAGTGCGAAGGCACTCATCCCAAAACTATACCAGCGCCTTCCGATGGGACCAGGGTTGTGTAAAAACGCCATTAGCGCAACCAATCCTAACAGCCAATAAGCGACTCGTTGCGCTACGCATAGCGGGCAGGGAAGTAACCCATTAACATGTTGAAGATACTGCGCATACCCCAACAGGACAACACAACTAAGCAGAATAAGTAAAAATAATATTTTCATTTTGTAATTACCGTTTAGCAAATTCGATCCTAAAGACTATTCAAATTAAGGTTATGAGAAATCTTAAATACAGGCATGCTAACAATTCATTTTTCTTTGTGTTTTTGTAATTTGCTACTTGACTCTAAATTAGCAGTCTATGTCTGCAATGATTAGTAATCTGACTTTTATAAATCTCATACAATTTGTTATGATGAGTAAAAAAATATAATAAAGTATTGTTATGAGTTCAAAAACTCTGTAAAAAGTAAGAATGAAGAGTTTGAACTGTTGAATGTGTTGTAAAGAGTAATGGAATTCCTTTTATTTATCTAATCAAGGAGACTCACCCATGCAAGCAAAGATATTTCTCACAATTCTGATTACCCTCAGTTTCCTGGCTTCAAGTGTATTAATGGCTGCAGGATCAGCCAGTATAAGCGATGCAGAAGCGAAAGCTAAAACCAAATTCGATCATATAGGATTAGCTGAGTATTATGAAAAGGAAGCTAAGGCAATGAATGAAAAACTAGAGGAACAAAGAAAGCTGCTGGAGGAGTATAAAAATCACAGCGAATATTATGGTCGGGAGGGGCAAGATTTCCAATCACATCATGAAGCATTGGTGCGAAAATATACGAAAGCAGTAGAGCGCAATAAAGAAATGGCTGCTTCTCATCGAAAAATGGCTGAGAAAATTAAGTAAAAAATATTTCTCATTAAAATGAGGCGCATAAGGATCAGGCTTTGTAATCCTAAAATGCAAAAAAAGATTTTGATCGGCTCTTTGAGGGTCTAACCAAGGTCGTTAACTTATTTTATTCTTAAGGTTTTGCGGTAGGATGGTTACAAAGTCTGTCCTTGGCATGGGAAGCCGAGTATCTCTATGCTAAGTTTGACTTGTCATTTTTCTTTCCAGAAGGCATAAACAAGCAAGGCCCATGCAGTGAGAAACGAGATACCTCCAAATGGCGTGATGATACCAAGACTACGTATTCCGGTCAGACTTAATATATAGAGACTTAAGCTGAACAAAACAATACCAGTCATCATCAGCCAGCCAGATAGTGGAATCAGACGAGACTTAGGAAAATGCAGCAATAGTAAGCCAATGATGAGGATTCCTAAGGCATGATAAAAATGATATTGTACCCCTGTGTGATAAACCGCGAGCATATCTGCTGATAATATGCGTTTCAGCCCATGTGCGCCGAAGGCGCCTAATGCGATGCATAAAAACGCATTCAGTGTACCCAGAATCAAAAAAGTTTTTGGCATTGCAAATTTTTCTACGAATAAATAAGAATTAACGCTGAATTTGTGTGCTTGATCAAGAACTCTTGATTTTACTGATATTAGCTTCACACATTCCGCGTGCGAATTTTACCTGAATTTTATCGCCTGAATTAATCTGTTTGCTGTCGCGGATCACTGTATCTTGAAAATAAGTGATGCTATAGCCACGCTCAAGTACAGATTGTGGATTCAAGTGTGATAGCTGTGCCTGTAAATGTTGTAGCTTAATAGCCGATTTTTCCAAATAACGGGAAAAAGCGTACTGAAAACGTGCAACAAGCTCTTTCTGTTGCTGTTCCATTCGAGCAATAGCGTAACCTGTGGCGGTTAAACGCTGATTGAATTCTAATAATTTCCAGCATTTCCTGTCGATTTGATAGATCCAAGTCTTGATGAGACGCTCCTGCAAATGGTGCAGATGGAGGCGTTGCTGTTTGATTCGATCTCCTGGATAAATTAATCGATGCGTCAGAATATCTACTTGTTGCATAGCATGTTCAATGCGATGCAAGGTGGTGCGGTACAGGCGCTGATGCAGCATGCTCAGGCGATGGCTTAATTCTTTGCGATCCTGACTGGCCAGTTCAGCAGCGCTGGTCGGTGTGGGTGCACGGATATCGGCGACAAAATCTGCAATAGTGAAATCTGTCTCGTGGCCGATGCCGCTGATGATGGGGATAGAGCTGGCGGCAATGGCAAGCGCAACGATTTCTTCATTAAATGCCCACAAATCTTCAATGCTGCCTCCGCCCCGGCAAAGTATGAGTACGTCACATTCCGCACGTCGGCAGGCAGTTTTAATTGCATCAGCGATGCTTATTGCTGCCGTTTTTCCTTGTACTAGGGTGGGATAGATGATGAGAGGCAGTGATGGCATGCGACGCTGCAGTGTCGAGAGTATGTCTCGCAATGCGGCAGTATCTGGAGAGGTAATGATCCCAATTTGTTTAGGAAGGAGAGGAATTGATTTTTTATTCGTGGGACTGAATAATCCCGCTTTTTCCAATTTGGATTTAAGTTTCTCAAATGCGTCAAATAATTCACCTAAGCCAGCGCGCCGCATGGTTTCGACATTTAACTGAAAGTCGCCACGCGGCTCATATAATGTGACGAGCGCGAGCACTTCAACTTGCATGCCATCTTTAGGTCGCCAGTCAATATATTGATTCTTATGACTGAATAAAACACAGCGAACTTGTGCATCGGCATCTTTAAGGGAAAAATACCAGTGACCTGATTGATAGCACTTCAAGTTTGAGATTTCCCCCTTTATCCATAGTAAGGGTATGTTTTGTTCCAAAAATTGTTTAGTATTGCGATTTAACTCGCTGACAGTGAGTATTTTAGGAAAGTTGCCGGGGATTGGGAGCAGACTCATTTGGTAATAATCCACATGCTTGTTAAAATGCCGAATATAGTGTCAGAATAAATGCTAATGATGGATAAGTTGTAGTTAATTGTTTATAGGTTAAAAAATTGTCGGATTAGAAAACCTGTTTGAATCTGCTCACTTAACTCATCTATTCCTTAATATATTCACAAATTTATCCACAGAAATTGTGGATAGAAAATAACTGCTTTGTTGCTGAAAATGCACTATCCAGATACATTACATGTCAAATTGACCACTTCGTTATAAAATAAGCAAATTAAGTAATATCATCAATTACAGAATAATACCTGGAGCTACAGTGAGTGAGGAGATTATCTCGTGTTAACTTTGATTCAAGCGGCAGGTTGGCCGATTTGGCCGATTATTATTGCTTCCATTGTTGCCGTAGGTATTATCGTTGAGCGTATGTGGACATTGCGTTTAAGCGTTATTTCCCCAAAGGAATTATTACCAAGGGTATTAAACGAATATAAAAGAAGTGGCGTAAACGCCGAGATGCTTGTTCGTTTGCAAAGGCATTCACCACTCGGTGCAATTCTTGCTGCCGGGCTCAAAAATGTAAAAAGCACACGCGAAGTCATGAAAGAATCCATTGAAGAATCTGGCCGTGTAATTGCCCATGATTTGAATCGTTATCTGACAACTCTGGGAACTATTGCAGCACTGAGTCCTCTCATGGGTTTGTTTGGTACCCTGGTTGGCATGATTGAAATCTTCGGATCAAACTCCCCTGCTGGAAGTAACCCGGTACAGCTTGCGTATGGAATTTCTGTGGCCTTGTATAATGCTGCATTTGGCATACTGGTGGCAATCCCCAGTATGATTTTCTACCGCCATTTTCGTGCAAAAGTTGATGATTTTGTCATCGAAATGGAGTTGCAAGCTCTGAAATTAGTTGAAATTGTGCATGGAGAGCGAGAAAGCTGAATTCTCTCAATTAATTGGGTATTGCCTAACTTGCTTTCGGTAGTTCGAATTCCGTCAGAACTGATCAATTTTAAATGAGAAGTTATTTCTGAAATATTTCTGATTGCGTGAGTATATATTTTATGAGTAGCCGACGTTCTTTAGTTACTGGTGGCGGTGGTTTTATAGGATCACATTTAGTTAAGCAGTTACAGGAAAATGGCGAAATAATCAGAGTCCTGGAGTTACCTGATGTGCCTTTGCCTGCAACTGTAGAGGTCGTGCGTGGTTCAATTTGTGATGCTGATGTAGTTCGTAAAGCACTTAAGGGAGTCCACAGAGTCTATCATTTAGCAGCCAATCCAAATTTATGGGCTCTTCGAAAAAGTGATTTTAATCTCGTTAACTTTGAAGGAACACGGACGATCTTTGCTGAGGTAGCAAAGCATGATATTGAAGTGGTGGTATATACTTCGACTGAATCGATTCTAACCGGAAGTGCGCATAGGAACAGGCAAGTGGATGCATCGGTAGAACGTACACTGAGTGAGATGCCAGGTCCGTACTGTCGTTCCAAATTTCTTGCTGAACAAGCAGCATTTAAAGCTGCAGAAAAAGGGTTGCCTGTTGTTATCGTGGCTCCCACATTACCGGTTGGCCCTGGAGACCGTTTGATAACACCACCTACCCGAATGATTCTCGATTTCTTGAATTCCAAGACTCCAGCCTACCTTGATTGCGGTTTTAATATGGTCGATGTTCGGGATGTAGCAAGAGGTCATATCCTGGCAGCTGAGCGTGGTCGTGTAGGTGAGCGATATATTTTAGGTAATAAAAATTTGACGTTGGGTGAGCTGTTGCAATGGATTGAAGAAATCACGGGTTTGACTATGCCAAAGCAGCGTATACCCTATTGGCTTGCTTTGGTCGCAGGTGCAGTCTCTGAGTTTGTGGCTGATTATGTGACGCACCGACCGCCAAGAGCTCTCCTTACAGGTGTGCGATTGGCGCGTTATCCCATGTTCTTTGATAGCGAAAAAGCGGTAAATGAGCTTGGTTTTCCTCAAAATTCAGTGCGCCAGGCGCTGGTTGATGAAATTGAATGGCTGTTGAGTAAAGGATTGATTATGAGGCGCATGCCTTTTACTCATAGACGTCGCATGTCTTATACGCAGAGAAGCTTAAAAGCTGGTGGTTCTATAAATAAGTAATTGAGAATATTGGAATTTTGAGAGATATAAATTCGATAATAAATAACAAGCATTTGTTTCTTACTGTATTGCTTATCTGTATTACCATTCTGCAAGGTTGTGCAACAACCCCAAAAAATAGTGATCAGGATTTAGACCCTATTGATCCCCATGAGAAAGTTAACCGTGCTGCTTATGATTTTACTGATCGGGTGGATCGGGCGATATTTGAACCTATTGTGAATGTCTACATTGATTATGTGCCTAATGCAGCGCAGCGATCAATTGGAAATTTCTATGATAATCTATCTTATCCCAATGTGGTTCTGAATTCTTTCTTGCAGGGCAAGGTGAAACAGGGTTTTGAGGATACTTTGCGTTTTGCTGTAAACTCATCGATTGGTTTATTTGGGCTTTTTGATATGGCGACTCATATGGGTTTACAAAAGCACGATGAAGATTTCGGCCAGACATTAGGTGTATGGGGAGTAACCCCAGGTTCTTATTTATTTATTCCACTTCTTGGACCCAGCAGTCAACGCGATGTCACGAATATTCCGGTTGGCCTGTTGACTAATGTACTTTTCTATGCAGGCATTGCGGTGGGTACATCATTTGCTGCGCCTTTAACAATTCTGGGAGCTATCGACAAACGGGCTCGTTTAGTGGGGCCTATGCGTATTCGGGATGAAGCTGCATTAGATCCTTACTTGTTTGTACGAGAAGCCTCTATGCAGCAGCGTGAGTTTCTGGTGCATGATGGCAAATTACCCCTGGATCTTTATTATGAGCCTTTTCAAGATAACCCTTTTGAAAAGGACTCAGAAAAATCTAAAACAAAGCCTCAACAGAAAATAAATTCTGATTAAAATCAGATCATCAGGCTGACTGAGCTTTAACTACTGATAGGAAAAATCTTACAAAAATAAAGTAGAGCTAGACAAAGCTGGTATATATACTTATACCTATTGGAAAATTTGTGACGCTATCGATATAGCGCTTAGGAATATATGGACGGATCTCAGAGAACATTTGATATATTGCAGCAACCGAGTAGTATGGCTTTTAAAGGTAAAATACCTGTGTCGCATACAATATCGGATTTGAATCAGGAAGAAATCAATGTAAGTGAGCTGGACGAGAAATTCACGCAAGCTCGTGAGGCTATATTGTCTTTGCAGAATAGGGACGGGCACTGGTGCTTTCCGCTGGAAGCTGACTGCACAATTCCTGCGGAATATATCTTGATGATGCATTTCATGGATGAAATAGACGTCATCCTGGAAAAAAAAATTGCGCGCTTTATCCGTGAGAAACAGGATCTTAGGCACGGCGGTTGGCCACTCTATTATGGTGGCGCGTTTGATATCAGTTGCACTATTAAATCGTATTATGCTTTGAAGCTGGTCGGTGATTCGCCCGATGCGGCGCATATGGTGCGCGCGCGGGAAGCCATTCTGGCGCATGGTGGTGCAGCCAAAGCCAATGTTTTTACCCGCTTGCTGCTGGCAATGTATGGGCAGATCCCTTGGCGTGGCGTGCCTGTCGTGCCGGCGGAGTTGGTGTTATTGCCGCGCTGGTTTCCTTTCCATCTCAGTAAGGTCTCTTACTGGTCACGTACCGTAATGGTGCCTTTATCCATTTTATGCACGCTGAAGGCACAGGCCGTTAATCCACGCCAAGTCGATATTGGCGAATTGTTCATTGTTCCGCCGGAGGAAGAAACAAACTATTTTCCGAAGGCAGATACCTTGCTCAAACGCCTTTTTATGCTGGTAGAACGGCTATTGTCACGAGTAGAACCCTATCTTCCCCAATCGCTACGTCAATACGCCCTTCGCCGCGCAGAAAGCTGGACACTCGAGCGTCTGAACGGTGAATGTGGTATTGGTGCCATTTTTCCAGCAATGGTCAATGCACATGAGGCATTAACATTACTGGGTTATGCGTATGATCACCCCAGCCGGGTACAGTGCCGAAACGCATTGCGCGGATTATTGGTTGACGAGGGAGAACGCACTTGGTGCCAGCCTTGTACCTCACCGATCTGGGATACAGTGTTGACTAGCCTGGCGTTACAGGAAGATTCAACGACTGACCAGAAACCGGTACAGCAAGCACTCGACTGGTTGGTGCAACAGCAGATTCTGGATGAGCCAGGTGACTGGCGTGACAATTGTCCGGATCTGCCGGGCGGCGGCTGGGCTTTTCAATATGCCAATCCGCATTATCCGGATCTCGATGATACCGCTGCAGTGGCCTGGGCGCTGGATCAGGGCGGTGCGGAGCGGCATCAGAAATCTCTTGAACGGGCAGCCAATTGGCTGGCGGGTATGCAATCGCGCAATGGCGGTTTTGCTGCGTTTGATATCAATAATGTCTACCATTATCTGAACGAAATCCCGTTTGCCGATCACGGTGCACTGATTGATCCGCCCACGAGCGATGTGACGGCACGTTGTGTTGGCTTGCTCGGAAAATACGGAAGACACCAGCGCGAAGTTTTGCGCGGTATCAATTTTCTGTTGCGGGAACAGGAGAAAAACGGTTCCTGGTTCGGGCGCTGGGGTACCAATTATATATATGGCACCTGGTCTGTTCTGGAAGCCTTCCGCTTGGCCAAGTTCGATATGCAGCACACTTCGGTCCGACGGGCTGTGAAGTGGTTGAAATCGGTGCAAAGAGCCGATGGCGGCTGGGGGGAAACCAACGACTCCTATTTTGATGCCAACCTTGCAGGCCAGTTTGCCGAGACCAGCACGGCATTCCAAACGGCCTGGGCCCTACTGGGTTTGATGGCGGCCGGTGAAGTCAACAGTGAATCGGTGCGCAGAGGGATCAGTTATTTATTGCGTAATCAGTCGAGTGATCATTTATGGGAAGAACCTTGGTTTACAGCTCCTGGTTTCCCGCGCGTTTTCTATTTGCGTTATCACGGTTATTCAAAATTTTTCCCCCTATGGGCGCTGGCGCGTTACCGTACACTGATTAGGATATAACCGACATGAATGTAACTGGCTTGGTGACGGCGTTGCGGGCTGAAGCCAGTTGCGTATCTTCGGCGTATATTCCATTCAATCAGATAACGCAGATTGAAGATCATGCGATTTTGTGGTTGAGCGGTATGGGTGCGCAGGCAGCACGGACCGCGGCAGAAGGGCTGCAGCAGCATGGTGCAGCTGCGCTGGTGAGCTTTGGCGTCGCTGGCGCATTGGATTCCAACCTGAAGCCGGGTGATCTGATATTACCAGATGCTATTCATGCCAGTGAGCAGTTGCCGGTAGACAGGGTCTGGCGCAATCGTCTGCAAGATTCACTCCCGGCTGATATCACCGTAGTCAACGGCATATTAGCCAACAGTGCAGTGCCATTGACGAGTGAAAAAGCAAAATGGGACCTGGCGCAAGTCACAGAGGCTTGTGCGGTTGATATGGAAAGCGGTGCGGTTGCGGCAGTGGCTGCAGCAGCGCGTATTCCGTTTATCGCTGTGCGCGCCATCATCGATCCGGTTCAATTCTCACCGCCACAAGCGCTGCTTGGCGCGGTATATCCGGATGGCGGGGTGAATCCAGGGCGTCTGATGATATTATTACTGAAACGCTCAGTTCATTTGAGTACGTTACTGCATATGGCAGCAGGCATGCGTGCTGCGCGCAGAACCTTATCGCGGGTGATTCAATCCGCTGGCGCCAGCTTGAATAGTCAGGCAACCGATCAGGATCACTCAGGATGATTCTTATTGAGGCTGTAATTGCAATGCAGCCAGCCGTGCATATAAAGGACTTAACTGCAACAACTCGGCATGCGTGCCCAGGGCATCCAGGCGCCCATGATCAAGCACGGCAATCCGGTCAGCTGATTGAACGGTCGCCAGACGATGAGCAATGACCAACGTGGTGCGGTTGCGCATCAGCTGTTGCAGCGCTTGCTGCACCCAATACTCGCTCTGGGCATCTAATGCACTGGTAGCCTCATCCAGCAAAAGAATCGGCGCATCGGCCAATAAAGCGCGTGCAATGGCCAGTCGCTGTTTTTGACCGCCGGATAAACCTGTTCCTGAATCACCCAAATGCGTTTGATAGCCTTCCGGCAATTTAGAAATGAATTCGTGCGCATACGCCGCATTGGCGGCAGTTTCCATTTCCGCATCGCTGGCATCGGGGCGCGCGTAGCGCAGATTGTCGCTGATGGTGCCATGAAACAGCACCGGATTTTGCGACACCAGCGCAAAGCACCGGCGCAAGGCGAAAATCTCCAGATGCCGGATATCGATGCCTTCCAGCTTGATACAGCCGGATTGGCTGTCAAAGAAGCGCAACAGCAAATCAAACAGGGTCGATTTACCCGCACCGGAAGGCCCTACCAGCGCCAGCGTCTCGCCTGCGCGGATATTGAGTGTCAGTTCGTTGATGGCCAATACATCGGGGCGTGAAGGGTAGGCGAAGCATAATTGCTGAATGGCGATATTTCCGGATACTTTCGGCAGTGGATGGGGATTTTCAGGCGATCGAATCAGATTGGGCGCCTGTAATAATTCCATGGTTCGCTCGGCAGCGCCGGCGGCGCGCTGTAATTCGCCGATGACTTCTGAAATAGAGGCAACCGCCGAGCCGACGATCACGCTGTAAAAAACAAAAGCTGCCAGCTCGCCTGCACTGATGCGGCCTTCGATCACATCCATGCCACCCACCCAGAGCATCAACCCCACCGCACCCAGCACCAGCAGGATAACGATGGTGATCAGTAAAGCGCGTTGCGTGGTGCGCTGTTTTGCGACCATAAAAGCCTCTTCCACTTGGTCGTGAAATTTATGCTGATCAATGGATTGGTGATTGTAGGCCTGTACCGTTTTAATCTGCCCGAGCACTTCACCGACATAAGCGCCCACCGTGGCAACCTTGTCCTGACTCTGGCGCGACAAATGCCGCACCCGGCGGCCATATACCAGAATTGGGATCACCACTAGCGGCACGCAAACCATCACCAGCGCCGTCAGCTTCGCATTGGTGATGAACAACCAGATAATGCCGCCCAGCATCATGATGAAATTACGCAATGCGAAAGAAATGGACGATCCGATGACGGCTTGCAGTAACGTCATGTCGGCAGTCAGGCGCGACTGAATCTCGAGGCTGCGATTTTCCTCAAAAAATCCTGGATGCAGATGGATCAGATGATTGAACACCTTGCGTCGGATATCCGCAATCACTCGCTCGCCCAGCCAAGTGACCCAGTAATAGCGGGTAAAGGTGCCTGCAGCCAGGGCGATTACCAGCAATAAAAATATCACGACATATTGGCTCAACAGATCCTTTGACTGGGTCGCAAATCCCTGGTCGATCAGCAATCGGATTCCTTGTCCGATCGACAATGTAATCGCCGCAGTAAAGAACAAAGCCAGCAAGCTGTAGATGACTTGGCGCTTATAGGGCGCGACAAACTGTGCTGCCATTTTGATGGCTTGCCAGTGGATTTGGATTTTTTGAAAATGTTTGGCCATGAATC